>JAFGCQ010000023.1 GCA_016932555.1 Candidatus Zambryskiibacteriota bacterium
CATTTTTAATAGGTGGAATATCCTCATAATTTAAAACTATCTTTTCACATTCTTTAATAGGGTTAAAGTTTATCTGTTTGGTTTTTTCTTCGGGGATTAGTTGCTCAAGCCCTTCCGTTTGAGCTACATTAAAAACCCGGTAATATCTAATTATTGGAATTTCCTTAAATTTTTCTACTTCTCCTTCTTCCCTTTCTTTCTCTCTTTCTATTTCTTCTTCAGTTTTTTCCACCGTAAGGATTTTCCAATAAATGACTTTTGTGCTTTTTTCTCCCTTCTTAACGTGCCCGCCGTTTTCTTTTGCCTGATTGTAAGTCAACCAATAGGGCCGTGAATAGTCTTTCGAGATAAGCAAAAAAATATTAATGCCATGATAAGGCTTTTTAGAAATAAGGTTGCAAGGCCATAAGGTTTGAGTTTTCCAGGGCTTTTTCCACGGAACAATTTTATTGTTTAATTGCTCGATTATTTGATTTGTTACTATTTCAAAAATGTTTATGTCTCCCCTTATCGGTTTATCTTTTTTAATTGTTTTCATGATCGCTCCTTTTTTTTATTCTTTTCTTATTTCGTTACCAAAACGTAGCAGTTCTTTTTTATCCTTTTTGGTTAAGTCTAATCCTCTAAATCCTTTATATTTCAAGTAATTCCAAGCGTTGAAAAAATCCGTTTGCGGGCGGTCTTTTCTTAATTGTTTTATGACTTTGTCTATTGCTTTCATTTTTAACCCTTTCTTTTAACTTTAATAACCCATGCCTTTAAATAGGGGTTATGTTTTTTATTTATACTTTTGGCCAAAGTCTCTGCTTCCTTCTTGGCCAGTTTCGTCTCGTATAGATAAGATTCTTTCAAGTCAGCCGTTTTGCATATTATATTATATTCCATTTTTCTTCTCCTCCTTTTGTGGGGCTTGGCTTTTTCCCTTATTTGAAAAAGTGTTCTTTTGCCGAGTAGCAATTTAAGTCAGGGCTAATGATAATATGATCCAAAACATCTATATCTAATAAATCGCCAGCTTTATTTATTTTTCGCCAGGTAATCTCATCGTTTTCAGAAGGCTCAACGTTGCCGGAAGGGTGGTTGTGTACTGATATTATCGCAACGGATTGATTGTATAAAGCACTCCGAAAAACTTCTCTTATATAGACCGCGCTTTTATCGACTGTCCCTATTGTATTAATCTCTTTTTGAATAATTCTATTTCTTGCGTCTAAATGCAAAACATAAAAGATTTCTCGGTCTGCTTTCGCTTCATCTTTCATTAATTCTACAACATCCATAGGATACTTTATTTCTTTTTTGCAAGTTGTCTCGTTTACCTCTAAAACATTTATAAGCCTCGGGTTGGTCGCCCTCTCGTTGCTTTCTCTTCCGTAGTTGCCAAAGTTTAACTTTTCCATTTTACCCATACGATACCCCCTTAATTGTTTTCATGATCGCTTTTTTCTCTTAAATTTTACTTATATATTCACTTGTCAAAGAACGTATTTAATTGTTTATATATATATAATATACGCATTTTGAGGGAAAAGTCAAGGGGTTAAAATATAAAATTTTCTTCTGTAAGTTCTTTAATTGCAAGGGTTGCGGAGAAAAAAGAAAAAAAATAAAACCAGAAGATTGAAAAAGGTATGTAAGATTTGTAGGGCGTGTAAACCCTTGAAGTATAAGGCGTTCAGGCTGTTGAGAACTTGCTAATGAGAGTATGTGTTTTAGCGAAAAGAGGCTTAAGCTTGAAAAAGTTTGTTTTGCTCTATTAGCAGGTGAGTAGGGGAGGGGTCTAAATTATTTATAAAGCCTTATTAGGCTTAGTAGTTGACTGTTGGAATGTGGTAAGAAATTACCATATATGATTTCTTTCCAAATGTTGTGGGAAGCTCTCGACGAAGTCGCAACGAAGATTTTGCGGGCATGGTTTGCGGGAGCAAGAGCAAAATCGAGGAGAGGAGAGTGCGGCAAACTCGCTGGGTTTGCCCGCACGTTTTTCCACAACACGTCATTTCAACGGTTTGTTGGAGGAAAGGTAGGGGAGAGTTCAGTTGTGTTTGTGGTAAAGTGGTAAACCGGGAAAGTCGAAATGTCGTTAAAACCGAGAAAGCCACGCTGGGGCTTTCGAGGCTGGTTTGCTTTTTTGGAAGTATGGAGAAAAAGAAATTTTAACGTCTTTTCGAGCACGGTCTTTCAGTCTAATAGGCAATTTTTGCCGGTAGACAGGTTTTCCAAAAAATGTTGGATGTTTATCTTTCAATATTTTGTCTTTTCCACAAGGGGGAGGGTGTTTAATAAGCCCAATGTATCTGACAGGAAAAGCGTCTCGGAAGGAATAGCGGGCATGGTTTTCGGAAACTTTTTTGTTTCGGAAAGAGCTATCCTGAGAGCCGAGAAGTAATTTTCTCGCTGGGAAAATTAACTGCGTCTTTTATCGTCAGATACTTTGGGCGTCCCCTGTGGGGTGGGGCGGAATATTTGCCTAAATATATATATTATATTACGAATGAAAAAACGACATAAGTATATTCATCTTAACAAAATCATTTTCTTTGCTTCTATAAATTTCAAAGATGGATTATTGTCAGATATTGCCTCCAATCGATAAAAATAAATACCGCTAGATAAAGTTGCATCCCAACGAGATTCGTAATAACCGGCAGGAAGTTTTTCATCTACTAGAGTGGCAACGGTCTGGCCTATCGTGTTAAAGATGGTCAATTTAACATGCGATTTCTCCTTGATGGCGAAGCGGATAGCTGTTGATAGATAGAACGGATTCGGATAGTTCTGGTATAATATGTATGCATCCGTTACGTACGGTTCAACTACAAATGAATTTGCTGTATCATACTCCCAAAAGTCTTTACGGTAGGAACCATCCCATCCAGTACCAATGTAACCTTTACCGCCTACAGAAAAAGCGACTGCGTAGCTTCTAGCAGTTCCTGCGAAGGAGTCCACTTGTGTCCAGGCATTTTGTGAGGGGTTATATTCCCAAAAATCATCCCTATATGATGGGTCAGTTCCCAATCCAATATAACCTCTGTCACCAATCGAAAAACCTACCGCTCTTATTCTGGTTGTTCCACCGAAATCAGCTCGTTGAGACCAAGCATCGGTTAGGGGGTCATATTCCCAAAAGTCTTTGTGGCGACCGTAACCGTAAGTATTATAATTATATCCGGTACCGATGTAACCTTTATTATTTATCGAAAAGCCAACTGCTTCTGCTCTTTCTCCTCCCCCAAAATCAGCTTTCTGTGTCCAGGTATTTTGTGAGGGGTCATACTCCCAAAAGTCTTTACAGTAGGAACCATCCCATCCAGTGCCAAGGTATCCTTTGTCACCTATAGAAAAACCAACGGCAGCCCATCTCGCAGTTCCCCCAAAATCAGCTTTCTGTGTCCAGGTATTTTGTGAGGGGTTATATTCCCAAACAAAAAACCAATCATATTCACTGTTGCTATCGATATGAAAAAAATCTGCTTTATAATTCCACCAGTCCGGATACTTCTTCTTGAAAATCTTTTTAAACGCTATGTATATTAGTATGAATCCTATTATAATAAGTATGGTGATGCCGAGAGAAATTTTAGTTGTCATCCAGCTCCAGAAAATGAACGCAATGCGTTTAAAGAATAAACGTACTTGTTGAGAAGATAATATTGTAATAACTGAAGCAACGAATCCTGTGGCTGCTACTGTAACCAAAATTGTTATTTTAATTCCTTTGCTTATTCTGCACCAGAAATTTTTTATTGAAGTTTTAAGCTCTGTAAGTTTCACTCTTAGACTAACGCCTCGCACTCTCATCTCCTAAAATTTTTCAAGGCGTCTTCGAGTTCTTCATCTTCCAGGTGAGTATAAATTTGCGTTGTGCTCAAATCCGAATGCCCCAGGGCTTTTTGAACTAATCTTATGTTGTGTTTAGATTCTTTATAGAGATCGGTTGCGAAAGTATGTCTCAACGTGTGCGGAGATACGTTCTTTTTTATTCCCGCTTTTTCCGTATACCTGTAGACCATATCCCTGACGTACCGGTTGTCGAGCTGTTCGCCTTTTAAAGTCGTAAAGACGTATTCCGGATTTTTGCCGGTTACCTCAATTTGTCGTTCCTTCCATTTTTTTAGATACATTATATCTTTCTCGCTTAACCAGAGAGTTCGATCCTTCGCGCCTTTTCCTTCACGAACCATCACCTTACCGCTCATAAGATCGATGTGGACCCATTTTAAGTTTGTCGCCTCACTTAATCTAAATCCTGCGTTTAACATTAATCTCATGATAAGATGATTTCTTTCTCCGGTAGGATATCTCATGTTGGGTTGCTTGAGTAAAGCGTACTGTTCATCCTTGGTCAAAAATTCCGGCAATTTTTTCTTATTACTGTTCTTTTTCAAAAAAGCCTCCATAATACCTATTAGATAGAGAAACGGTATTATATCGACAATATATTTAGGATCCGGGAAATGTCAAGGGTAAAAGGTATTATATCGCATTTTGAAGCGGGGGAGAGGCATATCGAGAAATTGTGTCTTTTTGGGTAGTTTTGTCCGGGTGGGTCGATTAAAATCAATTCTCGAAGCTCTACGGGCGTTTCTTTTTAGTTTTAAAATTTATATCCGCAATAGTGGCAGACTTTCGCAATCCCTTTTACGGTTTCCCCGCAGTTTGGGCATTCTTTTTCTCTCGAGCGGAGCTCTCGTTCGGAAAGGTATACTGCCATAATGGCATTTCTTGTATTAAAGACAAAATAAATTAGAGCAACGTAGAATATAATATTATTGATTACATTAAATACATTCTGTTTAAAGATTGTATATATTAATAGGAAGAAAGCAGACAAAAGAAGAACAATAAAAGTAGGTTTAAAAATTCTGAACAATTGCTCCAAAGCAACGGCTTTCGTTACTTCTTTAGAAATAAAACTGGGGACCAATGATAAGAATGCGGTAATTAACCCCAAGACCGCAATATGCTGACTAAACATCAACTAAAAGGGTATCAGCCTTTAGGGTTATTTTTTTTCTTAAGGCGTTTGGAAGAAGTTTGGTCTTTGTGCCGAATCCCGACCGTTTCCCGAACCATAATTGCGGCACTCTTTTCTGCTACGTGTGGATTAAACCAAAAATCCCGCGGTTGAATTTTTCCGCCATTACTTTTTTTGGTAAGAGTATTACTTTCCTTCATAAATTCTCCTTTAGAAAAGTTACAAATAAAAAACTCTTTTGTCAAGGGGGTATTTTAATTTTTGGAAGAGTTGTATTTCTCGAAAAAATCGATTATTTGTCCGGCTATGTATTCGTCTTCGGTTTTTAGTCTCACCCGTGGAGCATCCGGATACATTCGGTAGTAATTTTTGGCAACCCGCAGATAATCTTTATACCCTTCTCTGGCTCTTTCTATTGCTTCAACCAGCTTTTTTACTAATTTCTCTTTATGCTCTGTATCTATATTTTCCTCCGAAAACTAGGTGTGTTGCATGGTTTAATGCTTTAAAACGCTTCTACGGGCTTCTATGTGCGCGTAAAAGTGAAGAGAAAGGGGTACGGAGGTGTTTATCGATACCCCTTGTCTCTAGCGTGTTTTTTATTCGATATTGTGTTTCTCTTTTAGCCAATCCGGAATTTCGGTAACTTTTCCGTTTTCGATTTTAACCTGGCTCTTAGGCAACCATACTTCTTCTTTTTTCTCGTTCTCAACTAATACAGCTTTGTCGGTTTCTTTTTTAATTTCTTTTTCCATTTACTCCTCCTTTGTTATTGTTTTCCTCTGCCTCTCTCTCCTGCTTTTCCTTTCTAAAAATGATATCGATCTAAAAACAAGTTGCAGTTCATCTTCAGGTAACGGCGGGTTGTTATTCTGGTTCCACCCTTTAAGAAATTCCCAACACATTGGCCAGTCTTTCTCCGGAAATTTTGACAATAACAAACCGGCTACTCGAGCGGCCGCATTATTACGTCCTCCCTTTTTAACTCCTTTTGCGATGTTTTTTATACTCTCCTCTCCCCCATACTTTTTTATTTTTTTTATTTCTTCTAATATCCACTTAGGCGGTTCCGGAAGATTTCTAAAGATTGTGAAGTCGGGAATGTATTTATTCCATTTGTAGTATTTGCCGGTTGTGTGTTGACTGGGTGGAGCTACTACATAACCACCCTCTCCCCTATAGTCTATCCCGTGTCTTTCTTCTCCTATTCTCGCCCCTACCGTAATTTCTCCGTCCGGGTATCGATAATACAGGTGCACTCCTCCCCCACCAGTTTCGACAATAGGACACGCTTTGGCGCCGTATCCTTTCTGTTTGACAAACTCCCACCCTTCTTTTGTATCGATATCGATAACAAGTAACCGGCTAATTTTACCGGTAACAATCCCAATGTTCGCGTCCGGAGTTTTCTCCCACCAAGTTGTAATTTCTTCCAAGGTAGGTTTTCTTTTTTGAAACTCCGTCCATTTTAATAAAGGAGTTTTCCCTTTAGGTTGTAACGGAATGACAGAAACTCCGGATTTTAAATAATCTTTTGCGTATTCTCTAAGCACTGCCATTTTTTAATTTTGACGGAGATAAAGAACGTTGTATTGTTTGTACAAACGACTTGTAAATTTACGTAGAATAACCCATATTGATTCGTTATCTCCTCCTTTCTGGGAATAGTTCATTGTGGCAACTGTTTGTTTTGTTTTCGCATTAAATAGTTCAACTTCAAAAGATTCAAATGTGGGGTAATATTCGTATCTATCATACGCTCCTTTTGTCCAATATTTGCCTATCATCGGGACGTATGAAAATTTAAGGAAGTACTCCGTTTCTTTTTTCTCTTCTCCATTAGAAAGGATATTAAAACCCTTTTCTATAAAAGCTTTTTGAATCTCCCATTTAACGTTTAAAGAGTCGTTTACTTCCGTGTCTAAAACGTATATGCTTTTATAGGTGTTGAAAGGAACGGGATTGCAGCAAATTCGAACTCGCTGAGAGACGCATCCAAGAAAGCCTAACGTAAACAAAAAAAGACCTATAATAGTTTTCATGATCGCTCCTTTTTTTATTCCCTTGGGCCAAAAAAACCGCTTAATCCGGTTATGACACCAATTAATAATACTCCTTTAAATAACTCTCCGATTATTTTTAAGACAAAGCCTAAAATACATCCGAATCCTTTTAAGATTTTCATTACGCCTGCTCCTTACATCTTTACTTTTCAAAATATACGTCCCCTACAACATGGGGGTCAATTATTATAGTATCGGAAGGGACGGTATAAACATCAACAAGAATTCCATAAGTTAAGGAAGTATCTGTAAGTCCGGGCCAATAATAAAAATATCCTTCAATGTACCCTCGTCTAAAAGCATATGTAGTATCAAAAACACTAACATATATGTTTATTGAAAAATCGTAGGTATTACCCGAAAAAGTCCAGGGAACATCATCCGGATAATTAATCGAGAAGATTTTGTTTCCCGTTTCAATTACATCGGCATAACTATACTTGCCGAAATCTTCTTTTAGTATTAGTTTATCCTTCCCTACAACCTGAGTAAAATCCACAGTGTCTCTGAGCAAGAAAGCTATGGCACTATCAATCTTTGCGAGAGTATCAGGGAGAAAATTCCATAGAGAGTCATTGTCTAGCGAAGCTACAACAAGAGCATCTTCCCACAAAAGTAAAAGGTGACAATCCTGCGTAAACTCGTCGTCCCACCCTGGCTCATCCGGATTATTCGGACCAGTTGAGTCTTCCGAACATGAAACCATCAAAAACCCTATCAAAAACAATATCGCAAATAATTTCTTCACCTTTTCCTCCTTTTTATTATTATAATACAATGTACAAGGATTGTCAAGGGGATAATTTTAGTATAAATCCCAATCCAAACAATAGGCTACCTGTTGTTATGAGAAATAACCCGAATGCTGCTTGACTTTTTAAGCTGTTTGTTTCGTCCAGGATAAACAAAAAGAATCCTGTCCCTATTAAAGTTAAGCCTGCTGTTTTTAGAATCTGATAGAAGTCTATTATACACCTCCTGCACTTTTAACATATATTTTAAGCCATATATAGCTTTTCCGTTGTGATAATGAGCGAGTCCTTCCCACGTCCATCCGTATTTATCCAGGCAATGCCGAAGTATATAGGCGCTCCACTTTAAGTTGTATAAAGGTTCGTTTATTAGTTTTACCGTATCTAACTCTAAATCTTTTACCCAAATTGTATTAATCTGTCCTAAGCCGTAATCTGTTGTGCCGTTTGCATTCCTGTTGATTGCCTTAGAGTATTCTCTGGATTCCACTATAACGATACTCTTTAGCAGTAAAGTATCCGGTATTATATCGCTTATAGATGAGTACAGCCCAAATAATAAAAAAATCATTTCACTTTTTCCTTTTTCTGAGATAGTCTAAAAAGTTTTTCTAAATACACGGCTTTTGCGATATTGTTCTTAACTTCTTTTCCCCCGGTCGCTCCTTCTGCTATGACATAAGCATTGGTTGTTTCCGGGAAGTAACAGACCATTTGAGGGTAAACGTCGATATTCCATTCTTCCTTCATGTTGACGTTTTTTATCACCGGAAAATGAAAACCCCAACTTTGAATATCTTCTACATATTGGCTATCAACAACCGCTTGAACATCGAGAGAATCGTAAAGGTATAAAGAATCAGCAGTAAAACTCATATCCCGGCAATGTCCGCAATAAGGGCTTAAAAAGAGAAATAAAGCAAAATTACACATTTGTCTTTATTTCCCCTTCTTTTTCGCCAAAGAACTTAAGGTAGTTGATGCGGTCCCCACTGCTGCATTCGTTACTTGAGCGCCAGAAGCAACCATAGCACCTGTTACTGTACTTATTCCTTGGGCCATTCCACCAAAACTCCCACGAGCTATTATTGCATAAGAGAGGAATGGAATAATAATAACAAAAAGAGAACCTAAACCCTGCGCAATAGAACTTGTTACGGAGAGCCTTTGCAGAGTTCCGAGGTCAACTACCCCTTGTGTCATCCCCGCCATAAGATGATTTACCGTATTAATACGTGTAAAACTGTTTATAAGCCCGTTCGCAGCCACGGTAAAAGGTAACCAGGAAAAAACCCATACTAAACCCCTTAAATAATTTAAGAGAATCATTCTCCCTCCTGGAATAAGGGAAAAAAGAATTACAATCGGCAACCCTAAAAAAAATAAAGTAATAGCAAAAGCAGAAATGTAAGGAAAAGCCCTCCACGCTACATCCCCGGCAAGTCCACCGAAAAAAGAAGTCCCCCATTCCGCAAAAGACCCAAAAATTTTAGAAAAAAACCTATAAGCCTTACTTCTTGATCCTCCGGAAGTGTGCTCCGCGGATTGAGTAAATTTTGACAGAACATTTCCCATGAGTTTTGACATTGTTATCCCGGAGACAACATCTGTTACGTCTGCTAATTCTGGTTGCGGGTGCCCTTTCAAAAAACCAGCAGCCCCAAATTGCTTAATAATAGTTTCTCTAACACTCCCCTGAGTTGGACCAGAGGCTTTTGCTTCAAGCTCCTGGTACATATCCACAAGGTCTTGATCCATTTGTGATTTAAGTGTATTATAATAGGAAGAACAGTCTAAAACTTCTTTTGTAGTTGGGTCTACTATCTTTATATCTCTTGAGAGCACTACCACATCTTCTAAATCAAAAACGGGTAAACTCTGATTATCTGTATACGCTTTTTCGATAGCCGGAGCAACACAACCTTTAACATATCTGTCAACTCTATCAACCCAGTCAGCTTCTCCATAGTCTTCTTCTAACAAAGCATTAATACCATCCCCCATAAGATAAGGAAAAGCCCTGTAAGAAACCCCTGTCAAATTTTCTCCAAACCGGTCGGCAAAATCACTTGTTATTTTTGTTATACCTCCCACGATATTTAAGAAAAGCCCAAAAGGAACAGCGACATTCGCATTACTCTGTTGACTGCCTAATTGACTCCAGTAAGCCCCCCAAGTATCTACTTCAGAATAGCAATTCAAATCGACTTCCGAATTAACCGCCGGGATTCTTATAAAACAAAAGTATATAACAAGATTTATTAAAATGCAGCTAAGAATTGGTTTTGGATTTCCTTGTGTTGACGCTTGAACACCGGCAACAACTAAACCAATAGTGGCAAATATCATGAAAAGATATTTGTAACCTGAGTTTGCCTGGCTTGCTGGGCTTGTTATTTCATCGTAAGAACGAATAGAAGCGTGTAAAGCGGAAAGCTCGAGAGGACTTCGAACATATAAACTAGTCATGGTAGGATTGTATGTAGGCGGTGCTCCCACCGGAGTATTTATGCCTTCGAAATTAGCAACAGAAAAAATAAAAATTATATATGACATGACTTCCCCCCTATTGATGAAGAGCCGGCGTTCCAAAGACTGTTTTTTCTCCGACTCTATTAGCGTTTGACATTACCTGTTCTACAAACCGACCAGAGGCTCTCGCTGTAAGGTAAAAAGAAGCGTTATGAATAGAGTTAGCAAAATCGCTCATAATAGTATAATTATCATATATATTTCTCATTTGCGCTCTTAACAAATCAGCTCTATTTCTATATCGATTAGTTTCTTCTTCGTTAACGCGAAAATCAGTCAATTCACACGAACTAATAAAATTTTCTATTCTATTTAACAGAAACATCGCACCTGCATAAGCTCCTACGCTAACAATTTTCGTCTTTAAAGCCTCTCTTTCAAAGGGTGGCGCATTAGAGGCCTGCTTAATAGCCTCAACATCGATAGGAGATCCAGGAGGAGAAAGGTACTGAACGTACTTTTCTAATTTTTGGTAAAGAGTTGATGCATCCCCAGGGATATTGCCTTTGTAAATATCTACTATCGAATCATAATAAGCTGTATTAAGAACTAAAAGAGAGTCCATTAACTCATTCATATCCATAGAAGGAGAATGGTATTCATAAATAAAACCCCCACCACCACCAACATTAGGTTCATAATATCCAAGCATTGCTTTAAGAAAATTTTCATCGTTATAAAACACTGAAATATCATAGCAAGTCTTTACTTCGGCTTGTGTACCTGCCCCCGCATAATTCCCTAAAGCAGCGTCAACGGCATTGTTTTTGCATTGTTTAATAGCCTCTGGGTAATTCACCCCTGCTGTCATACGAGCGTTAACACAAAGCTTTTGACTCCAGGACATGGATTGAAATGCAGGGTCTTGTGTTAAAGCAATAATTTCTTCCTGGTTGCAACGTTCTGATGTCAATTGTAAATTTTTCACACCAAAATCTTGCATAAAACTATGCAACTGCCCAACGGTATTGTTAGAGTAAAGTAACGTCATTAGAGAAGCATATACCGTATTAGTGACATAACTCGTTACCCAGTTCCATAATTTGCCGTCGTCAAAGAAAGCGTCAAAATCAGAATGCAACCATATCCCTTTACAATCAGCGTGAGGATCAACCTCAAGATTAATCCCCGCAACGTTATATTTTTTTGAAGAAGGCGGTATCATACCGGCGCCAATCTGATAATTGAATCTATTATCGGTACTTACTGCATCGTCCCAAGCCCATAAAGCTCCACCCGTAGAATATAAGCCGTCTTTATAATCTTTAAACATCCCTTGCGCGTCATCCCACCAATCTCCATATAAAACTACAGATACGAAAAACACAAAAAGACAGAATCTTTTCATGGTACAACCCTCCTGCTTTCATCTTTAATTATGAGACTAATAATGCTTTTCTGGAGATCATTAGCAGTCGCAAACTTTCGAGTAAGAATCTGGTATCTTCTTGTAGTCGGTTGAAAAAAAACTACTAAAGGCGGTTTGTCTCTTCCTTCTAGGAAATTAAGCTGCCCTTTATATTTCTTTATGGGGAAAACCGCATTATAAGCTGTATCCTGGCAAAACGCATAAACAAAAAACCCATTAATATATAAATTTTCAAGTTCTGTTATCATATATTGACTTTCGATATCGTTGCTTAACAAAGCAACTAACATGGCATTTCCCTTTATTTCTTCAAGCCTTTTTTCTTCTTCTTTCTCTTTATATTTTCTTACCTTCTCTCTTGTACCCCCTACTCCGAGCGCTACTGCCGCTTTTTCAACTAACAAGCCTACACGAGCTGCACGTTCTAATAACGCTGCTTGCCATTTTACATATTCTTCGGCATTCTTGAGAGTAGGATTTTTTAGAAGTTCCTTAACCACTGGTGGAGCATTTTCCTCAATACAAAGACTTTCTGGTTGTGGAATTTCTAACCCTTCATATACATATTTGGTTGTGTCCCTTCCCCCTGGTGTTGTAGTTCCGATATCCTCTCTATACCATATCCATTCATTAGTACTACCGGAGCTAAGAGAAAACAACAAAATCCAAAAAATCATGTGACTATATCCCATACCGCATGATGGTATAAAATAACTCTCCTCCAGACCGTAAACGTTACTTCATCTGGGCTTGGGTCTAAAGGATTAGGAACTCCTAAGCGATTTTCCCACATTATCTGTGAAGTGCCAACTTGAAAACATCCAGTTTCCTGCGGAGAACTTAATTGAAAGTATATATGATCATCTGCTCTCATTTTTTGTAAATCTTTCCACCCGGTAACGTGGGTCCATGGGAAATACTCTCTTTTAATGGGCCATTTGATATCAAACATTTTTGATAAAGCTCGATAGGCTGTTAAAGCGAACGCTTGATAGTCGCTCGAGAGCCTTACCGATTTGTTTCTAGGAAAGAGATACCCCCAACATCCAACACAATAATAATCTAATGTTTTTTCTAATGGTTGCAGTAATGTAAATTTTACAAATCTCCCGAAGGTTCCTCCTCCAGGAACTTTACTTATCCAATTACTTGGGTTTACTTCTCGTCTAGACTCATTCCATAAATTTTCTAACCCTCCGCCTATTTGATGTCCGCTAAGCCGCGCGCAATCTATTTGAGATAAATTTGTGCCTTTTTCTATTAACTCACCATCTGCTAACAATGGCAACACTATTGCGAAGGGCCCATGCGCCCAATAATCGTGAAGTGCCGGCGGAATTGGCTTAGAGAGAATATCGGGGAAATCTGAAGTCCTCTTTGATCCCCACAATGGATCTATTCTCGTGTCAAAATAAGGGTAACTAGGCCAAACATCTCTGTCATATTTAGTTTCAAGCTCTACCCCGTTAATTGCGTATGGAACCAACGCTTGCAAAGCGAAGGAAACAGAACGAAGCCAGGCGTTTACTGTTCTATCTATTTGAGCCACGGTATATCTTAGGAACCATTCATTATAAATGTTCCATATTCGTGCATTGAGTTGTGTCCCTCCTCCTTTAATGTCTGTTTTAAACATCCCTTTTCCCCCACCTTCTTGGCTCCTTGAATCTCCACTTACCGTAATAGTAGCGACAGGAATTTTAAACTCACTGCGAGCGATATATTGACACCATTTAGGATCCGGAATTACTCCCCATCTCCATCTCATTTCAAACCATTGTTTTCTTGGAGGGAAAAAGAATTCCGTACTTAAACCAAAACAGCTTTGATTTATACTTGTAGTCATTGGCGGAATAGAATTATAACTAACTTCTCCACTCGTAGACACAGTAAAATTATTATTAGATAATGCTCCTTGAAAATCTTCGCACTCTCTTTTTTCTTTTATCAGTGTGTCTATCTTACTAACACCGGCGTATATGTTTTTAAAGCTAATATGAGCTTCCTGGGGTTTTAGATAAGTTGATTTTATTTTTTCTAAGTCAAATTCACTCTCAACTACTTTCTCCCCTCCTTCCGGAAGAGGAATATAGGTTTTCACAGGTATCTTAAAATTTTTATAATTAACTTCCCCATTTTTTTCTACTTCAATAATAAGTTCTTCTTTAATTAGCATTTCAATTCGAGCCTCGTGGCAAGCACAACCTTTCCCCCCTTCTCCTTCTTCCGCAAAAATAGTGTCTGGATATGCTTTAATCATTTGCTCTATTTTTTTTCTGGTTTGAATATCTAATTTTTCTAACTTCGCTTTAGTTTCTTTTGTAATTTTAATATCGTTTTTTTGTACTTCCTTCGATATCTGCTGTTGACTTTCGGTTACTGTATCAAGTACTGTGCTGACTGTATCTATCATATGCTCTTCGCTTATCTGGTCAGACCATTTTAGAAAGTTTGTTGATACTATAAATAAAATTAATACTTGTATCATTCTCCCTCCGGTCTGGTTCTAGACAACGTTTCTAATGCTTCAATTTTACTTAACCCCTTTTCGTCAATAAGGTTTTGTATTTTTTCTAAATCGTTAGGATTCGTCGTATATAACCAATAAGAAAATGGGTCCGGCATAAATCTTCCAATGCCACATCCAAGAGGAGTATAAAAAAAGACCTCTGAGTATTTTCCTGTAACAGTTTTAACTGTTCTCAAAAGAGAAAAATTTTCCTCGCTAAGTATTAATCTTTTTGATTGGAATAACGATTGTAGAGTTTCCGCTTTCTGTTTTAATAAGAGAAAAAATCCTGCGTTTTCAGTTATCGCAATCCCTGCCGGATTTTTATATAAATCATTAACACTCTGTGTGAGAGAAACAGCACTCGCGCCGTATTTCCGGTAAACTCGATAGGCGTTTTCAATAAACTCGGCCGAGAATTCATCGCTAAGCAACTTCCATGCTTCATCGATAATAAGCAATTTTCTTGTCCCTCTTTTAGCAGTCTCCATTTTTCTATTTATATGAAAAATTACCATTAAAAGAACTACGGATTGCAGTTCTTTTTTTGTCTTCAATCCTTCCAATTCAAAAACAGTTAGAGGATTGTCAAAATGTAATTTTTCCCCTTCGTGAAAAAACGTCCCGAACCTTCCTTTGTTTGTATAAGGGAAAATCATTTTAGAAAGTTTCCTGGTATCTTTGTTTTTCTTTAAAAACTCATATAAATGTGTCATTGTTGTGTCCTGTCTATGCTCTCTAAATACATCTATTATCGCTTCTTCAAGTGTTCCTTTCTGCTCCTTTTTTTCCACATCTGCCATTTTGCATATAACGGGCAGGACAAAAGATAAATCGTTTTTATTCATACTGTTTTTTGTTTCATCAAAACGGCAACCGATAAAAGGAGAAACATTAATCGGTTCATCCTCTGAAAATTCTATAAAATTGCCTTCCAAATATTCGCACAGTTTTAAATAACTTTTTCCAACATCCAACACATACGCTCTACCTCCCTCCGCTAAATAATTCATTATAATATCATTAACTAAAAACGATTTTCCACTTCCCGAGGCAGCAGCTACTACGGCATTGTAATTTCCCGGACTATCAAAAAAATCAAAAGTAAGAACTTCTCCTCTCCTTGTCTTAAAAATCATAACTGGCGTAGGTGTCCCTTTCCAGTCTCCAAATAACGGGGTGAGACTTGCTATATTATCACTCATAATAGTTTTCTGCCTTTCTAAAAACCTATTAACTTCTGGGGCCCAACAAAGAGGCAAAGAAAAAAGAAAAACCGAGTGCGCGATTGTTCCCTCTTCAAAAGGAGTAAATCCTGCCAACCTAAGAAGATTAAGAGCTTTTTGTGTTTCTCTTTTGCTTTCCTCGTCGCTATCCGCGAAAACCGTAAAATGCAAAGAAAACCTTATAAAGTCTTTACCCATTTCTGCCCTGGCAGAGGCTTTTTCTAATGTTTCTGCTAGAAGTCTTGTTTTTGTGAAGAACTTTGCCATAGCCCCACCTGCTTGCATTTGAGCAATGCTTAACCTCTTCCCCACCTCGGCTCTTTTCTTAAATTGGTCTAGTATTGTCACATTGAAAGTTAGTAAAAACGGAACGTTTAATTGCAGTCTCTCTGTAAAGAGATCACCCAACATTTTCACGGCGTTCAGAAGTTTAGGTTCATCTGGAGGATAATTAACTCCACACACCCTTGTTATTTTACCGCTTATATCTGTAAAGTTAGGATGTACATGCATATATTTATAGTCAATTTGTTCTCTGATAGGAATTTGGTTATTATATTTCATGTTTTCTATCTTTCTATCGTTTAATATCTCTGAAACTAAAGAAATAAGCTCTTCCGCCGGCACATTCTTAGGATCCATTTCAACTTGACCAAAGGCCGTAGTCTCCAGCGTTGCCTTCAAACTCTCGACATTCGTTCGAAAATTATCCTTTTCTGTATCCGTAGGGCGTTTCTTATAAAATTGTCTGACTGTTGCAAAGCCCCTTAGATTTCTAAACCCCATTTTTTCATATTTAGATTTTCTATGTGAAGTATACTCCTTAAATATCCCTCTCCCCTCTTTCTTCCTTTCTTCCCAATTCTCGATATTTTCTTTTACCGTAGGAGAAGAAAATATAATAAATTGTAACCCCGTTCCTTCAGGGAAATTCCCGGAAGTATAAAGCTGTTCTATAATTTCTGTTAATTCGTTTTCAACTTTAGAATCAACAAGTTCCCCCGGCAATAAATTAAACTCAAAAATAGCTCCTAGGCTTATCCCTTCTCCGGTAGTATCCGCTAACACATACACTTCTCTTCTTTCGTCGTAAGCGATATAAGGCAAAAACGAAGAAAAAGGGACTCCTTTATCCAGTAAAGCATTCCACGCTCTAACTGAAATTCCACTATCCATATTTTTATTCTCCCGTACCTACATTGTTAATCCACTTGGATTTTTCTACCAGAACAAAAATGTAGTGAGGACCAACAGTAATAGAATCACTAAGAGTATAACCAGGCAACCAAACTTTTAGAATCCTATCCTTTTGTCTCATAGGGTAATAGTTAGGAGTAAACGGAGGATTTACATTTACAAACTTTACTTCTTTATCTTCTTGTATTAATCTCTGATGCAACCCTAAAGTACTGACTTTTGCGTGCTTCCCGCTACAACCAATAAGAATCAGTGAACTGACTATCAATACAACTATTGTCTTTTTCACTATTTGCCTCCTGTTTGTTGCGCTTGAAAAGGAACGTCTTTTAGATCATTTATGAGTATAACATCGATTGTTATTCCTGGATAAACGCAAACGACTGGTCTTATCTCTTCTGCCTTTTGCATATATCTTTCAGAAAGTTGACTCGCGGCTTGAGATATTCCAGAAGCAGCTGCCACTTCCCAAATTTTAGTAGAATCTATTTGACTTACCTGATACATCCCTCCGGAAGTAGGCACTGTTGTAGTTAACCTGCCGGCAGCTGCTACCGCGTCTCCCACGCCACCAATAAAGCTCGCTAATAGAGATAGCCCCAAAAAAGAACCATCTCTCTGCATCACGTCTCCTTGAACGCCATACGAACCATCTCTAGCGTCTGTCGCCCATCCTTTTATAGGAAGAGTCTTCACCGTCTCGTCTTTTAGATACAATGCTATGCTTTGCAGTCTAATGTATACTCTTGAACTTGAAATATCTCCCAGGGCTTCTCCTATAATAAAACTATATAATACGATATCGTTAAATTCTCTTTTTGTTTCATATAGAGGACTAGTAACTTCTAAAAGAACAGGATACGAGTTTCCTTCAGTAGCGTATACTCCTGTTAAGAGTATTGCTCTCGCAACGCTCCCTGACGGAGAAATAATTTCTGTATAGTCAAAAGCTGTGAACTCTGTGGATGAATCTGCTTCGTTTCTAGACGAGCCGTTCTCGAAAATTATAATTTTCTTTTCTTCTTTCATATCAAATCCGTTCGGGTCTTGCGTTGATTGTGTCCCTCTCGGATGATATCCAGGTGTTGATTGTGTAGGAGTAGGAGGAATAGGTTTGGATAGCTCTCCCTGTATTAGTTTAAAATTCTCTTCCATTGTTTTTCTCATTTCAGCTATTTCTTTTTGAAGATTCCCTTGTCCCTCTTCCACTTTTCTTATTGCCTTTGCGTTTGCTTCGGCGTGATCGGTAACGTTTTTAATTTTTCCGGCAGCATCCATTATCCATTCTTCATAATCGAGTTCTGTTTCTTCAAACTGGCTTTGAATTCCTTCACGTCTTGCAGTGGTAGTCTGTTGCTCTCTTGCTTGTGTTGTCGTATCCGGAGAAAACATCGAAAAGACAAATATAAGGAAAACAAACGCCCCAACGCCTAATAAAATAAATTTTAGATTACGTTTATTTTTACTTTCCTCAGTTGTCTCGGGAATCTGAGTGGCTCCTTTTTTTGAAGAAGAAAATTTCTTTTTAAAGTCATCTAAGAAGCCCATTATTCGTTCTCCTTTATTTCTTCGATTAAGCCTTTTGGGTTATATTCTAAAATAACGTATGCGGTTGAGGATAAAGTATCCCACAAGTCAGGCGAGATTGCAATCGCAACCGTTCCAGGTGTATATAAGTCTCTTTCTATATGTTTACTCTTAAGTGGAATTTCTAAACAGGTATATCTATCTCCTATTAATGCCGATTTTACTTTTGCTGTCTTATAATAAACCTTTTTCGTCTTAATTCTGTTGTACCCAGGCAGGAGCTTATTGCTATACATATGAGATAGGATTGCAGAGATATCTTTATAAACCGGTATTGAAACTCCTTGCGTTTCTCTCTCCGCGAAACCCTCATCCGGAGGGAATATTTCATATTTAGCCGGAGCGACTTCCGAAAAAGCAAACTCAATTGGTATGCTATAAGTCCTCGTTAAAAAGAACACTCGACCCTCTCTCTGAGGTCTGATAAAAGCAGCTCTCCCAGTATATTCTACATCTATCCCGGGACCCACGATAACTTTTTCAATGCTTTCCGTAAATTCTATTTGCGTAATTTCGTCTTTCTTAACCGCTATATGTGGAGATCTATTCGCTATTTTCTCCGACCTTACGCAAATAGGTAAGAGTAAGGCCAAGAGGACGCTCTTCAGTAGCGTATATTTTTGTAAGGCGCATTTCATAAATCCTCCCTTCTGTTGAAATTGGTTTATCGCCAATAATTTTGACGACTGTTCCGTAAAGCTTAACAACATACGAATTACCGGATTTTCTTGATTGTATTGAATCTGTAACAAACGATTGAGAGAAAGAAGTTCTTCGAACAGTCTTAGAACTCTTGAGCTGTTCCTTTCTGAGTTCAGCATAAAAACGTGGGTCAACGTAATCCATTAATTCGTTCATCCTGTCATCATAGTTTCCTGGGTGAAAGGAAGCAAACAAATTACACAAGTATAGAGCAAAGTTTTTAACGGTTATATCAGGGAGCTCTCCGGGAGCTATCTTCATTCTTCCTGCAGCACCAGGGATGACAAGCACTTTTTCCTCTCTTGTTGCGAGTCTGAAGATAAGCACATAGTTTAAGCAAAGTAAAACCAGTAAGACCCAAATAATCCTTCTTAAGTTTTGATTTGAGAAATCCAAATTCTTCCACACCTCCCAAAATCTTTCGGCTTTCATCTTTACCCCTCACTCTTCAAAGTGTGTAATATGAGGTGGAATTAAGCCCGAAAAAGGCACACCCATCCTATACAGTAAGTGCATTAAATATCCTTCCGGTTTTCCGGATTTCACTTTCTTTATAGTAAAAGAAAAAAATCCCCCTAAGATTAATCCAATAAAAAGTAAATCCATAAGGTACAGCAACAAAAAAGGGCCTAAAAAACAAATAAACTCGTCGGGTTCTAATCCAAATACAGTAAGTTTTGCGTCCAGAAATCGGCTTTCCATATTGACCTCTAGTCAAATAGGAAGTTAATTATAATAGGGGCTACGGCTATTATAAACGCACCAACAATTGACATGATACCCATTTGCATGTTGCCTAAAAATATAGAGATAGCTCCGATAACAAAACCTAAAGCAGCGATAGCTTTACCGAAAGCGCCACCTAACAAGGCAATTACTTTAGTCCACAATGTTTCCATTTCTGTTGTCTGCGCAAACAAATCTCCCGTTAGAGCAAAAAACGTACATACAAGCCATATTGAGATAACGACTATTCTGAGTGCTCGCTGATGTTTTTCTACAAATTGTCGTATTTTTACCATATTTTTCCCTCCTTTTTAACATGGTTTAATTTAATGATTCCTATACGCCCCAAAAACATCGAGTCTGGAATTACTCTCTCCGGAGAGAGCCGATCCCTCAACCCAACGAGTTTACTTGCTCTTTTTTGAATTAATTTCAGATTGTCTGATTTACTCCCAAGTGGGTCCGCAGATACAAAAACATCCCCCGTGAAGTTTAGTTTAATAGGAATGGTATCTCCAGGGTGAAAGTAAAAGATTTCATAGCTGTCGATATATTTAGTTTCTCTTATAGTTATAGTGTCAACTTCTAAAGGCATGTATACATTGAGAGGGTAAAGGCTTAGTAATTGTTCTCTTATTCTTACCGTTGCGTCTCTTTGTTCTCCTGTTATATCTACATACCAGTCCCCAAAAACATGGACGTACACACTAAGAAAGCATAGCAACATCATTTTCGCCTCCTATTTTTTTATCTTCTATTTTTGCCGGAATAAAACCCTCGGCTACTTCTGGGTATTCTTTATACGTAACTTTTGTTTTGTAAGGAGGATAAGGTCCCACTTTAAACACAAAATTCAAATCTTCCAAATTGGCAATTTCTGCCGGCAAATAAAGTTTTTCTATCTTTTTACTTTCTTTATAGTAATAACCATCTCTCATCTCTGCAGTTCCCTGGGAAAGAGACTCGTCTAATTCTTTCTTTTCCTGCTCTCCTAGCCATTCTGATATATATTTTGCGCTTTTTGTTTCAGCAAGCCTAAATATTGCTTTAGTATTGGCGTTATTAAAAATTGATGCCGCACCCGCCTCATAAATTCTTTCAATCTGTGTAAAGTCCTGTGCGGAAATTAAAGGGCACGCTCCTTTAGATCTTCCTTCTGCGAGTAGTCTTTCAAGAGAATCTAATTTGTACAGAGAGGGGAATTCGTCTATAATTACAAAAATTCTTCTTTCTATATCATCAGGAAGAGAAAGTATTTCCTTAAACGCCAGGTCAAGAAATAAAGTGTTAAGACCTCTGAAGCTCTCTACGTTTGCGGGATTTATAATAAAAATTCTTCTTTTATCTTCTTTGTTTTTGATGTAATCTCTGACAGAAAACTTGCCTCCTTTTGAAGAAAGCAATGCTTTGTTTCTGAAATAGTTCGCATACTCTGTATAACTTGCAAAAATAGAAGTAGCAGTTTGGCTTTTATCTGATATATAACCCTCAACTCGAGATATTAAATCCTTATACTGTTTTAACTCCTCAAAAAGCTTTTCTTTCGTATTTGTTTCAAACATAAATGTTGCGAGGTGTGAAAAATCCGCCTTAACTTCACTCCTACGAACTGCTTCAAGGACAACTTCAATAAGGTCTCTTGCAGAATTATACCAGAATTTAGACCGGTCGTCTCCAGTATGCGGTACAATGGAAGATGATATACTGTCTATATCCTCGTCCGTTTTTATTTCCTCATAAATATTCCAATCAACATTCCGGGCATCTAGAAAGTTAAGAATTAAGTCGCCCTCTCGATAAAATTTTTGTAGAAACTCTCCTTTCCGATCATAAATAATACACTTATCATTCGCTAAAGATTGAATTACATCTCTGACCAAAACCGATTTACCCGTTCCTGCAGCCCCCAATACTAATGTCCCTCTATTTTCATATTCCACCGGAATAGTCACATCCCCAACAGGTATTCTTCCTTTTTGTAAGTTTCTTATGGTTTTTTTATCCGCTTTCCTAGCCCCCCTGACAACTTCCTCTGTTGCTACGTTTGATTTTCTAACTAAAAAAACAGTACTAACAAGTCCAATAGCGCAACTTATAATCGATGTTCTAATGCAGAGTTTTTTAAAATAAAAAAGAACAGAAGTCATAATTGGCGGCTGACTAGCTCCTATAAACCAATTTTTAACCCAAAGCAGAAAAAGCCTAAGGTTATGGTTATAAGTTGAAGACAATAAAATATTAACGCCTTGAAAAATTATAAAGAATCCAATGGAAAGCCCAAGGAAAAATTTAATAGAGAACTTTACATTCTTCCTTATAAAAGCAATATCTATAGACAGTTTTTCTATTCTTTTGCTGAAAAGACTTTTCGGCATTTTATCTCTCCTTATTAATTCCAGGTATTTTTATATCCGGAATAACTGAAGAATTCATTCGCACTCCTACATTTTTCATCTTCAATAAATCCATCGCTCGACTCATCTTCTGCCCAAGAGAAAAACTTTTTTTTTAGATAATTCTTGAGTTATGCTCTGAGCATTTGCTTTGAATTCTTTTAGATCTTGTTTAGACAAATTTGTAAGTCCAGAAGTTTGCACGTGAGCGTGTAAGTAGCCGTTGTCATTGTGAACGCTTATATTATATTCAAAATAATTATTGGTTTTTTCCTGAAGTTCTTCTAATGTTCTTTGAGATATTTCTACCATTTGTTCTGCTGAAATTTTTTCTGTTTCCTGCTCAGAAGCAGAAATAACAAAATGATACGTTCGTCCTTGTATTTTGAAATTGTCGGTTGTCATCCCCGCGACTTCTTTTGATTTAGAATATTTGATAGCGTTTTGTCCTCCCTTAGGATGACTAATGTGCTTAACCTTTACTATCATGCTTTCCCTCCCAAAGAAGTCTGATGTTGTTGGATCGTCTTTTTCAAATCCCTCAACTCTCTCAAAATTTTTGTCTCAAAAAGTTTGAGCGGATTAACAATCTTATTCGCGTGTTCGTTATCAAGGTATGCCGACAAAGCTCGCCGTCCTATTTCAGATTCGGAAGTCTCTTCTGCACGTGCAAGTTCTTGTACTTTTTCTTTTAACTTTTTGTCCATGTATATAAGAACTAAACTATGTTTGTTATTAACTCCCATAACATCTCCTAATATGAGTTTTTTCGCGTTTAAATTTTGAGATAAGAGCCCGGAAGTTCTCCGGCTCATATAGATTGACGTATAAAAAGTTATAGGGCAACGTTAACTTCAAGTTAACCCTACCCTATAATTTTCTTCGGTTCACATAATTCTTATACATAATGGCTTTTATCCTTTTTATTTACTTTTCTCTATACATAACGGCAATTATTTCTTTTTTACTAAAAAAATTTAAAAGAATATATACAAGAAAAGTCTCTTGTCAAGGGCTTTTCCTTTTTTTTTAAAAAAAGCCATATAACTAAGTTTAATTTCAAAAACAG
>JAFGCQ010000024.1 GCA_016932555.1 Candidatus Zambryskiibacteriota bacterium
TTACAAAGTCTTCAGACATAATTTCGCTCTATGCAGGCTATGAAATTCATAGCCCTGACGCGTCTCGAGCGACGCACGAGTTGGCTGCCAGACTTGGATTCGAACCAAGATACTCAGATTCAGAGTCTGAGGTCCTACCATTAGACGATCTGGCAATAATTTTTCTTAAACAATCACAATATACCTCAAAATTGACTAAATTTAAAGTTTGAAACACTTATACACATTTGCATTAAAAAAAATTTGACAATTTTTGGTAAAAGAGTATAATCAATTACTAGAAACTGTACAGTGTTGTATAAACCCCCAACCCCCATTATAGATGGGAGAGAGGCAAGAAGATGATGAAAAGCTCTCAACAAGTAGTAGTACCTGTATTGATTGAAAATTGGTGTGCAACTTGCCATCTGTTTTACGCTTTCAATGAAAAAGGTATCATTACCTTTAAAAACGGCAAATCAGCTCATAAGGGCAGCTGTACCAGAATATATCTGGAAAAGCACCCGAACGTAAGCATTGCCGATAACGAGGCCTATGCCATGGGAGGTGTAGTATACATGCAGCAACCTCTTTCCGATCGAGTCGCCGCTCTTAATCCGGCCTAGTCTTAAAACGATTAGGAGTTGCGATTTGACAGCCAGCGAAAAAGTCAAGGCAGGCCAGTTGTGTTTTAGGAGCCTTGACCTAAGAGCGGGCTGCAATTTAGCCCGCTCGAATTATTCTCTTGATTTATAGGGAATAATAGTATACAATTCATAACAGCGTAAGATTCGGGGGGATCTTACTATTACCTGGGCCGGAGTGTTTCTGACACACCGGCCCTTTTTTATAAATATTTTTATTTTTTCTTAAGACAAGCTTCAATAAAAGCATTGAAAAGTGGGTGCGGATGGAGTGGGCGAGCTTGAAATTCTGGATGAAATTGAGTTCCTAAGAAAAATGGATGTTTTGATTTGGGCAGTTCGGCGATTTCCATAAGCCGACCGTCTGGTGAAGTAGCGCTAAATATAAGCCCAGCCTTTTCCATTTCTTCTATGTATTCCGGATTAACTTCATAGCGGTGGCGGTGTCTTTCGGATATTAGATTTTTATTTTCTTTATCCTCCTTTGCTAAAGCTCTAACTGATAAGTAAGCTTCAAAAGCTCCCGTTCCCTCTTTGAGTATAGCTGGATAGGCGCCGAGCCTCATGGTAGCGCCATATTTATTTTCTGCCAAGAGCTTTTTTTGCTCCGGCATAATATCAATAACCGGATGTGTAGTATCGGGATCGATTTCTACTGTATTAGCATTCTTCAAACCAATAACATTTCTAGCAAATTCGATAGTCATAAGCTGCATACCATAACAAAGGCCTAGGAACGGGATCTTATTTTCACGAGCATATTTGATAACCATGATCACACCCTCTATGCCTGATTCGCCAAAGCCCCCTGGCACAATGATGCCATTGTAATTTTTAAGTTCTGAAACCTTTCTCTTTCCATTTTCATACTCTTTAGAATTAATCCAGGTCAATTCAGTTTTGGCGTCTTGCCAGTATGATGAAAACTTCACAGCTTCTATAACAGAGATATAAGCGTCTGAAAGCATAAAATCTCCGGTATCAAAATATTTTCCCACTACTGCTATCTTAAGTTGATTTTTTCCATTTTTGGTCTTTTTAACAAATTCTTTCCAGCAAGTAAGATCAGTCTTTTTAGAACGAATACCAAAAGTTTTGATAAGCTTGTGTCCTAACCGGCCCTTTTCAAAATTGATCGGCACGTCATAAATACTTTCGATATTTGGAGCAGAAATTATATTTTCTTCGGACACATTACACGAAATAGCGAGCTTTTTGGCTCGCTTATCATCAAAAGGTCTCTCGCTTCTAACAATAATAAAATCGGTCTGCACACCATAAGAGTTTAATGTCTGACAAGCAATGCGAGTCGGCCGAGTTTTTTGTTCTCCAATAGTTGAAGGTTGGGGTAAGTAACTTACTAAAACAAAAACTACATCTTTAGGTCGTTTAATTTTAAGTATCCTAGCTGCTTCAATAAACATAATGTTTTGATAATCGCCTATAGTGCCTCCAATCTCTACTACAGTTATATCAGAGCGATCATTTCTCTCTGCATCAATAAATCTTTTATATATCTCATCAATAATATCTGGCAGAGCTTCTACGCACTTGCCTTTGTAGCCCATAGAGCGCTCGCGATTGATGACATCATAATAAATCATGCCACTAGTAAGATAATCTCTGTCAGAAGCACTTTCGTCTAAAAATCTCTCATAATTACCCATATCCTGATCAGTTTCTAGACCTGAATCCATAACAAAAACTTCACCATGTTCTGTTGGATTCATATTACCAGCGTCTACATTTAAATAAGGGTCAACCTTAACTTGGTTGACCGTAAATCCCTTAGATTTAAGTATTCTACCGATGGAGGCAGCAGAGATACCCTTACCGATACCAGACATAACTCCCCCTACCACAAATATATATTTATGTTTTCTTTTCTTCATTATTTTTCAAGGACTTATAATTTCAAATATCTGCGTACCGCCAGGTAACTCGACAAAGCTCCAATAGCTATACCAGCACTAATTATGATAAGCAAAATTTGAAAAAAATTATCCAAATAATAATCAAAGATATTGAGTCCTATAAAGAAATCTTGAGTAGTGTTACCAAGCCAATAACAAATTGGTAAGAAAATAAATATAGTTAAGAGTCCCGAGAACAGGCCGACAATAACTCCCGTAACCACAAAGGGTCCCCGAACATAGTTTTTACTAGCTCCAACTAGTTGCATTACCGATATTTCCTCTCGGGAAATATAAATGGCTAATCTAGTGGTATTAAAGGTCATAATTATAGAAATAGTTACTAGCGTCAAAGAAATAACCCAACTCAATCTCTCTGCCGAATCAATAATTTTAGAAAGTCTGTCTATAGCTTCTTTATTTTCAAAATAATTAATTTTATCAATAATTTTCTCACCTTCACTGGAAAGAATATTTTCTTCATTTAGAAAATTAGCTATGCCCTCATATTGAGATGGCTCTTTAGCTTTAATATTTAGAGCTGCCCCTAGAGGATTTTCGCCAAGCTCATCAAGCGCTTGCAGAGTAATTTGATCATTTTCATGTTGTAGCCGGAAATTTTCCAAAGCTTCTTCTCGATTGGTATATTGCACCAATTTAACTTCTGGTAGAGCTTCTATTTTAGTTTTCAAAGAAATAATATCTTCTTCAAGAGCAGTGTTTACAAAATAAACATTGACGTCAACTTTATCGCGCAATTCTTCCATAGTTATATTTAAAATAGTACTCAGAAAGATAACTGAACCAATAACTGAAAGAGTGATAATCATCACTATTATTGAAGCAAATGAAACATAACTGCTACGCCAGAAATTAAAGAAACCGGCTTTGAGAACTCTTTTTAATTTGGTTTTAAATGGTGTTTTTTCCATTTTATTTTGAAATTTGAAATTTGGATTTTGAAATTTTTAAAGGATGTATTTCCCTGTTAGATCATCACGCACTATACAACCGTTCTGCACAGTTATTACTCTTCGCCCTATAGAGTCTATCACACCCTTATTGTGGGTAGTGAGAACGACTGTGGTGCCAAGATCATTAATTTTTTTAAATATTTGAACAATATCATAAGTATTAACTGGATCCAAGTTGCCAGTCGGTTCATCAGCGATGATAATGTCTGGTTGGTTAACGATTGCTCTAGCAATAGCCACTCTCTGCTTTTCACCTCCCGAAAGTTCGTTTGGGAAGTTCCAAATCTTATTACCTAAATCTACCAGATCCAAAACATGCGGTACATCAGATTCTATTTCTTCATCAGTTCGTCCAGCCGCTTCCATAGCAAAGGCAATGTTTTCGTAGACATTTTTTTGGGGTAAAAGTCTAAAATCCTGGAAAACAACACCGATAGTGCGCCTGATTATATCTTTATTTGAGAGAGCGTGAATATCAATGCTATTTAAAAATATTTTGCCTGAAGTAGGTTTATCTTCAGCTAAAAGCATTCTGAGAAGAGTCGTCTTACCAGCACCAGAAGGTCCTACAATAGAGACAAATTCATTGGGATCTATATTAAATGACACTTGATTCAAAGCGACATAGTCGTTATATTTTTTTGAAACATCATCAAAAACAATCGACATACGTCTATTATACTACATTTCAAATTTTTACAAATCCCGTTAGAGATCCGAAATATCATTTCGGCAGAACTTAGTTCTTATCTCTAACGGGACAAATCTTTCTCCGCTTTAATAAACTTGTCCAATTCACCGTTTTCAAGGACACTGCCTACATCGAAAGTTTCAACACCTGTACGATGATCTTTAACCATTTTGTAAGGATGCAGAACATAAGAGCGGATCTGGTTGCCCCATTCTATATCGGTAGTTTTGGAAACATACATGCCCTCTTCTTTAGAAATCCTTTTTTCTTCCAGGGCTTTAAATATTTTACCGCGGAGGACAGAGAGAGCTTTTTCTTTGTTGGCTTCCTGAGTTCTCTCGCTATCTGATTCAGCTGAAAGATTGGTCGGTAGGTGGACTATGCGTACTGATGTCTCCCTTTTATTTACATTTTGACCACCGGGTCCTGATGAACGGGAAAATTCTATTTTCAAATCTTTTTCACTAAGTTCAATATCTTTTTCGCTCTGCTTATCAAAAACAGGAATAACCTCTATCATAGAAAAGCTTGTGTGCCGCTTTTGATTGGCGTTAAAAGGCGAAATGCGCACTAGACGATGCACTCCTGATTCATTCTTTAGGATCCCGTAGGGTCCTAAAGACCCTGAGCGAGCAGAGTGAGTCGAATGGGTTATTTCTACCGTCACATTCCTATATCCGCCATGGTCGTTTTGATTTTCATGCAAGATGGTTGTTTGCCAACCTCGATTTTCAAAAAATTTAAAATACATACGCAAAAGCATGGCTGAAAAATCCTCACTATCATCACCACCAGCACCAGAAAAAATGGTCATTATAGCATTTCCTTTATCATATTGACCTACTCCTTCAAGTTTATCTTTAAGTCTTTGAAATTCTTTTATTGATGTTTGAGCTTTTTCTTTATCTTGCCAAAAATTAGGAGCTGACATCTCCTTTTCTAATTCTTTTATTCTCTTTTCTGTATCAGATTTTTCCATAAATTTTGGAGCCGGAGGTGAGAGTTGAACTCACGATCTCTACTTTACGAAAGTATTGCTTTACCCCTAAGCTACTCCGGCAGTATAACAATATTAATTTAAATTTTAAAAAATTAAAAATTAAAAATAAATTAAAAAGTAAAAATTACAAGCTACCTTTTTTAATAAAAACAGCGGGAGGGGCGGATACCCAAATTGGAGCTCTGATAGAGGGGGTCATCAGCGTCCACAA
>JAFGCQ010000025.1 GCA_016932555.1 Candidatus Zambryskiibacteriota bacterium
AATACTGTTATTTTGTGGATTTTCAACAATTTCTTTCTAGGAGGAAGTTATGAAAAAATTCAGGATTTTAACCTGTTCAATATGTGAGAAAAAAATCAGCGAGTTCAAGGCTTTCGTGCCGCCTCTGGACATTATCACCGACGATCGAGAAATCGATCTCGAAGATGTAATTCTCGAGGAACATGTCTGTTGCGCCAGATGCTCCGGCCTGACAATTCAGGACTGTTCTGAAGCGAAGTTCCATTACTACAAAGCGACGGAAAAGCTTATTCAGACCATTTTGAAAAAAAGAGCTGAAAGAGCTTCTTACGAAGCTGAACAAGCGAAACGGCAAACTGAATATTTCCGGGATAAAAACTTTGAGATCCAGTCCAAGTATGGCGTCTCGGCCTGTCTCACCACCCACAATCCCTTTGAGGGGTTGGTGGCAGTGAAAATCGTAGATCGGAATGGAAATTCTCTGCGCGGTGCTGCTGCTCACAACCAGGTTCGCAAATTCATGAAAAAAATTCCAAATGATAGCGAGCCCCAACGCAAAGTGCGCCGGCCCAAGAAACAGGTAAAGAGAGAGGACTGGCAGTATTTGAACGGGCTCTCTGCCGCTCAGTGCAATCAGCGCCTTCGAGAAGTAATGTAGTACAATCAGCAAACCGGGAAATAAAGCGCTTTCAGATGAAAATCTGAAAGCGCTTTTCTGATTTCTATACAACTTTTGATAATTAATTCAATATTTAAATTTTTTAAAAAATGTTTCGCAATACAAAAATTAAAGGACATTTGGCAAATTTGCCAGATGTCCTTTTCCGTTTCAGCTAATTTTTTAGCCATTCTTTAGAGGAATAAAAGTCTATTTTAAGAGGACAAAAACAAAAATTTGCAAAAACTTGTCAAGCTCTAGAAAAAACAAAGCAAGATAATTATTTTCGGGATTCATTAGGACAAATCAGAGTAAAAACTGCCCTTTATAGTGTGGATAATTTTCTTTGCATAAAATTTGACAATGCGAGATTCTAGAATTATTACAAGCAACTCGCAAAAAGGTCGAAAATTCGCGAGTTTAATGAAGTAAAAAATATGAATCCTGCCAGAAACAACAGGATCATCATAGGTCAATAAATTATTAGAATTATTAGAAATTAATCTTAATTTAGAAAAATGAAAAAAATATTAGGCAGTGTCGGAGTATTGGCTCTTGTTGGCGCTTTAGTTTTAGGTGCTACGGGAGCCTTTTTTAGCGACACCGAAACTTCCACCGGTAACACTTTTACCGCTGGAGCGATTGATTTGAAGATTGATAGTGAATGTTCTTACAATGATGGTAATCCTGGTACTTGCGGAGAATGGAGTCTTAAAGATTTAGACCCAACTTCTGACAAGTTTTTTGATTTCTCCGACATAAAACCGGGGGATTTTGGAGAGAACACCATCAGTCTTCACGTCTATGATAATGATGCGTATCTTTGCGCAGAAGTTTCTAGTCTCGAAAGTTTAGATAATGGCCAAACTGAGCCAGAAGCTTTGGTTGATAATGATGGTCTTGAAGGAGAATTAGATGATGAAATGGTTTGGACTATTTGGAGAGATGATGGTGTGGGAGATGATTATGAAGCTTGCAACAATATTCTTAATGATGGTGAAGTTATATTAGCAGAAGGTGCTCCAACAGAAGGAGTATTGACTCTTTATGATTCATCAACAGGAGCATTGCCAGGCGACACAACAACTTGTCTGGGTGTTTCTTGGAGTTTACCTGCAGAATCTGAAAATATAACACAAACAGATATTTTAACTGCTGACATCAGCTTCACGGCTGTTCAATCACGAAACAATGATAATTTCGTTTGTGGTAGAGAACCACAAGAGCCAGAAATGAGTGAGGTAAATCTAGAAAATAAAAACAATGACTGGCAAATTATTGCTGGTGATCAAATATTTGGTCTTATGACTTATAGTGTTGAGGATGATACATTCCATGGTACAGTTACAGGCCAAGGATTAGAACCTAACGCAAGATATCAAATAACCCTTAATGGTCCTGGTTCATGTACAGCAACAGATGATATGTTGGCTGGTTTTGGAGCAAATCTGTTTCAGAGTGGATATTGGAATAATTGGGCACCTAGTCTTTCTCCAAATTGTGTAGGAGATCCCGGTGAAGGACTTTATAACATGAATCTTATTGGTGATGAATATACGGTAGAGTCAGATGGAAGTGGAAATATAAATTACGCATTTAATCTAGCTTTACCTTCTGGAAATTACTCAGGAGTGAAAGTCTTGGTGAAGAAAACCTTACAACCATTTCAAGCTCCTTGGACAGATCCAGATACAGTTCATACCACCAACTTGTTTGAAGTTGCGTCGATTAGTTTTACTGTGAATTAATCACTAATTATTACCGATTATGAAAAAAATATTACTAAGTGCTGCTGTGATAATTCCGGTTCTGGCTTTGGTGGTAGGAGGCACTATTGCTTTCTACAACGACACCGAAACATCATCGGGTAACATTTTCACAGCGGGTTCAATTGATCTCAAGGTTGATCATCTGAAGCAAACTTACAATGGGATTGATTGTGAGACTTGTAGTCTAGTAGTTTACAGTAGCGATGGATCCAACTACGTAACTGGTTCAAGTGATCTCGCTACAGTTCAAGAGGGTTTCCCTTATTTAGCACCTTCGGTCAGTAGTCCTCATCCAAATTGGACAACTCATGATATAGCTGATTGGATTTGGGCCCAGCCTTCAACGTCTCAAAATGATGCTGAAAATGAAGTCGAATATACATTTGAGCGTAATTTCTACTGGAACGGTGTAGTTGGAGACATAATCTTTGAGATGTCTCTCGCATCTGATAATGGTTATGCTATCTATGTAAACGACATCCCGCTTGTTGACCATCTTGCTGATGAATTCAACTACAATGCAATTATTCAACCACTTGATTTACTAGAGACAGAATTTAAAAATGCACTCCATCTTGGCTCAAACACTCTCAAGATTATTGTCCGCAACCATGCACCAGATGGATGGCAAGGAACTCCAACGACTAATCCTGCTGGACTGCTCTATTACTTAAATATTGAAAGAACAGACTGCAACACGGATCTTGGCTTTCAAGAAGCTTGCAGGCTTTGGACTGAAAAGGATTTAGATGAAGGTGATACATTCTTTACTTTCGGCGACATCAAGCCGGCTGACTGGGGAACTAATGTCATCTCTCTTCATGTTGGTAGCAATGACGCTTATGCTTGTCTTCTGATTAACAATAAAGACGATCAAGAAAATAACATTTATGACCCAGAGGCAGAATTGAACGATGTGACTGATCCAGAAGGAGAACTCTCTAATTATCTTGATGTATTCACTTGGATGGACGCAGATGGTGATGGAGTCTTTGATGTAGGTGAAATAGTTATCAGTGGTCTAGACAGTATGCAGGATCTCTACAGCATAATGAGCTTAGATAATGAAGAGCAGTATCTAATGGCTACTTCAACCAAACTTATCGGTTTAGTGTGGTGTGCTGGCGATCTGGAAGAGCCAATAGCTGGAAGCCCATTCGTCTGTGACGGCGCGGGTATGCTAAATGATGCGCAATCAGACTCATTTAGCGCTGACTTAACCGCATATGCCGAACAGATGAGGAACAATCCTGACTTTGATTGTGATGAAGTTAAGTTAGATGGAGATGATGACGGTCCAGTCCTTCCGTATTAGTTAAATCTCTGACATTGAACTTCGGCAGACTCCGCATCGTATGGTGCGGGGGAGCCGGGGTTCAATGAGTTTGTTCTATGAAAAAAATCTCTAAAATCGGATATGGAGTATTTATCGGCATAGTGGTGATTATCGCCCTGGCGGTTTTTTGGAGCTTATTGCCGATCCCCGGCAATATTGAAATTAAAATTGTCCAATCCGGTTCAATGGAGCCAACCATTCACACTGGAGCGATTGTAGTGATTAAGCCGACGGAGTTTTACAAAGAAGGCGATATCGTAACTTTTGGCAAAGATACTAAGACTCAGGTGCCGACCACTCATCGCATTACCCAAGTCAGAGTCCAAGATGGGGTCACTTATTACACTACTAAAGGCGATGCCAATGAAGAAAATGATGTTAAAGAAGTAAGGAAAAATGAAATTATTGGCAAAGTTTTGTTTAATGCACCATTTGCCGGCTACATCATAGATTTTGCCAAACAACCTTTGGGCTTCGCCTTGCTTATTGGTTTACCTGCGCTTTACATTATTTATGACGAAACGATGAAAATTGTGAGAGAGGTGAGCCGTCTCCGCTCAAAAACTATAGCAAGCCAAGAAAAAATGAAAGAGAAAAAAGAGAATGATACAAACGAAAATATATAAAAAATTATTCTTTAAATTGAGTGCAATTGCATTGTTAGTTGCTTTAAATGTGGGTTTCTTAAATATTTCTCTGACTAATGCTTTTTATAATGATAGCGAAACGGCAAATGGGAATAATTTTACGGCTGGAGCGCTTGATTTTACAATTACTGACGATGGTTTTGTTCCAGCAGAGGCAGTTTTGAATTTTGAACCGACAATTACCGCAAGCAAGAATTTAGATATGGCGCTTGAATCCGTTAGCAATCCGATAAAATACTACGCTAGCACCACCAATTTGACCGGCGATATTCCTTTCTGCGATGCTATAAATTTAGAGGCCAGTTTAAATGAAGAAAACCAGTTCTCGGGCTCTCTTTCAAATTTTGTCTCTTCGGCGACAACTACCGTCGGACTATGGCATTATGATTTTTCTTTGATGGCAGATTCGTCTTTTTATAATAATGTTTGTTCGTTTGACTTTGAATATAATGGCCGCCAAACTCTGCCTCATAATGAATATGAAGAAGGCGGATATTATGATATTGAAAGGGCTGGCGGCGTTATCTATTCTTGGGGTTTTCGCATAAACAAAGTTTATTACGATGTAGATTCAGAACATGGTGTTGAAGGGGACAATGAGTGGGTGGAAATTTACAACCAGACAGACCAAAATTTGGATATCTCGGGATGGCAAGTCTGTGATAACATAGATTGCGACATTATTCTCACAAGTGAGATCGTCCCGGCTAAAGGTTTTGCGATAATTACTGCTTCAAGCACTACTTGGGATTATTGGGATATTCCCAGTGATGTGGTCAAAATTGTTTTAAATAGCAAAATAGGTAATGGTTTAAATAATGATGGCGATATGCTCGTCTTAAAGCGTCCCGATGGCGTTGTTATAGATGAAATGAATTGGCAGACGAACACTGAAATTTGGAATCCCGGGGCAGTAGATGTAGCCGAAGGAAATATATTGGGAAGAGTTTCAACAGGTGTTGATACCAATACTGCCGAAGATTGGAAAGAATTGTTTTTGCCGACGGTGAATATGATTTATCCTGTGGGTGGAGAAACTTGGTATGTTGGAAACGAATATGATATACAATGGGCAGCTTATAATGGTAATGGAGAAGACGATGTTTTGAAAATTTCTTTGTGGTATTCGGCAGACAGCGGTAATACTTGGGTTAAATTTGCCTCGGATATTGATAATACGGGTACTTTCCACTGGAAACTTCCGTTGTTTATTGATGGCTATTATATTCCATCTCATAATTCCAAAATAAAAGTAGTAGCGGTAGGACCGGAAAACTTTATGGTGCAGAATTTCGGTTCCTCTGAAGATTTTTGTCCTCCAATCAATTATGACGCTCTGACACCCGAGGAACAGCAATTAGTTGATATGCTGATAGAAAGCGGTGTAATTGACCCCAATGATGTTATTAGGGGCGGAGTAGAAAATATTGGCGAATCGATAGCAACTACAACCCCAGAAATTACTACGGAAGAAAGTATCACAACCGTATCTTTAAATACGGAAAATGACGATATTAAATCAGCAACTACATCAGCAACCACAACCGAAGAAATCTTGGGGATTAGCGACGAAAATATTACTATCAGCACCAGCACGGCTAATAACATCGCTAGTAGTAGTGATGAAATAGTAGTGATAGAACTTGAACCAATAGAAGAAAGCGAGGAAACTATTCAAGAGAGTGAAATGGAAGAAGAACCAGTAAATGAAAGTGAAAATGAAAACTTGCCAGAAGAAAGCAATGTAATAGAACAAATTATTGAAGAAGAGGCCATAAAAGAAGAAAATGAGCCGGAAATAATAGAAGAGATAAGTGAATCAAATCAAAATGATCAAGATGAGTAAATCAAAAATAAAAAATAATATTTTGAAAATAGCGTTAATAATTTTGTTTTTAGCAGTGCCTAATTTTGTTTTGGCGCAAATTTCAGTTAATTTTAGTCCTAATCCCCTGTTTGAAATTTCTAATTTTTTACCGGGAGATATTGCTTCAGGAAAAATTGAAATAACTAATAGTGGTGACGTAGATAGAGATGCTTACATAGAGGCTGTTAATGTTTCAAATTCGGATAATTTGGCGAGCCAGATGAAATTAAAAATTTTAGATAGTAGTAACCAAGAGATTTACAATGATAATTTCGCAAATTTTTTAAATATTGGACCAATAAAGCTTGAAAATATAAGTACCGGTGATACGGGGTCTTATATTCTAGAAGTCTCATTTATTGAGGATTCAGATAATGATTATCAAGATAAAAATTTAGGTTTTGATATTTGTGTCGGCTTTGCTGGGGGTAATGAATATTGCACTAATGAAGTAGATGTTAGTGATGAAAATGAAACCGGTTCTGGATCCAGTGGCACAAGTGGTTCAATTAGCAGTTTTTCTGGGGGCTCAAGTTTATTAATCTTTAATGAAAGAAATCAGGAACCGATCCCCCCAGAAACAACCTTCATCACTATTTATTGGAATACTAATAAACCAGCGACTAGTCAAGTGATTTATGGTCCGGCTAATCAAATTTATATTTTAGATTTAAATGATTTACCAACTTTAGGTTATATGTTTGCTACGCCCGAAGATATGACAAAAGTTACTGAGCACATGATGATTATAGGTAATTTAACTCTGGGACAAACTTACAAATATCGAGTGGTCTCTCGAGCTTCACCACCAACAGTAAGTTATGAACATGAATTTACAGTGCCTGCAAGTTTAGAAGTTAATAATATTTATAATAATTCTAGTGAAATAGAAGGTGAAATATTAGGTGTATCAGATTCACAAATTCCAGAAGATGATAATAAAATAAAAACACAAGAAGAGAATAATATAGCAGCGGTGGCCGAAGTGGGGGAAAATGTTTTGTGGTGGTGGCTTCTTATATTTGCTATCATAATATATATTATTTGGATGTCTTTTCGTAAAAGACAAAGATGAAAATAAGAAAAATTAAAGAAATGACCAAATTAAAGATAGGAGTTTTTTGTTTGGCTGTAATCATTGTTTTAATTAGCTTTGTTCCATCTATTCGAACTAGTATCTTAGATTCACTTTCAGCTATTTATGCCAGTGTTTTGGTTAATTTGACTAACAAAGATAGGGTAGCAGCCAATATTGAGGAACTTAAAGTTAATCCTATCTTAGAGAGAGCGGCTCAAATGAAAGCTGATGATATGGCAGAGAAGGGTTATTTTGCCCATAATACTCCTGATGGTAAAACACCTTGGTATTGGTTTGAAAGAGCTGGTTATAAATATATCTATGCCGGAGAGAATTTAGCAGTTAATTTTCAAGATAGCGAAGATATAGAAACTGCTTGGATGAATTCTAAACCGCATTTTCTAAACATTATAAACCCCAAATATACCGAAATCGGCATTGCTACTTCTACTGGGCTCTACAAAGGTCAAGAAGCTGTATTTGTGGTGCAGATGTTTGGTACTCCCCAACCTTAATTTTTTAATATGATTAAGTTTATTTAATTTAAAATATGAAAAAAAACTTATTATTTTTATACAGCTTCTTAGGATTTATTATTTTATCACCCCAAGCTTTTGCAGGTAGCGCCACTTTAAGTTGGTTTGCTAATTCAGAACCAGATCTAGCTGGCTATAAAATTTATTATGGGACTTCTCATAGAGCAGGGTCTTGCCCCGCAGGAGGTTATTCTAACGTTGCAGATGTCGGCAAAGTGAATACTTATAATTTTAATAATTTAACAGACGGCCTAACTTATTATTTCTCTTTGACAGCCTATGATACTTCCAATAATGAAAGCTGTTTTTCGACTGAAGTTAGTAAAAACATATCGATAGCGGTGCCAAGTGGTGATACAATTAATCCATCTATACCCACAAATCTCTTAGCTACGGTTGTATCTTATTCCCAAATTGATCTTTCTTGGTCAGCTTCTACAGATAATGTTGGTGTCAGTGCTTATCGGATCTATAGAAATGGGATTGAAATTAACACAACTGAAAATACTTCATATTCCGATACTAATTTAACAGCTAACACATCTTATTCATATAAAATTTCAGCTTATGACACAGCTGGTAACCGATCTGAAGAAAGTAATTCCGTAAATGCTACTACAAAAACAGCACCAATTAGTACCAATACAACACCAGTTACCACTAATACTGGCAGTGGCAGTACAAGTGGCAGTAGTTCTGGCAGCTCTAGTAGTTTTAGTAGTCCCAGCAGTTCCTCAAGTTACACTACAACTTACCCAATTACCACTACTAATACCAACATTACTACCACCACAAGCGGTACTGGTATAGTTTTGACCCAAACTACCAGTATTGGTTATGAAGGTGCAGAGGTCATAAAACTTCAAGAATTCTTGGTATCTAGAGGATACCTAACAATACCACCTGGCACTGATTATGGATATTACGGTGAACTTACTAGGACAGCAGTTGAGAAATTTCAATGCACAGAGGGAATAATTTGCAGTGGTAATGAGTTGACTACCGGTTATGGTATGGTTGGCCAGCTTACGCGAGCAGCTATTAATAAATATGCCGAGGGGACTTCTATTTCCACTCCAGTATTTACTACTACTTCCGCAAATATTGGCGGCTCTGGCGTAGCCTTAACAAAGACAATGGGTATAGGTTATAAAGGCACAGAAGTTGCTAAACTCCAAAAGTTCTTGGTATCTAAAGGATATCTGACAATGCCAGCTGATACATCTTATGGTTACTATGGATCTTTAACTAGGGCCGCAGTTCAAAAATTTCAGTGTGAGCAAAAGATTGTGTGTTCTGGAAATGAATTAACTACGGGCTATGGAATGGTGGGGCAGTTAACAAGAAATGTTATTAACAAATTTACTGAAACATCATCAGTTATTCCTACTAATAACACTAATCAGCAACTCTTAGATCTTATCGCATCACTTCTCAAACAAGTCGCATTATTACAAGCTAAACTTCAAGCAATGCAAAAAGCTGGACAATAATATGGAAATTTTACAAAAAATAATAGTCTCGTTAACAGCAATTTTATTAAGTTTACAAAATACTGTAGCTAATCTTCCTTCCAAATCCAATTTGGCCCAAGTTTCTGCTCCTACTTCCGGACTTGTAGCTGCTTACAATTTTGACGAGGGGAACGGAACAACCCTGACTGATTCTTCTGGTAATGGCAACAACGGAATCATTACTGGTGCTACTTGGGTTAGTGGACATAGTGGCGGAGCTTTGAGTTTTGATGGGACAGATGATGAAGTAAAAATAACGAGTCTTACCAATGCAGTAAGAGATGTAATGGAAAATGATTCTGATGGAACTGTTTCTTTTTGGGTTAATAACCAAGAAGATCCAATCTATTCCGGCGGAACCATATTTAATTATAAATATGTAATGGGCGTAGAGAATTTTATTCGTTTATGGAACAGCTATGGGACTGAATCAATTCGTTTTCATGGAACTTCTAATTGGCAAAATAATTTTGTAAGCAGTAATGATACAGATATTCTTAGAGATAATTGGTATAACATTGTAATCACAAATCAAATCATAGATTCTTCTACGAGTACGGTTAAATTTTATGTTAATAGTGTTTTGAAAAATTCTGGCGACATAAACCGCACATATTTTAATCGTAATGCAGGTAGTTCTCTTTATTTGGGACATTTATCAAGCAATAGTAATGGTTTTAGATATGCGGGTTTAATTGATGAATTGAATATTTATAATCGTGTTCTCTCTGATTCAGAAATTCAACAACTATTTACTAGTTCTTCGTCTACACTAACACCTAATCCTACACCCACTCCAACTCTAGAACCTACACCAACACCTACTCCAACTCCTGTAATAAATATAGCAAAGTATCTATATAATGGTTCAACATCTGATCATATAGATATAGCTATTATCGGTTCTGGTTTTACGGAATCAGAACTTGCTACATACATATCTAAAGCAAATAAAAATATAGATAATCTTTGGACTGTAAATTGGTTTAACTCTAACAAATCTCTTTTCAATGTCTGGAGAATAGATAAAACTTCGCCGACATCTGGGATCGATCTTTCTGATGCGGAAATAAATTCAGAAGCTTCAAAAGTCTCTTATGATATTCTGGTAGTTTTACATAATTATGATGGTCAGGAAAGTGTTAATAAACCATATATTGAATTGTTTAAATATTCAGATAATTATGTGGTTTTGGCTCATGAACTTGGTCACAAAATCGGTTTACTTGATGATGAATATTCTAACGCTGGCACAGCTTATAAGTGTGATGGTTTAAGCAAGAGAACTTTAAATATTCATGATAAACCCAATAATGAAAAATGGTCTGATTTGATATCAGAGACTCCTATTGAGGGTGCTAGATATTGTGCAAGTGGGCTTTATCGTCCTTCACAGATGACAATAATGAATGACTCTGCAAACACCAAAATATTTGATGCGGTAGGTCTCAAGGCTATGGATTTGGGAGCAGGCAAAATACTCGGTACAATAGAAAAAAATACTCCATCACTTAGCATATCCGGTTTGACTGATAATGAGATTAAGGGTAGTAACTTCGTTGTGACAGCGAATACGGCGGATGCTTCTGGTGTTGAAAGGGTTGAATTTTATTTCTCTAAAGCTGGCGAAACTTCAAAATCAATTAAGATAGATAAAACAGCTCCTTATGATGTATCGATAAATACAAGTTCATATTCAAATGGTCAATATTATTTAGATGTTCTTTCTTATGATACAAAATGGAACTATACCAGGAAAACAACTGTCTTCAATATTTCTAATCAAGTTCAAGAGCCAGTTACTCAACCCCCTGTCTCAGGTTCTATCATCACTTCAATGACTATAAGTGAGGCGTTGCCGACTGGTCTTAGTGGTATAGTTAGGACAAATGAACCAGTTACTTTTGGTATGCCACTTATTGAAAACTCAGGAATCAAAAATATATCTCAGATTGGATTATCTGGTAATACAATTCAACAATTTAAACCACTCGAATATTGGCCAAATGGCAATATTAAATGGGTTTTGGTAGATGCTCAAACTAATGTATCGGCAGGGAGTCAAACATACATTAATCTTTTGAATACTTCTGGTAACAATCCTGTCAACAATTTAGCTAGCGATTCAGGTAGTTACATATCAATCAATACAGGTATAGCTCAGTTTAGTATAAAGAAAAATAATTTCAATTTGATAGACAACGCTGTAATAAACGGGACAACTATGCTTTCATCTGGTAATTCAGGAGGACTTTCACTGACTAGTTTTGCAGGCGTCTTATATGATTCAAAAAATGATTCAGCTTCTATGGCTGTAATCGAGGAAAACGGTCCAGCTAAATCTGTAATAAAAGCCATAGGCTCTTTGAAAGATTCTTCTGGTAATAGATTTATGGATTACACAGTAAGAATGACTTTTTACAAAGGCAAATCTTATGTCAAAACTGATGTTATATTACGAAATGGCGCTCAAGAAAGCACTATGCCGACGAAAACTTTCTCCGATTTTCAGATGAACATTCCTTTGAATTTGGGCACTAATAAACAATTTGAATTTGCCACTAAGAATGACACTGTTTCTGGTGCTATAAATAATACAGCATATATGTTTCAAGCTTTCAGTGTTTCTAAAATTCTATCTTCTGTTGGGGGAGATGTTATGCCAGCGAACAAAGGTTGGTATTATCCGCCGATGAAAAGGTTAACACAACCGGGTGCTTGCAGTGGAGTTCCAACTCCGTATGGTTCAGGTTGTATAGATTACGAACAAAAAGGGCTAGAGATTAAAAATGGGGGTGTGACTTTAAGAGCTTTAGGTAATGAAACTGATTGGACTAAGGATTATGCTGAAATAAAAGATTCAACAGGTGCGGGTTTGACAGTTGTTATGCAAGATATGTCTGCTTACTGGCCAGCTAGTATTGAGTTTAGAAATGACGGTGTGACAGAGATTGGTATTTTCTCAAAATACAATTCAAAAAAAGATATCAAAACAGGCTGGGCAAAGCATGAGACTAGAAATCTTATGTTAGATTTCCATACTTCGGCAGTAAATAACGAAGCAGTTTTATATCGGCTTGAATATCCAGTAGTTGGAAGAGCTTCTACGGTTCAGTATTATAATGATACCAAAGCAATTTATGGTCAGGATAAAATTCCCACAGCTCAAGAACATGATTCTTGGTGGTCAACGAATTCAGTTTTAAATTATTATCATCCATCTCCTGGAAAAGAACAGACTAATCAGATCCCTACGGTTTGGCGAGCTTTTTGGTGGACGGGAGTTGTGAATCAAGATAACGCTTTATCTCAAATTTATACTTTCTTACGTACAGGATACGGTGGCAGATATTTGGGCGGACTTAAAAAGGCTATTTTTATAAGCGATTCGGCTGTTAGTAGAACAGATGGGTTTGATCTGTCGCAAACTTCTTTAAAATACACCGGACCTAGTGATCAAAACACTTCCTATAATGGTAATAATCATTTTGATCCACCAGGAGCACCTGCTCATAATCATTGGCTTTCTTTGCCACTATACTATTACATGACTGGAAACCCAGAGTTTAAAGAAGCCGTTTATGATTATATGGAAGAATTTATACAATTTGGGGTGCGTGACATGAATACTGACCTACGTGGTTGGTCCCGTTTTTATAGAACTGTGGCTTTGGGTTATGAATTTACTGGTGATATTAGGTTAAAAAATATTTTGGAGTCAATGACAAATCAACTTCTTGATTCTCGCGATAATCCGCCGAATACATCTCCAAAAGGCAGGAATTTGAAAAGGGGATATTTATGGATGGCTGGCTCGCCAAGTATAACCGAACAACATGTCCACAGTTTTTTCTTGTATAGCATGCATGCTGAAGATGTGGGGTATGCTATTAGGGTTTTAAAAAAATACGATTCGTCTTTCCCTCGTATTGAAGAATTGGAAGATTATCTTCTGGGTGTTGGACAATTTATGTATAATGAGGTTTTTCTGACTAACCCTTCTAATCCAGCACAATTTGCCGTTAATTATGATTATTATTTAAATCGGACAAATGTTTGGGGCCAAGGAACAATGAGTGAATATGATCAGTCAAGAGCTATGCTAAATGCTTATGAGAGAACTGGTGATTTAAAATATTTATATAGAGGAAGGCAATTACTTGCTTGCCCTGGACAATGTGCTGGTGGCGCTAGTGCTGGATCGCAAATCATGACTTTTAATGAATTAATATATGTAGATAAATATGGGCTTCCAGCTACTTGGCAATATGTTCTTAATGTAAACATAGTAAAAAATTCAAACAGTAATTATACACTCTCTTTCACTGTTCCTACTGGTACCCAAGCATATCAAATAAAATATTCAGACAAGCCAGTTGTCGATTGGTTGGGTTTCAATCAAGTCACAAGAACTTACCAATACGACCCAGATCAATATACAGCTTTCTTTGCTGCTAATGTAATGGATAACGAACCATCACCCCAATCTGGTGGTAGTACTCAATCAATCACAATTGACGTAAATCAAATTATAAATTCCTATAATAGTTCTCGTAATTTAACATCTACAAATAATTCGTATTTAACATTTGATCCATCCAAAACTTATTATTTTACTATTAAGTATTTGAGTAATAACCCTGGTTTTACCAGCCCAACTCCAACACCTACCCCAACTCCAACACCTACCCCAACTCCAACACCTACCCCTGCTATAACTTTCAATATTGGCCAAAGAGTCCAAACTATTTCCAATCTAAATGTTCGTAGTAATCCTTCAACATTCGGAACCTTACTTGGCACGCAACCTTTGGGTTCTTTGGGTACTATAATTTCTGGAGGAATATCAGCTAATGGATATATATGGTGGAATGTAAATTATGACAACGCTCCAGATGGTTATTCAATAGAGGATTATCTAACTACTTATTTCAATGATATTATACCACCCCTAGCACCTACTGGAGTGAAAATACAATAAAATTATTTCATCTTTTGCAGAGTTTGATAAATATCTTCTAGGGCCTTGACAGCATCACCGGCAGCGATGTTATTTTGATGGTAGGGAATATTGGTGCAGTCGCCGGCCGCCCAGATTCCTTCAATATTGGTCCTCTGATTTTTGTAGTCTATTTTTATGCACTCGTATTCATCCATTTCTACTCCTATGTCTTTCGCAAAATCAGTTGCCGGCACATGACCGATTTCAACAAAAATACCTTCTACTTCAATTTCAACAATATCAACAAAAGGGGCTGTTTTTTTATAAGTCAAAGATTTTACAGATTCATCTCCTTTCACTTCTGTTGGCATCGCATTAGTCAAGGCTTTCATTTTAGGGTTTTCTAAAACTTTTTTTATAGTAACCGGATCAGCATGGAACTCACCAACTTCTAAAAGAGTAACACTTTTACAATAAGCCAAAAGTTCAGCGGCAGTCTCAAAACCGGCATTACCTCCACCAATAACAACCACATCTTTATCTTTAAAGAATGGGCCGTCACAGGAAGCGCAATAAGTAATACCCCTACCTTCAAATTCTTTAGCTCCAGGAATATCTAATTTTCTCCTTCTACTGCCCGAAGCTATAAGTATAGTTTTAGTTTTATAGGATCCTTTCTGGGTGATTACTTCAAAACCGTTACTACTTCTTGTAATTTCTTCAATCTTTTCACCTTCTTTTATGTCAACAAATCCATTTGCATAAAACTTCACATGTTCTTTTAGATTATTAGCCAATTCAATGCCTGAGATAGTAGTGGTACCTATCCAATTTTGGATTTCATTTGATTCCACTGATTGACCGCCAAAACTTTCAGCAAAAAGAGCTGTTTTAATTTGTTTTCTGGCAGCATAAACGCCCGCTGCAACTCCAGCCGGCCCTCCACCAATAATTACTAAATCGTACATAATACGTATTATATCAGAAAATTTTATTTAAGTTTAGATCTGCGCAAAAACGCCGGTACAGCACCCCATTCATCGTCATCTTCATCTATGATATTTTGTTTTTCATCATCTTTGTCTTTCTTTTTGTTTTCTTTTTCTTCTTTTTCATTCTTAAAAACTGAATTAAATATTTTACCTTTATCTTCTCCGTCTTTATCATTAAAAATGGCGTGCTTTATTAAAGTTTCAGGGAAACCTGAAGCAATAACTGTAATTTTAACTTCTCCTTTTTTAAGTTTTTCGTCTTTTACTGTACCGAATATAATTTTAGCATTTGGATCTACTGATTCGGTGATAAGTTTAGCGGCATCATGAATTTCAAACATAGTTAAATCATCACCACCAGCAATGGAGAACAGCACTCCTTTAGCGCCGTTAATAGAAACTTCTAACAGTGGGGAATTGATAGCTAATTTGGCCGCCTCCTCAGCTCTTTTCTCACCTGAAGCTCGGCCAATGCCCATAAGCGCTCCGCCGGCGCCTTCCATAATCGATCTAACGTCAGCGAAATCAATATTGATAATGCCTGGCATAGTAATTAAATCTGAAATACCTTCCACTGCCTCTTTTAATATATCATCACAGACTGCGAAAGCATTTTTAGCAGTAGTTTCTTTGTCAATAGTAGCCAGAAGTCTGTCATTGGGAATAACAATTAAAGCATCAACAGATTGACGTAGTTCCTCTAAACCAGCTTCAGCCAGACGCATTTTCTGTTGACCTTCAAATGAAAAGGGTTTGGTGACTACACCAACAGTTAAAGCTCCTAACTCTTTGGCCGTGCGGGCAATAATCGGACCGGCGCCCGTGCCAGTACCACCACCAGTACCGTAAGCAATAAAAATCATATCAGAATTCTTAAGAGCCTCTTGGATTTCTTCTTTAGTTTCTTCTACTGCTCGGCGACCAAGTTCTGGATTCATACCAGTGCCAAGCCCTCGGGTTAAATTCTTGCCAATATGAATTTTTCTTTTTGCTTCTGAGTGATGTAGATCTTGAGCATCAGTATTAACTGCAATAAAATCCACTCCTCTAACTTTAGAGTTTATCATGTGATTTATAGCATTTTTACCAGAGCCTCCTACACCAACAACTTTAATGTTTGCAAAAACTTCTATTTCAGGTTTAATTTGAGGCATATAATTGTGAAATCAAAATTAAAAATTTAAAACTGATTAATCGAATACTACCAAAAATATCCAATAAAAACAAAGATTGCATATATTGGGAAATGTGTTATAAAAATTACGGTAAAAATTGTTTTAAAACACGAATTAATTTACTAATCAAATTTTTACCATGTTTGCGCAAACCCAATCTTTCTTCTTCATCTGGTAAATTACCCATTATACAAAGTCCATAAGCTACTGACCAAGATGAATCTTTAATTTGGAATTTTCCTGTATTTCCTGAATTTGTCGAGAGGTCGCTAATATTCAAAGTGGCAATGCGAGATGGTAGTTTAAGATAGGTGCGAGCTAAATCTTCGATAAGACCAATGGAAGAAGATCCTCCAGTTATAATAATGCCAGCCGGTAAAGTTCCCGACTTACCAATCTTTTTAAGATGAGCTTCTATTAAATCAAAAATATCACTCAAACGAGCTGAAATTATTTCTTCTAATCTTTTTCTAGAATAACTGGTGGTTGTTACCCCACCAAGTTTAATAGATTCAGCTTCTTCCAAAGAAATTTTTAAACCCAAGGCGATGTCGTTAGTAATATCAGAACCACCGATGGAAAAAACTTCTAGTGAAATTGGAATATTATCTTCGAAAACTACAATGGACACAGTTTCAGCGCCTATGTTAGCTAAGACACATCCAGCTATTTTTTGACTCTTGGAAAGAGTTACAAAACTAGCAGCAATGGGAGAAGCGACGACATCAATAACTTCAATTCCTGTTTTTTCTACAGCTTCTACTAAATCGTCCAAATGAGATTCGATGCAGCTTACAAATAAAACTTTGGCTTCTAATTTTACACCTTTCATACCTAAAACCCGGCCTAAAACTGGTTTACCATCTATTTTCCAAGTAACAGGAATCGAATAAATAATCTTGCGATTTTGTATTAACGTGTCAGAAATAGATTCTTCAGCTGCTGTAATCGCTTGTTCTATGTCATTCTCGGTGATTTCTTGATCAGCTCTACTGACAATAGTAGAACCCTGAGAATTTATGCCAGAAAGTCCAGCACCTCCTATAGAAACAAAGGCTCTTTTGATTTTAATACCGGAGATTTTTTCAGCTTGTCTTACTGCTAGATTAACACTTCTCGCCACATCAACAGTATTTATAATGTAGCCATGTCTTAAACCTTTAGACTCTGCTCTACCAGTGCCAAGTATAGAAGGCAGGTGCCCCTTATCATTAGATTCGGCTATAACTACTCTAACTTCGTAAGTGCCTACGTCTATACCTGCGGTAATATGTGAACTCATATTCTTCCATTTTACTACCATGATGTAATCCTTTCAAATGAAGCATGGCGTGGATAACTAAGAATATAAAGTAATTTTTGAAATCGGGATAAAATTTCAACGCTTTCTTTTTGGCTACTATCGGACAAATTAAAATTTCTCCTAGATTTCTGTCTAAATTAAATGAGAGTACATCGGTAGGTTCGTTTTTTCTACGATATTTTTTGTTCAGTTTTTGAATCTCAGGTTTGCTTATAAAAGCAAAAGAAAGCTTATATCGCTTTCCTAAAATATCATTTTTTATTTCTTCAATTACTTTTATATTCGTATCATTCGTTTTCATTTATAGATTTATCAAGTTAATTCAATGTACCAGGCATTTTACCCATCTTGATAAGTTTTTTTACTTTTTCTCTTTTTTCAATTTTTTTTAAAGTTCTCTTCTTTTTTACGAAATCAGAAGACTTTCTTTCGCTATATCTTCTATTACGCAATCGTGGCAAAATACCAGAGCCTTGCACTCTCTTAGTAAATTTTCTTATAAGGCTCAAATTATTTTCGTTGCCGTTTTTATTTACTTCTACATTAATTGCCATAATGAAGAACATCCTAACATATATTTATGTTTTTCGCAAAATCATTACAAGGGAGAAGAGTTCCCCTTCTCCTTTGGGGATGTGGTGTAATCAAATTCCGTCTTTAATGATTTCTTTGATGCAGTTGGCAAATTGGGAAAGAGGAATAATAGTCTGAGCATGAGTGATAGTGTTACGTACCATTACCGTATTTTCTAAAGCTTCTTTTTGGCCGATAATTAAAAGATATAAAGCTTCTGAATTATGAGCTGCTCCCATTTGGGTGCCTAATTTATCTTTAGTGATTGAATGTAAAACATTGGTTCCAGTTTTTTCTAATTCTCTTAGTACGGAAAAGCTTTTTAGTTTAGCTTCTGGGCCAAATTGCACTAGATAAAATTGTGGTTTAAATTCTCTAGCTTTAACTTTTTTAAGTTTTTTCTTTAGGTGGGCAGAAATATCTAAGATACAGCCCGGTGCATCTTTTTTATAGCCGATTTTTTTGGCTAATTTACTAAATCGAAAACCAAAAGCCAATTCTTCTCCATCTGAATTTATAGAAAATACAGTTTCAGTACCGATATCAGAATTACTAAAAAGTTTATGATCGACTTGATAAGGAATTTCAGTTGTTTCTAAAAATTCCAGTACTTCCTTGAAATGATTGCGGCTTTGTTCTGATAGAAAATCTATAGATTTTGGGCATTCTTTATAACATTCATTCTCATTTTCTCTTAAAATAGCAAAAATATCTTTTTTAAGAGTTTGACGCAAATTTGTGGGGAAATCATTAATATTCTTTCTGATAAAAGCAACTATCCTCTTTTGAAATTCTACCATTGATTCTTTATCGCCAACCGAATTAACATGGATTTCCAGATTTTTATAGCCGATTTTGTTTAATATACTTAAAGCAGATTCTATGCAGAGACACTCACAAATGCTCTTGGTTGAACCTAAGCAAGCTAAAGAACCTTCTAGATAATTAGATTTTTTCTTCTCTTTAAGTCCTGGGAATGGTCGATCACAATAAATACAAACTGGCTGAGGTGAAGATATAAACTTATTATCAAAATATATACGTAAAAGAGCCACTTTTTCTACTAAATTTCTATATTCTCCAAGATTTTTTATTGAATCAAAATCTTGTTTTTCAATTTTTGGCGAGTTTACTAGCCTGAAGCCGTAAAATCTGGCAATTTTATGAACTTCATTTATTTTTTCTAAATCTTTAACAGTGACTGTTTCACTATCCATATTTTCTTGCTAATTTATTAATCTGGTAAACCTGGCCAAAGATCAATTTTGTTTAATGGCAAAAGCCTTAAAATTGGACGACCAACTATATATTCTCGAGGTAAAGACCCCCAGATTCTTGAATCAGAACTACTAGCTCTATTATCACCCATAACAAAATATTCATTTTCGCCTAAGATTACAGAAAAATCTTCGTTTTTGGTATAAGCTATATAAGATTCATCTAAAACAATACCATTTGGGTTTTCTTTATTGAATATGGTGACAATTCCTTTGTTGATTTGAACGGTCTCTCTTGGGAAAGCAATGAGTCTTTTTATAAAAAACTTTGAAGGGTTATTGGGGTATCTTATAATGAGTACAGATTTGCGTCTGGGTTCTTCAAATCTTTTACTGAGTTGATCTACAATCAAATAATCAGAATCTTCAAAAGTCGGATCCATAGAAGAACCAGATACTATATAGGGTTGAGCAATAAAAATACGGAATGGCACAATTATAATTAAAGCTAAAATTGCGTATTTAATAAGCTCTTTAAAAGAATTTTTATTTTTTATCTGGGTTTCTTCATCCATTTTCCCTATTCTATTATAAAAAGCTTTGCTGCACAAATTTTTGAATAATGTATAATCTATCCATTATTAATATTTAAATTCGATGTTTTATATCGTAGGTTTAGGCAATCCAGGAGAAGAGTATAAAGGCACTAGACACAATACTGGACGAGAAGCAATATTATCTTTTGCTAAGAAATTAGATTTCCCGGATTGGAATTTTGACAGAAAATCCAATTCTCAAATATCAAAATCAAAAATAGGTAAAGAGCCAGTGATTTTGATTTTGCCAGATACTTTTATGAATAAATCTGGCAATGCAATTTCTTATTTCATAAAACCTAAGACCGGCCTGCCTGCACAGGCAGGCAAAAAGAAATCTCAAGAAAATTTAATAGTAGTTCATGATGATATCGATTTGGGTTTGGGTACTATAAAACTTTCTTATAACAAAGGTACGGGCGGACATAGGGGATTAGATTCTATCGTTAAAGCTGTGAAAACTAAAGAATTTATCAGATTAAGAATCGGCATTTCACCAGTTACTCCTAAAGGTAAAATTAAAAAACCAATAGGAGAGAGAAAGGTCATTGATTTTATCTTGAGTAAATTCAAGCCAACTGAGCAAATTAACTTAAAAAAAGCTTTCAAAAAATCTGTTGAAGCTCTTGGGGTTATAATATTAGAAGGTCGTGATAAAGCTATGAATATCGCTAATCAACAATAAGTGTTGATAAATTGTCGCTTTTTCTATGATTAGGGGTATAATTAGAACATTACTAAAATATTAACAATTAATAAAAAATTATGGCAAAATCTAATTCAGCATTTATGAAGCCAATGAACCTTAGTTCAGAACTTGAGGCAGTGGTCGGCAAAGGTCCTCTCCCACGATCGGAAGTAGTTAAGAAACTTTGGGCCTATATTAAATCAAAAAGCCTTCAGGACCCAAACAACAAGCGCAATATTAATGCTGATGAAAATTTAAAGAAAGTGTTTGGCGGCAAAGCCACTGTCAATATGTTTGAAATGACCAAACTCGTTTCTAAACACCTTTCATAAAATTTAAATAATAAAGCGCCTTCATGGCGCTTTTTTTATTTCTTATTTTCTTCTATATAAGAAAGAGTCATTTTTTGATCTTTTGGATCAAAGATGTTTATTTTAAAATTATAAGTTTTCCCAAGTTCCAATTTTTCACGAAGCTTTTCTTCTGTACCAAAATCGGAGATATGGACTAATCCTGCCACTCCTTCTTCAATAGAAGCCAGGGCGCCATGTTTGTTAAATTTAATAATTACTCCGCTAACCAGATTATCTTTCTTGTATTTTTTAGATGCTTCAACCCAAGGATTGGGTTTCAAAGCTTTTATAGAAAGAGAAATTTTACCATCCTTAATTTCTATTACTTTAACTTTAATTTTTTCACCAACCTTAGTAAATTTATGAGGGTCGTCTACTAAACTCCAATCAATTTCAGAAATGTGAACCAAACCTTCTAAACCTTCTTCAATCTTTACAAAAATACCAAAGTCTACAATACCGGTAACTTCTCCTTCTATTTCATCACCTAAATTGTATTTATCTATTATCTTTTCTTTCTCACTGTTATCAAAATCTTTTTCAGAAAAAATAAGCTTACCTTCTTTAATATTGATAGCGATGATGGCCACTGAAAGATTCTGCCCAACTAATTTACGCAATTCTTCTAGAATTTTATCTTTATCTCCATCCGAGACTCTTGGATAATGCTCAGTTTTGAGTTGAGAGGCAGGTAAAAATCCGGTTATACCCTGCCAAGAAAGCATAAGGCCCCCCCGATTAGCCTCTTTAACTGGTAATTCAAAAATTTTCTTATCTCTGATAGCTTCTTCCGCTTCACTCCAGATTAGAGCCTGTTTGGCTTCTTTAAGAGATATTTCTATATAACCTTCTTCATTATCGGTTCCAACTATCTTGCCGGTAATACTATCACCAAGGTTTATTTTTTTGATAACATCACGAGCATTTATATATTCCCGACCGAATATAATTCCAGTACCCCACGGAAAGAGATCAATATAAACTGAATTTTTATCTATTGAGATGATTTTTCCTTCTACAATAGTACCTCTGGTGGGTGGTAGAATAGAATCATCTAAAATCTTAGACATATTTTCTCTTTTTTCTAAAGTCAATTCTTCTTTTTTTTTCAACATAACAAATAAAAAAGTCCGTAAGCTTTTCCGTCGACTGGAAATTTCGGATGACGAAAGGTTATGCTTTCGGAAAACTACTAATATAAACATTTTACTACTATTGCAAAATTATGCAACTAGCCCAAAGTATCAAAAGCAGTCTTTGTTAGATATTTTTATAAACTGTATTGACTTATTTTAAGCAGATGCTATTATTGCATATGTAAGTGTTTAGTTTCTCTTGGTTTGTTTTGCGTATTTATAGCGCGAATACACAAGCGGGACTTCGCTTGGTCGCGGTTATTTTTATGAACAAGGGGGAAATAAAAATTTTATTTTATCCGAGAGAAGTAGAAATAACAAAATTATTATAAAATAATTAAAGAATACGCAATGAAAAAGCTTTTCGTAGGCAATTTGCCTTATAAAGCCACTGATACTGATCTTAAAGAACTTTTTGCCAAATACGGCGAAGTTTCTGAAGCAGTAGTCATTATGGACAAAGAAAGGGGACTTTCTAAAGGTTTCGGTTTTGTGACTTTTGCAAATGAATCCGAAGCAGATGCTGCTATTGAAGCTCTCAATGGTAAAGAGCTTGAAGGTAGAGCTCTTACTGTAAACGAGGCTCGACCTCAAGAACCTCGCAGATAATCTGACACAAAACCCCGCAAGAGCGGGGTTTTTGTTATTCAGATTATACCACACATTAAAAGCCAAAGGGCATCTTTGACATTTTTTCTTTGTATAATTTTATAGTTTCGTCTTTAAACTGTTCTGTTCCACCAAATATTTCTTTAAGAAACAGAGTGTAAACTACAGTATTATTTCTATCAAAAATAAAATCATTAAAACTGCTCCAATCATACTTTTCTGGACTTTCGGTTAGTCGGTCTTTTACAGGATTCATATGTATATAAGAAGAAACTAACATTAATTGAGAATTTGTATTAACATAAACAGATTTAAATTGATCTTGGAAAACCTGACCTACTCTTTTGTATTTTAAATTTATATATTTTGAAAAGCTTGTGCTTAATTTAGCTACTAGTTTTGAGATAGATTCTTCTCCACATTGTTCAATTAAAATATGAAAATGATTTGGCATTAAACAAAATGCATGTATTTTAAAATAATTTGGTTTAAAACTTCTTAATCTTATTCGTGATTTGGGGGATTTAATAATTTCACAATTAGCTAAATCATCTTTATCTATTCCTAAAACCAAACCTAATCTAAAAAGAAAAGCTCTGTAATCTTGTTTATCTCTAAATAGAGTTTCTTTATTGTTGCCTCGATTGTATATGTGATAAATACAACCTGGTGCAAAATTTTTATAATCCCTGTTATTCACATTTAAATTATACCACACATTAAAAGCCAAAGGGCATCTTTGACATATAATAAGGAGTTGTTATGATAAAGAAAATGGCAAAGAGGATTTTAGAATTAATATTATTGATATTGGTTGTTATTGTAGTCAGTTTTTTCTTTTCGGTTGATTTTTCTAGGCAAAATCAAACTGAAATTAATAATCCTAATCAAGTCAGAATTTTAAAAATAAGAAATCAGGTTTTAAATATTGAAATCGCAGATACAGATATTAAAAAGATTATCGGTCTCTCTAACAGAGAGGATCTAAAAAAAGAAGAAGCTTTACTTTTTGTGTTTGAAACTCCAGGACTTTACAGTTTTTGGATGAAAGATATGAATTTCCCTATAGATATAGCTTGGATAGATGAAAATAAAAAAATAATTCACATAGAAAGTAAAGTTTTACCATCAACTTATCCAAAAATTTTTGTTTCTAACTCTCCAGCAAAATATGTTTTGGAGACCCAAGCCGGTTTTTTTGAAGATTCAGAAATTAAAATTGGCGACTTAGCAGAATTTTAATTTTTAATCAATCAAAAATGTTACAGGGCAAAGACTTTTAGGCGAGACTATTTACATGTACTAAAATTTGTTATCTACAGCTTATCCACAGGAGCAAGGAGGTATTTTAAGTTGTAAAATGATGAACATTAATTGCCAAATTTTTAAAAAATTTGGCAAAAAATTACTAAATTTTTAACTTTTTTATAAAAATATGCCTAAAAAATCCTCCCAAAAGTCCAATTCTAGAAAAACCAGAAAATATGCTATGGAAGATTTTATTAAAAAAGTTCAAAAAAGAGACGGGGCTTTAGTAAAGTTTGATTTTGAAAGAATTGTAACGGCTATAGAAAAGGCAATGAAGGCGGCTAGGGAAGGATCCGAAGGTGAAGCTAGATTGGTTGCTCATAAAATTTTAGCTGACTTGGTAAGAATTTCTAAGAAATTTAAAAATTTCGTACCGACAGTTGAAGGTATTCAAGATACTGTCGAAAAAGAACTTATGGCCTCTGAATATCCTAATACTGCTAAAGCTTTTATTTTGTATAGAGCTGAAAGGACTAAAATTAGAGAACAAAGCGACCTGATATCAGAAGATGCTAAAACTAAAATAAAAGAAAGTAGCAAATATTTTAAAAATTCATATCAAGAATTTATTTTTTATCAATTTTACTCAAGATGGAGAGATGAGTTTGGCCGTCGCGAAACTTGGATAGAAACTATTGATCGTTTTATGGATTATATGAAAGAAAACATGGGTTCTAAACTTACTGATGAAGAATATTCTGATATCAAAGAAGCTATTTTAAATCAAGAAATTTGTCCTTCAATGCGCCTTTTATGGGCAGCTGGTAAGGCGGCTCGTAATAGTAATGTCTGTGCTTATAACTGTGCTTATTTAGCACCAACTTCTTGGAGAGATCTTTCGGAAATAATGTATATCTCTATGTGTGGTGCAGGTTGTGGTTTTTCAGTTGAACCAGAAAATATAGGCAAGTTTCCGCAAATTCAAAAACAAACGGGTAAAAAAGCACCAAAAATTGTAGTAGAAGACAGCAAGATTGGTTGGTGTGAATCTTTTGTTAAAGCCTGCGAAGCCTGGGAAAACGGTATGGATGTGGAAATTGATTATTCAAAAATCAGACCAAATGGAGCCAAGCTACAAACTATGGGGGGTAGAGCTTCTGGTCCAGACCCTCTTAAAGATTTAATGATTTTTACTAAAAGAAAACTATTAGCTAAACAAGGACGGCGGCTTTCTTGTTTAGATTTACACGATATTATTTGCCAAATTGGCCTTATTGTAGTAGCTGGTGGTGTTAGACGTTCAGCTCTTATTTCTCTCTCTTCTCTTGACGATATTGAAATGAGAGATGCTAAAAAAGGTGCTTTTTGGCAAACTGAAGGTCAGCGTTCTATGGCTAACAATTCTGCAGTCTATGAATCTAAACCGTCGGCTGAGGAATTTTTGGAGGAATGGACAGCTTTAGTAACTTCTCATTCTGGAGAGCGCGGTATTTTTAATCGAGGCAGTTTGTCAAACCAAATGCCAGAAAGGCGCTGGAAATTAGTCAAAGATGCCAAACAAATCGGTATGAATCCCTGTGGGGAAATTTATTTGCAATCCAAGCAGTTTTGTAATTTAACTTCTATTGTAATCAGACCCAAAGATACTATGGAAGATTTGAAAAAAAAGATGCGCTTAGCTACTGTTGTTGGTACCTATCAAGCTACTTTAACCAATTTCGAATATATTTCTAAAGAATGGAAGGAACATTGCGAACAAGAACAGCTTCTAGGAGTATCTCTCACTGGTTATTTTGATAATAAAATAATACGTGAAGAGAAAAACCTGCGAGAGTTACGCGACGAGGGCATAAAAACTAACAAAAAATATGCCAAAAGATTTGGCACTAATGAATCAACTGCTTTAACCTGCATCAAACCGCACGGCAATTCGGGTCAACTTCTAGGTGTTGGTTCTGGTATGCATACTTGGTATGCTAAATATTATATTCGTCGAGTAAGAATCTCCGCTACTGATCCTTTAATGCAACTTGCTAAAGATCAAGGTATTCCAATTCATCCAGAAGTAGGTTATTCAACATCAAATTCCGCTACTATGGTTTTAGAATTTCCCTGCAAAGCGCCAGAAGGAGCGGTTGTTAATAGTGACGTAAATGCTCTAGAAATGTTAGAAGAATGGAAGAAAATAAAAACAAACTTTACTGAGCATAATCCTTCAATTACAATCTATGTTGGAGATAATGAATGGATTTCGGTAGCAAATTTTGTTTATAACAACTGGGATATTGTTGGCGGACTTTCATTCTTACCTCGGGATAATCATATTTATAAGCTGGCTCCTTATGAAGAAATCAGTAAAGAAGAATACGATCGGCGAATGAAAGAACTTGGTTCAATAGACTTTTCCAGACTTTTAATTTACGAAAAATCAGATCAAACAATTGGTGCTAAAGAGTTGGCCTGTGTTGGCGGTACTTGTGAAATTGGCGATTTTGTGAAAATGGAAAAGTAAGAATTTACTTGTCCACCAAAGTTTTAAGGTTGTGGAAAAAATTTTTGATATAATTAATTATTATGAAAATCGCAATCAACGGTGCGGGAAGAATCGGGCGATCTTTTTTGAGATTGGCTTTGGATGCTGAAGGCTTAAGTAAAGTCGACCGCAAAATTGAAATCATCGCTATAAATGATTTGGGTGATATAGATAATATTGCTTATCTTTTAAAATATGACACGGTTTATGGAGTGTCACCTCTAAAAATTTCAGTAAATGAAGATAAAAAATCTATTTCTGTAAATGAAAAAAAAATTGAATTTTTAAGCGAAAAAAATCCGGCTAATTTGCCATGGCGGCATTTAGATATTGATGTAGTGGTTGAATCAACTGGTGTTTTTGCAACTTATAAAAAATCACAAGCTCATATTGAAGCTGGTGCCAAAAGAGTGATTATTACTGCACCAGTCAAAGATGATCCTATAGATGAAAGTCAGGTTATGGTTTTAATGGGCATCAATGATGATAAATTAGTGAAAGCCCAAATTAGCTCTAATGCTTCTTGTACCACTAATGCAGCTGGCCCAATTGTTCAAATTTTAAATGAAAAATTAGGTATTGAAAAAGCTATTTTAAATACTACTCACGCTTTGACGGCTAGTCAGACTACGGTTGATGGTCCTAAAGCGAAGGACTGGAAAGAAGGACGAGCAGGAGCTCATAACATCGTCCCAACTTCAACTGGTGCAGCCAAAGCTGTTGGTAAAGTCATCTCTGAAATAAAAGATAAGTTTGACGGAATTTCAATGCGAGTGCCAGTAATTGCCGGTTCAATCGCAGATATTACTTTTATATCTAAAAAAGAAACCAGTGTGGAAGAAGTTAATAAAATTCTAAAGGACGCGGCTCAAGAAGAGAAATGGCAAGGCATTTTTACGGCTACTGATGAAAAATTAGTATCTTCAGATATTGTAGGTTCACTTTATGGTTCAATTGCCGATCTCGGCCTCACTCGCGTTGTTGGTGGTAATTTAGTTAAAGTTTGCGTCTGGTATGATAATGAAATGGGGTACACAAACACATTACTTAAACATATCCTTAAAATCGGAAAGTATTTGGAAGTTAATAGTAGTGAGGTAGGATTATCATGAAGATTTTTTTTGCAGCAGATCATGCTGGATTTGAAATAAAAAATGAACTTTTAAATTTTGTAAAAGGACTTGGATTTGAAGTAGAAGACTGCGGAGCATATAAATTTAACTCCAATGATGATTATCCAGAATTCGTAAAAAGAGCGGCAGAAACTGTATCAAAAAATCCAGAAAATAAAAAAGCTATAATCTTAGGCGGTTCAGGACAAGGTGAGGCGATGGTAGCAAATAAATTTGATAACATAAGAGCAGCTGAATATTATGGCGGTAATTTAGAAATAGTAAGGCTTTCTCGCGAGCATAATGATGCTAACGTACTATCCTTAGGCGCTAGATTTCTATCTTTAGATGAAGCTAAAGAAGCAGTGAAATTGTGGTTAGAAACAAATTTTTCAAACGAAGAAAAACATAAAAGACGGATTAAAAATATTGAAAATTAAAAAATTATTTTTAAGTTTAGAATTTATAATTAATTTAATATTATGCTTCCAGAAGAAAATCAAAAAGAAACTCAATTAGAAAATAATGTTATTGAAAAAAAATCTGCCAATTATTCATTCTTGTTAACTCTTGTTGCTTTGCTTATTCTCACTGGTATTTTCGGTATTTATTATTTTTCCAGCTTATTACCGCAAATACAAAATGAAGTTTATGCTGAAGAAAATAATACGCCGAAGATTATCGGAGGAGATAAAGATGAGTATGGTTGTTTAATTGCTGCTGGTTACAGTTGGTGCGAAACGAAGAACAAATGTCTTAGAACTTGGGAAGAAGCTTGTGAATAAAAATGTTTCAGTTAGATGATGAAAAAATAAAACGGTTAGAAGAAAAAGCGAAAGATATTCGCATCTCTATTGTAGAAATGCTTATAGAGGCAAGTAGTGGTCATCCAGCCGGATCATTAGGAATGGCTGATATTTTTGCCGCTTTTTATTTTCATATTTTAAGACATGATCCTACTAAACCAGACTGGCAAGATAGAGATCGTTTAATCCTTTCAAACGGGCATATTTGCCCCGTGCTTTATGCTAGTTTAGCTCACAGTGGTTATTTCCCGATTGAAGAGTTGAAGACTCTGCGTAAATTTGGTTCAAGGCTACAAGGTCATCCTGATAAGAATTTTTTACCTATAGTAGAAATTTCATCTGGACCATTAGGTTTGGGGCTTTCTCAAGTAATTGGTATGACTTTAGCTGATAAAATTAATAATAATAATTCATCTAAAAAATATTTTTATTGCTTTTTAAGCGATGGGGAATTACAGGAAGGTAATATTTGGGAAGCAGCAATGCTTGGTGGTAAAGAAAAACTTGAAAATCTCATCGCTGTAATAGACCGGAACAATATACAAACCGTGGGTAAAGTAGAAAATGTCATGCCTTTGGAACCTCTAGAAGATAAATGGAGAGCTTTTAATTGGAATGTACAAACTATCGACGGTCATAATTTTAAAGAAATTATAGAAGCTGTTGAAAGTACTCAAAAATCTAATAAGCCTTCGATTATTATCGCCAAAACTATTCCCGGCAAAGGTATTTCTTTTATGGAAAATGATTATCGTTGGCACAGTAGGCCAGTAAGTAAAGAGGAAGGGGAGAAAGCTTTAATAGAATTAAAAAAAGATAATGCTTAATCAAGATTTGAAACTTAATAGCAAAATCTTTAGTGAAGATGCAGAAAAAGAAACAAATCGTAAAGGATTTGGTGAGGGTTTAGTTTTAGCAGCAGAAAATAATAAAAATATTGTGGGTTTAACTGCTGATTTAACTAGATCGACTTCAATGGATTTGTTTGTTGATAAATATCCAGAAAGATTTGTGCAGGTCGGTGTAGCTGAACAAAATTTAATAACTGTAGCCGCTGGTATGGCAGAGATGGGTAAAATTCCTTTTGTATCTTCTTACGCTATTTTTAGTCCAGGAAGAAACTGGGAGCAAATTCGTAATGTGATTTGTCACAATAATCTGTCGGTAAAAATCATCGCTAGTCATGGCGGGCTTTCAGTAGGTAAAGATGGTGCTTCTCACCAAGCTCTTGAAGATTTGAGTTTAATGAGATGTTTGCCACACATGACAGTGCTTTCTCCTTGCGATGTTTTTGAAGCTAAGAAAGCTACAATTGAGGCCGCAAAAATAGACGGACCAGTTTATCTAAGACTTTCTAGAGATAAGACGCCTCAAATTACTACTGAAGAAACACTCTTTGAAATAGGCAAGGCGCAGATGTTTTTTAATCCCCCGATGATTGCACAAGCTGGTATTATTTCTACTGGACCGATAATTTATAAAGCCTTACAAGTTGCCCAAAAATTTGCTGAAAGAGGAATATCGGTAAAAGTTTTAAATATTTCTAGCTTAAGACCCCTTGATTTTGAATCTATAATAAATCTGGCCAAAGAAGCTGGGGCAATTATTACAGTTGAAGACCATCAAATAGTGGGCGGTTTAGGTTCATCAGTTTCTGAAGTTTTAGCACAAAATTATCCGACGCCGATAGAATTTGTAGGTGTCCATGACCAATTTGGCCAATCGGGTGATCCGGAAGAGCTCTACAACTACTATCATATGAATATCAGTCACATCGAAGCGGCTGTGGAGAAAGTTTTAGGAAGAAAAAAATAAAAGAGTTGGAAATTACATAATTTTCTGAGGCTTATAGTCTTCAGGAGCTCTCGACAGATATTGGAGTATTCTTTCTTGAGTGAGTAAGCCCTTTTGAGCACCTACATATTGGACGACTGACATTGAATTAACTGGGGCCCAGAGAAAAGCGTCAAAAAGTGATTTGCCGAGTGCTATAGCCGAAGCAAAAGTGGCAGAAAAAGCATCACCTGCGCCAGTGCGATCATAAGGCGGTTTTTCGTCAGGATAGGGTCGCATGGAAAAACCTTCATAACCATCATAAGCGTAAGCGCCTTTGGGTCCGTCAGTTATTACAGCAACATTTGGTCCGATATCATGTATCATTTTTAATAAATCTTTAATATCTATATTTTCTTCTTGTTTATTTAAAATTCTTTTAGCTTCTTCCACATTACAAAAAAAAATATCGGTTCTGGCATAAATGTTTTTCAGGACCTCGGTGCCCATTTTCATCTGAAAAGTACCCGGCTGAAAAGCTAGTTTAATTTCCTGGTTATTCCTTAAATATTCTGCTATTTGATTATGGTAATCACCAGAATTTTCACCGATAGAAGTGAGATATATCCATTTCGGCTTGCCTAAATTCGGCAATTTGTAATCATAAGATTCGTGTTTAACCAAAATGGTACGATCATCTTCAAACCAGAGGACATAATGGTAATTAGTTAGTTTATCTTTGTGGATAGAAACTAAATCAGTGTCTACCCCGTTTTTTTTCAGAGTAGCAATGCATTCATGACCATTATAATCGTCACCAAGATCAGTAATATGGGCTGATTTTAAACCTAAGCGAGCCGCACAGACTGCTGCATTAGCACTATTGCCTACCGCTCGCACTTCTTCCATAAATTCATATTCAACTTTATCGCCAAATTTAATGATTAAATTTTGTTTTTGCCCATCTTCGCTGCGATTTACTTTGGCATCTTTTAAACGAATAAAAGCATCAGTAGTAATGTCGCCAATAGAAACAAAATCAAAATCTTTTTTGTTGAAAAAATCCATTTGTTTTTATTATACACTCCTCTAAATTTTTAAAAAATAAAATTGTGATAATATGTGGATATGAAATCACTAAAAGAATATATCCAACAAGCTGAAGATACTAAGACTGCGATTGGTCATTTTAATATTTCCGATAGTGTCGGTTTTTGGGCAGTAGTGAACGCTGCTCAAAAATTAAATTTGCCAGTAATCATCGGTGTTTCGGAAGGCGAAAGGGATTTTATCGGAGTAAAACAAGTTAAAGCTTTAGTAGAAACTTTGAAACAGACCGATATGCCTATTTTTCTCAATGCCGACCATACATATTCAGTGGAAAGAGTTGAAGAAGTGGTTAATACTGGATTTGATGCGTGTATAATTGATGGTTCAGATAAATCGTTTGAAGAAAATATCAAATTAACGAAAGAGGCTGTCATTAAAGCTAAAAAAATAAATCCAAATATTTTAATAGAAGGGGAATTGGGTTTTATCGGAAAATCATCTGCTATGTGGGATGAAATACCAGAAGGCGCTGATTCAACTTTGACTAAACCGGAAAAAGCGGAAGAATTTGTGAAGCAAACTAATATAGATCTTTTTGCTCCTTCTGTTGGTAACATCCACGGCATGGCTAAAAATTTTAATGTTAATTATGAAAAATTAGATATTGAAAGAATTAAAGTTATAAGAAAAATCGCTGGGGTGCCACTAGTCTTACATGGCGGTTCAGGAATAAAAGATGATGAATTTAAACAAGCTATCACTGCTGGAATATCAGTAATCCATATTAATACAGAAATGCGTGTAGCTTATAAACAAGCTCTGCAAAAATCATTTAGTGAAAATCCCGACGAGACTACTCCATACAAATTCCTTCGACCGGCTGTCATCGCCATCCAGGCGGTAGTAGAAAAGCGCCTAATATTGTTTAATAATTTGTAATTCTATTGAAAAAGTGCTAGGATATTCGGAATGACAATTGATATTAAAGCGGAAAAAAGGGAAAAAATCGGTAAGCTAAAATCCTTGAGAAACCAGGGCTTTATGCCAGCCGTTTATTACGGTCATAAAAAAAATTCAACCCCTATCCAAATCAAAAAAAATGATTTTATAAAAGTTTGGAAAAATGCTGGCGAATCTACAGTTGTTAAACTTCATGCCCCAGAAGGCGATCTTGAAGCCTTAATCCATGCTGTAGATATAGATCCTATAAGCGACGAACCAAGGCATGCTGATTTTTATATATTTGAAAAAGGTCATAAAGTTGAAATTGCAGTACCACTAGAATTCGTAGGTGTTTCTCCGGCAGTTAAGGAATTGGGCGGTAATCTGATGAAAATTTTACATGAGATGGAAATTAAGGCTGATCCTGCAAACTTGCCGCAAAAAATTGAAGTTGATATTTCAGTGATTACCGAGCTTGAAGGCCAAATTTTGGCTAAAGAAATAAAACTTCCTGAAGGTGTTGAACTTATGGAAAATCCCGAAGAAGTAATTGCTACTGTAGCTACACCTCGGGAAGAGCCAGTGGAAGAAGAGCCAGAAGCCGATTTGTCTTCAATTGAAGTTGAAAAGAAAGGCAAAGAAGATGAAGATGAGAGTACTACTTCCGCTGAAGGTTCTAGCGAATCAAAGGGGGGAAAGAAAGAGGAGTAAAATTCATAAAAAATTACACCACATCTCAAAAGGAGAAAGATTCCTCTTCTCCTTTTTTCTTTTGATTAATTTGATTAAGAGTTATGATATAATATTGGATTATGAGAAAATTTATTTTTCTTGTTTTTGTTTTAATCCTGGCTACTAGCTACTGGCTACTAATTTCTGGCAGCGCGGTTGCTTTAACTGAAGCCGAGATCCAAGCTCAAGAGGCTAAATGGCAAGCAGAATTAGAAGCGACTGAAAAAGAAATTGCAGAATGGGAAAATGTTTTAACCCAAACTAAGAAAGGCACCGCATCATTGGAAAATGAAGCTGCTATTCTTCAAGCGAAAATAAACGAAGCCAAAGCTTTTATCAAAAACCGACAAATTCAAATCCAACAGCTAACTAACCAAATCGATCTTAAGACTGCTACCATAGAAGAATTGGAGATAAAAATAGAGCGTGGTAAAGAATCTTTAGCTGAAATACTTCGATCAACTAATGAACTCGATTCCTACTCTCTAGTAGAAGTGATGCTTTCAAACAAAAATCTCTCGCAGTTTTTTGAAAATATTGATGCTTACAATACCATAAAAATCGCTCTAGAAAATCAATTTAATGAAATCAGGGAATTACAGAATAAAACTGATACTGAAAGAAAGCGGTTAGACCAAAAAAGAGCGGAAGAGGCGGACAGGAAAGCTGAAGTGGAAGTTCAAAAGAAAAAAGTGGAAATAGACGAGCAAGAAAAACAACGCCTTATAAATATAAACAAAAATCAAGAAAAAACCTATGAACAGGTGATAGCCGAAAAGGAAAAAAAGGCCGCTCAAATCAGGGCCGCCTTATTCTCGCTTCGCGACACCGATGGTATTCCTTTCGGAGATGCATTGAAATACGCAGAGGAAGCGCAGCGGCTTACTGGGGTTAGGCCAGCTTTTCTATTGGGTGTTTTACAACAGGAAAGCAATATAGGTAAAAATGTCGGTTCTTGTGTCATTACTGACCTTTCAAGTGGCCGAACCCAAAGTGTAAATTCTGGTAAAATATTTGAAAATGGTATTCATCCGACTAGAGATTTGCCAGTACTTCAGGAAGTCTTAAGTGACTTAGGCCGAGATCCAAAAATGACCAAAGTATCTTGTCCTATCTCTGTAGGTTATGGAGGAGCTATGGGTCCTGCACAATTTATTCCTTCAACTTGGAAGCTCTATATAGACAAACTGGAAAAAGTGCTCATTAAACATCCCGATCCGTGGAATCCTAGAGACGCTTTTATCGCTTCAGCTATGCTATTAGCTGATCTGGGGGCCTCGAATGGTGGATATACAGCTGAGCATACTGCTGCGGCCAAATATTACGCCGGTGGTGGCTGGAAAACTCGCGGCCAATCTTACGCCAACAGTGTTATGGGTAGAGCTCAAACCATCCAACTTACCATGATTGATCCTCTTGAAGGATTTTAAATTAATTAAAAAAAGTTATTGTATTTTTTATATAATGTGTTAATATAAGATATATCCATGAAAAAAGATATACATCCACAATATTATACAGATGCCAAAGTGAGCTGTTCTTGCGGTAATAAATTTATTGTTGGCTCAACAAAAAAAGAAATAGAAATAGAAATTTGTAGTGTTTGTCACCCATTTTTTACAGGTAATGAAAAAATTATTGATGCTGCTGGTAGGGTAGAAAAATTCAAAGCTAGAAAAGCAGCTGCAGAAAAAGTTTCTAAAAATAAAATTTCAAAAAAATCTTAGATTAATGAGGTAGTTTCTGTTATGGACCTCCCAAAATATAAAGAAAACGAAAAAACCAAGTATTTGGCGGAAAATTTAGAAAGGCTTTTACAAGAAGAAGCTGAGATTTTGGAATTACAACAACAAGAAGGAATGGAGGATTTGGCCAAAACGGATTTACAAAATATAGAAACTCAAAAAAAAGCTTTTATAGATGAAATAGAGAAGATTCTTAAAGAGGAAGAGAAAGAAGAAGAATTTCCTAACGAAATAATTTTAGAGGTTCGAGCCGGAGTCGGCGGAGAAGAAGCCGCTCTCTTCGCTGAAGAACTTGCTTATATGTATCTGAAATATGCTGAGACTAAAAACTGGACAGTGAGAACCCTAGATGAATCATCATCACCTTTAGGTGGTTACAAAGAAGCCAGTTTTGAAATAAGAGGCAAAGGAGTTTACCAAGATCTTAGATTTGAAACTGGAGTTCACAGGATCCAAAGAGTGCCTAAGACTGAAAAAATGGGCCGAGTGCATACTTCAACTGCTTCTGTTGCTATCTTACCTATCCGCAAGAAAACTAATGTGGAAATAAGTCCTGCTGATTTGGAAGTAACTTTTTCTCGAGCTGGTGGTAAGGGCGGCCAGAATGTCAACAAGGTTGAAACTGCAGTAAGGCTTACTCACAAACCCACTGGTATTGTCATAAGCTGTCGGGCTGAAAGAAGTCAACAGGCCAATCGCGAAAAAGCCCTGGCTATTCTACAAGCTAAACTTGATGAAATTGAAAGAGAAAAAGAAGACAAAAAATATGCGCATGAGCGTAAAGAGCAAGTAGGTACTGCTGATCGATCTGAAAAGATACGTACCTACAATTTTCCTCAAGATCGCATTACTGATCATCGTATAAATAAAAATTGGCACGGCATTGAAAATATTATGAAAGGTCAGCTGGATCCGATAATTGACGCTTTTGGCCAAATTTGATAAGATTTCGCAATAAATGGCAGAAAACGTAAAAACTGAAAATAACTTAGACGAGCTCTTTAAAGTGGGAGCTCATTTTGGATTTAGCAAATCTAGGAGGCACCCGAGTATGACTCCCTATATCTTTGGATCTAAAAATAGGGTAGATATCATTGATTTAGAAAAAACTCAAAAATTTTTAGAAAAAGCTCTTGATTTTATAGGTTCTTTGGCTACTTCCAATTCCCAAATTCTCTTTGTTGGCGGTAAAAATGAAGCTCAAAAAGTAATTGAAGAAGAAGCCCAGAAGATCAGTATGCCATATTTAGCCAGTCGTTGGATTGGCGGCACCTTGACAAATTTCTCAGAAATTAGAAAAAGGATAAATCTAATGCTTGATCTTTCATCTCAAAAAGAAAAAGGGGAACTTGGAAAATACACTAAAAAAGAAAGACTTTTGATAGATCGAAAAATAAAAAAACTTCAGAAGATGTTTAATGGTATTAAAGATATGACCGCTTTGCCGAAAGCTTTATTTATTGTAGATCCAAGATTTGAAGATATTGCTCTAAAAGAGGCTCGGACTATCAAAATTCCGATTGTCGCTTTATGCGGTTCCGATAATAATATTAAAGATATTGATTATCCTATCCCAGCCAATGACGCTAACTCGGCTAGTATTAGATTCTTTGTGGATAAAATTGTGGAAGTGTATAATAAAAATAAAGTTGTTAAAAAAGAGTAACATGTCTATAACAACAGAAAAAATAAAGGAACTTAGAGATGCCACCGGTGTTTCTATTATGCAATGTAAAAAAGCCTTAGAGGAAGTTGGGGGAGATATGGAAAAAGCTAAAATAATTCTACGGAAGATTAGCAAACAAACTACTGACAAAAAAGCTAGTCGAGATTTAGGGGCAGGAGTAATAGAATCTTATATCCACAACAATGGTTCTGTGGGTGCTATGATAGAGCTTTTATGTGAAACTGATTTTGTAGCTAAAAATGAAGAATTTAAAGCTCTGGCCAGAGAAATTGCTATGCACGTAGCTGCTATGGCTCCAGAATACCTGAAAATGGAAGAAGTAAAAGATGAAGAAAAAGTGAAAGCCAGAGAGCTTTTTGAGAAAGAAATGGAAGAGAATCCTTCGAATGTGCTCAAGGCGAGGAAATCAAAAGAAATCCGTGATAAAATAATAGAAGGGAAAATTTCTTCATATTTTGGAGAAAAAGTACTATTAAATCAGTCTTTTATTAAAAATCCTGAAATGACCGTCCAAACTTTAATTGACGGGGCTAATCAAAAATTTGGTGAAAGAACTGAAATTTGTAGGTTCGTTAGATTTTCTATTAATTAAAATTATGTACACAATAACAGTATTTAACATTTCTTTAATCGTAGTCTTATTATTTTTATTTGTAAAGACTTTAGAGATTAAATATAAAAAACAAAGTATTGCTTCTAGATTTAGAGATAAGCTTGATGTTTTATCTCAAAAATTAATTTCCAATCTAAAATTTAAATGGCTTCAATTTATCCAAAGTTTGCAATATATTATCTTGATTAAAGCTAAAATATTATTCAAAAATGTCCTCGTAAAAATAGAAGCCAAGATTATGAATGAATATCATGCCAAGCAAAACACTATTATGGGTGGCCAGCGTAATATTTCAAATCGTGGTTCAGTATCTTTTTATTTAAAAAAAATATCTGAAGGCAAAACTACTAGTGGAAAAATAGAATAGAGAATGCCACCTTAGCTCAGTTGGTAGAGCTCCCGTTTTGTAAACGGGTGGTCGTCAGTTCGAGTCTGACAGGTGGCTCATTTAACAAGCATGTTAATATTTTTATTTGACGGCCGTCTAAAATGTTGTGGTAGTAGCTTGGAAGGTTTTTTCAATTTCGCGTTGTTTGTCAATTTCTTTAAGGACTGGAATGATTTCTTTGATGTCGTCAATTGATTTGAAGCCATAATTAACTTCGTCATTAACCAAAATAGTAGGTTGTTCATCTTTTATGTCATAAATATTTATAAGGGTTTTCAAAGCCGAAAGTTCTAAGTTATAATCAAATGAGTAAACCCGTAATTCTGGATAATCCTCTCGTAATCTAGTTAAAACGAAACCCTCCTTTTGACAGTCAGGGCAATCATTTTTTTTATTTGAATAAAAATACATTATAAAAAGAGTTTTGGCGCCACATCTTTCATTCACCTTTTGCATAAGGAGATAATCTTTGATCTGGAGAAGAGAATAATATTTTTTGAGATTAATCACTTCTTCGTCATCAGTACCTCGATTGTTTTCCATATATGAAAGTTTATCTCCTAATTCAGCTAACTCCTGAGAAAGGAAAGAATTTCCGATATCTTTACAAGAAAGCTCTGAAAGTAAAGAAAACTGAGTTTCAGAAGCTAAAATATCTACTGAGATGCGGCTTTCTATGTTTTTGATTTCATTAATTCTTTTTTGAGTAAAGTAATTACTAGCAAAAATAGCAGTTATAAAAATAACTGCAGTTATGAGAAATGTGTATGTATATTTTTTCCATTCAATCATTAAATTTTAACGCCACTTAGAAGATTTAGAAGTAACTAAGTTATATAAAGCCCAAATCATCCAAATCGGAGAAAGAAAAGTATAAAATATAAGGAAAAGAATGCTATCAAAACCAAATTTAGTTTTTTCTTCGGCTAAATACCTCGAAACCATTATAGTAAGGAAAACTCCGGAAATTGCAATCATAGAGATGAAAATAATGATGCTAGTATTAAAGTAAAACAAATCAATATTAAAACTATTAAAATGAAAACCGATTGTATAAATTTCTTTTACCTTCAAAATCATATTTTCAATAGCGCTGTAAATTCTCATAATAAAAAAGTAGAGAGTAGCGAAAATAGAGAAACCAGCTGCTGGTAACACAATGAGACCAAGATGACTATGCTGGGGTTTGAAGAAAAGTTCTTTATAATCCAGAGCATTTTTTATAAAGCCGTAAACCCATCTTAACCGCTGTTTTAAGAGTACTTTCAAATTATTTGGGGCAACGGTATAAATATAAGCATTGTGAGCATTACTAATTCTCATATTATTTTTTTGCATACGCATAGCAATTTCTATATCCTCTGTATTATGAGCATGTCTATAACTGCCCAGTTTTTCAAACACTGATCGACGAAAAATAGAAAGAGGGCCTGGAGTAATGTAAATTGCATCTAAATTATGAAGCACTTTGCGCAAAAAAATACCTAAGATGTATTCTGCTTTTTGGATAAGACCCAAAAAACCTTTAGGTTCAAAAACTTTTATTGAAGGAGTAACTGCCATAATTTCTGGATCTTCAAATCTAGAAACTATCCTTTGTAGAGCTTCAGGATGGACAAAAGAGTCAGCGTCAAGACAGCCCACTAAATCGGTATCTATGTATTTCAAAGCGTGATTTAAAGCGGTATATTTACCACCGTTCTCTTTCTTGAAAATTTTAATTTGTTTATGATTTTTAAATCTTTGTAAAACATTCCAAGTTTTATCAGTACTGCCATCATCTACTATAAAAATAAAAAGCTTATTTTTTGGATAATTTAAATTTAGTAGAGAAAAAATAGTTTTTAAGACAGTTTTTTCCTCATTCCAAACTGGCACAATTACAGAAACAGAAGGTAATTTTTTGAAGATTTTTGTTTTTGTACTTTTTTCTTTTTTTCTAAATTCAAAATAAGTGATAAGAAAGAAAATTTCAATATAAAGTGCGATAAAAAGAAATATGTAAGTTAAGATTTTCGGCATAAGTTTAAAACTTTATAATAGCATATTTACCTTATAGTTGCGCTAAATTTTTTTGCAGTTTCGTTCTCCAATTTTTTATGCAAGAGGTCAATTTCCTCATTAGTCAAAGTTTTGTCTAGCGAGCGATAAACTATTCTGAAAGCATAACTTAATTTATCTTTGCTAAATTTTTCATCATTTTCGTACTTATCCAAAAGTTTTACTTCCTCTACAATGTTTTCGCCAATGGTCTCATGGATAGCATCAAAATAATCATTTGGTACAAAGTTTTTAGGCACAATAAAAGAAATGTCGCGGATAATGGGTGGGTATTTACTAACTTCTTGGTACTTGGACCCCAATTTAAGTTGCCTCTTTATCCTTTCGTCTTCTGACCACAAGAGGCGAATGTCAGGCAGTTCCATATTAATCATAGCTAATCTTTCTAGACCAAATCCAAAAGCCCAACCATGATAGTTCTCTAGTCCAAAATTAGCTAAGACGCTTTTTCTAGCCATGCCACAACCAAGCATCTCCATCCATTCACCTTTGATTTCGGCTTCCATTTCAAAACTTGGATCAGTGTAAGGGAAATTATGCTCATAAAAGCGAAAATTTACATCTTTGCCAAAAATGCTCTTAGCAATTTCCGAAAGCGCTTTTTTCAGGTCGTCTGGAGTAATTTTAGTTTTGTCATCAGGACCAATATAAAGCCCTCCAAACTGGTGGAAAACATTCATGTGATTTCTATCAATTTCGTCTTTGCGATAAACTTTGCCATAGCAAATAACTCCTAAAGTTTCTTTATTTTCAATCCTTTTCTTTATATCAGGGTGATTCAAATAATAATACCAAAATACCGTATCGTGAGTCCTTAAGACATGGCTATCATCAACATAATAAGTGTCTGACTTACTACGAGCCGGGTGTCCAGGTGGCATGTTAAACAAATCAAAAAGAATATTTGCTGGTATTATTTCCGGAATTTTGATCACATCAAAGCCCTTTAGGCTCTTTACTTTAGAAGCTCGATCCACAACTTCCTTGATAGGACTACCTTTAGTGCGAGACAAATCAGGCATTGAAAGATAGCACTTAATACGTTTAGCTTCGCTATCATCTCGTTTTTTAAGTTCCTTTATAAGTCTGTTTTCTTCTTCTGTAGAAATGTTGTATTCAGTCATTTTTTTGTTAATTTATTTACGAAATGATTGTAGCAAAATCAGCAGGAATTTGCTATAATGAGTAAGTAATAATTCAAATAAATGGCCGTAAAAATCAATAAAAAAAACAACACTGGTAAATACAGTGCAGAGTCTATAACAGTATTAGAAGGTCTTGAGCCAGTGCGTCGAAGACCTGGGATGTACATTGGCACTACCGGACCCGATGGCTTGCATCACCTTATAACTGAAATATTCGATAACTCACGTGACGAAGCTATGGGTGGTTTTTGTGATGATATTGAAATTGCTCTTTTACCAAATAATCAAGTGAGAGTTGTAGACAATGGTCGAGGCATACCGGTTGATATACATAAACAAACTAAAGTTTCAGCTTTGGAAACCATCATGACTACCTTGCATGCCGGTGGTAAATTTGGTGGTGAGGGTTATAAGATTTCCGGTGGCTTGCACGGTGTCGGATCTTCGGTAGTTAATGCACTCTCAATTTATACGAAAGCTGAGATTCATAAAGATGGTGGAATTTATATTCAAGAATACGCTAAAGGTAAAAGAAAAGCAGCTGTCAAAAAAATCGGCAATACTAAATTACATGGTTCTATTATTACATTTCAACCAGATCCTGAAATCTTTAAGGAAATAAATTTCGATTTTAGTAGAGTTGTACACCATATGCGCCAGCAAGCTTATCTAGTCAAAGGACTTAAAATTTCCGTAATAGATTTAAGAGACCTGCCTGCGCAGGCAGGAATAAAAGATAAAATAGACGATTCTGTATTTTTCTTAAGAGATTTGGGGTTGGAAGCACCTTCTATGAGTTTTTATTTTGATGGCGGTTTGGTTTCTCTTGTTAGATTTTATAATCATAACCAAAAAGCTATTCATAAAAATATTTTTTATGTGGAAAAAAGAAATGAGGATTTTGAAGGAGCAGAAATTGCTTTACAATATATTGATGATATTTCTGCTCGTGTTATGCCTTTTGCCAATAATATTTATAACAGTGAAGGCGGTACCCACATCACTGGCTTTAAAACTGCTTTAACTAGAACTTTAAATAATTACGCTAAGAAAAATGGCTTATCTAAAAACGGAGATGATACTTTTACTGGTGATGATGCTTTAGAGGGACTCACTGCTGTAATTTCTGTTAAACTTAAAGAGATTCAATTTGAAGGTCAAACTAAAGCAAAATTAGGAACAGTAGAGGCTCGAGGATTAGTAGAAAGTGTTTTTAGTGAAGCTTTTGAAAATTTCTTAGAAGAAAATCCGGATGATGCGAAAGATATAATTGGCAAAGTAATTCTAGCAATGAAAGCCCGCAAAGCGGCTAAAGCGGCTAAGGATTCAATTTTAAGAAAAGGTGCTTTGGAAGGTATGACTTTACCGGGTAAATTAGCTGATTGTCAATCAAAATCAGCTGAGGAGTCGGAAATTTTTATTGTAGAAGGAGACAGTGCCGGCGGTACCGCTAAAACAGGCAGGGATAGAAAAACTCAAGCCATTTTGCCACTTCGGGGTAAAATTTTAAACATTGAAAGAGCTAGGTTAGATAAAATGCTCGCATCGGAACAAATCAAAAATTTGGTAGTTGCGTTTGGTACTGCCATTGGTGATACTTTTGATATAACCAAACTTAGATATCATAAAATTATTATTGCTACTGATGCTGATGTTGATGGTGCTCATATTCGCACTTTAATTTTAACCCTGCTTTACAGATATTTCCGCCCACTTATTGATGGTGATTTTGTTTATATTGCTCAACCACCTTTATATAAAATTAAAAAAAGTAAAGAAATTTTTTATGCTTACAATGATGAAGAAAAAGATAAAATAATAGGAAAAAGAGATAAACTTGAAACTGAAAACTTAGAGCTTAAAGAAGAAGAAAATCAAAGCTCTAAATTTAGCGTGCAGCGCTATAAAGGTTTAGGTGAAATGAATGCCGAAGAACTTTGGGAAACCACCATGGACCCTAAAAATCGTATTCTAAAGCGTATTACTATTGAAGATGCTCAGGAAGCCGATCGTATTTTTGATGTTCTCATGGGTACTGATGTCCCTTCCCGTAAGAGTTTTATTCAATCTAATGCCAAACTTGCCACTATTGATATTTAAATACGTAGAGTAATATTAAATGTATTTGTAGCGATGCATCGCTACGTTTTAATAAATAAATTAGATATGGAATTTCCCTTGTCTGACAAATCTGTATCTTTTACGACCAACTTTAGGAGGAATAATAAAGTAAATTTTTTCCAACATATCAATAATGCTCTCCCTGTTTTTTCTCATTAAAGAAACCAAATATTTGTATTCTCCTTTTTCGTATTTTTCAGCCATGCGGCCAATGGTGGAAGTACTGACTGACAAAGTATCTGCTATGACTCTATCTGGAATTTTTTCTATCATCATATAAAGGATGCCTATCCTCTTAGCAAACATAATACGTTCAGTGGGGTAAAAGAATTCTTTTATAAAATTTTTGATATATTTTTTAGACCTAGATAAATCGATAATTTCGATAAACTTATCAAAAATTTTCTTGAAATCTTCGTCTTTTATTTTTCTTTTAGAAACTTGAGACATTTTTCTAATACTACTTTCTAATACTACTATTATACAAAATGTAGCGATGCATCGCTACAAATGATTTGACTTATATAATGATTAACGTATAATCTCGGGAGGAACAGTCCTTAAATAATCAAATGTATGGGAGGTAGAAAACGTGATAAGAGAAATCTGTGTATGGATTGTCACTTTTATGATGATAGTTTTTGGGTCTCTGTATGCCTACCAAGTTCGGAAACGAGAGATAAATCCTGCACTCTCAACATGGATTATTTTTCTTCTTGGGACAGGACTAAGCCTCACGACCTATATAATTGCCGAAAAACACGATCTCCGTTCTGGAATTTTGAACATGACAGATACCATGGCAGTTATAATCGCACTTGTTGCCATTATTTTGTACGGAAATCGCAATATGCGCTTCAGACCGTTCGAGAGATGGTATCTCTGTGGTGTAGCAGCAATTGTCGCCTATGGATTATGGTCTGGGGATGCCTGGGGTTCTAACATATTTACGCAAGTTCTTATTGCCATAGGATACCTTCCGACAATTCAAAAGTTGCTCACGGAAAAACGAAATACGGAATCATTTACCGCGTGGGGTTGCAATAATATCGCTAGCCTTATCGCGCTGTACCCGGCTATTGTCAACGGTAATTCCCTTGCTGTCATGTACGCTTCTAGGTCTTTCGTTCTTACTTTGAGTACTATAGGACTAATGGCTTATTACGAGCTCCGCTTACAAAAAAAGCAGCCATAAATATAGGCTGCATTAAACAAACACACTATACCTATCAGGGATGAGACCTCTGATAGGTTTTTGTTTTTTTATTTCTTCTCTTTGATTTCTTTGTTGAGGAGCTCGAGGAATTTATCGAGAGACATAGCGCCGAGCTTTTCGGTGCGGGATTCGACGGTAACTTCGTCTGACTTGATCTCGTTGTCGCCGATAACGAGATAATAGGGAATTTTTTGAGTTTTAACTTCGCGAATTTTTTTACCCAGTGATTCGTTTAATTCATCGATTTCGGCACGAATGTTGTTTTCTCTTAGTTTTTTTAAGATTTTTTCAGCATATTTGAAATGATCTTCGCCAATCGGCAAAACTTTGACTTGAACAGGTGAGAGCCAGAAAGGAAAAGCACCTGCATAATGTTCAATGAGAAGACCGATGAATCGCTCGAACGAGCCAAATAGCGCGCGATGAAGCATATAAGGCCTTTCTTCTTGTCCTTTAGAGTTTATGAAAACCATTTTAAATCTCTCAGGAATATTAAAATCAAATTGCAAAGTTGAACATTGCCATTCTCTACCAAGTACGTCTTTAACTTTAAAATCAAGTTTGGGACCATAAAATACAGCGCCGCCGATATCTTTTTGATAATTTAAACCTTTCTCTTTGGCTACTTTTTCCAAAATATTTTCTGTAAACTTCCAACCTTTATCATCACCTGCATATTTATCAACTTTGGGATCACGAACAGATAAATAAACATTTACATCTTTAATATCAAAGCCAAAAGATTTATAAATAAACAAAATAAAATCTACCACTTTTCCTAATTCTTCTTCTACTTGATCTTTACTACAGATTATATGAGCATCATCTTGAGTAAAACCTCTAACTCTAGTTAGACCAGATAATTCTCCTTTTTTCTCATATCTGTAAACTGTACCACATTCCGCCCAGCGCATTGGAAGATCACGATATGACTTTGGCTCGTTTTTGTAGATTTGAACATGGAAGGGGCAGTTCATCGGCTTAAGCAGGTATTCTTCGGAAACTTCAGCTTGCTTGCCCTGCTGGCGCTCTTCCAGAGTCTGACCGACTTCCATAGGCGGATACATAGAGCTATTATAAAAACCCCAGTGGCCTGAAGTCTCCCAGAGCACACGGTTGCCTATATGCGGAGTTCTCACTAGGTTATAGCCGTTTTTTAGGTGTTCCGCATACCAAAAATCTTCAATAATCCTCCAAAGCAAAGCGCCTTTGGGGTGCCACAGTGGCAAACCGGCACCGACTATTTCATCTATATGAAAAAGATCTAAATCTTTTCCAAGTTTTCTATGATCCCTTTTTTTAGCTTCCTCTCGATTTTTAATATATTCATCTAATTCTTTTTTATTCTCAAAAGCAAGTCCATAAATACGAGTTAGCATTTTATTTTGCTCACTACCCAACCAATAAGCGCCAGCAATACGATCAAGCTTCCAACTGTCAAGGGGAACCTTTGACATATTGTTGACATGGCCGCCTCGGCAAAGATCGGTAAATTTACCCGAGGTATAAAAGCTTATTTTTTCGCCAGCTTCTTCCAAATCTTTTATGAGTTCGAGTTTGTATTCATTATCTTTGAAAAACTCTTTGGCTTCTTTAATATCCACTTCCTTGCCTTCAATTTTATCCCAAGTTTTTAGGATTTCGCGCATCTTCTTCTCGATTTTCTCTAAATCTTTTTTGGTGATAGGCTCTGGAAGGTCAAAATCATAATAAAAGCCGTTTTCAATAACCGGTCCAATAGTATGTTTGGTATTAGGGTACAATTCAAGCACAGCCGCTGCCATTAAATGAGCCAAAGAATGCCTGATTTTTTCAATATCTTTCATAACTAAATATTATAATTTTTTTGCTTTTTCGGCAATCAGAGTTTTTTCACCATTGCGCTCAGAAACTCGTGCCTTAACCGCAATACAATAGTTAGGATTAAAAACATCTCTAAATTCTTGCAGAACTCTAGGAAAAACTACCATTTCAATATCATCAGTTAAATCAGCAAATTTTATAAAAAGCATTCTTTCGTTGCTCTTGGTTAAAATATTACGAATTTCTTCTATAAGACCACCTATTATTACTATATCATTTTCTTTAGAGTTTGATTTTATTTTTTTAACAGTAATTTTTTGGTTTTGGAGTTTATTTTTAAATTGATCTAAGGGGTGGCCAGAAATATATAATCCCAAAAATTCCTTTTCCCAGGAAAGTTTTTGAGCAGAAGTGGCAGGATTAGCTTCTCGTAGATGTAGAGGTGAATATTTTCCCGAAGCGCTGAGAGCAGAAAAAAGTGAATTTTGACTATCATTTCCAACCGCTTCTTTATTATATTCTAAAAGTAAATCTAAATTAGCTAAAAGCCACCCTCGCTCGCCAAAAGCATCTATGGCTCCGCTTTTAATAAGTGCTTCAAGCGATTTTTTGTTTAAATTATGATCTTGGATTCTTAACAGAAAATCTTCCAAAGAATTAAATCTACCCTTAGCTTTACGGTTTGCGGTAATAATGGAGGAAATACTTTCCCCAAAATTTTTAATTGTCATTAATCCAAATCTAATTGTTTCTGGCTTGCTTGGTGAAGATTTTAACAAATTAGGATCCTTTTTAACTAGAGTGAAATCAGAAAAGCTTTCATTTATATCAGGCGGCAATATTTCAATACCCATGCGTTTGCATTCGGCAACAGTATAAGCCACTTTTTCGGTATCACCAGATTCGGCCGAAAGCACCGAGGCCATATATTCACCGGGAAAATTGGCTTTTAGGTAAGCGGTTTGATACGCTACTCGACCATAAGATACCGAATGAGCTTTATTGAAGCCATAAGCAGCAAAAGGCTCTATCCAGCTCCAAATTTGACGGGCTTTTTTTTCACTCCATTTTGAATGTTCAATACAACCTTGAATAAATTTTTCTTTCTGTTTAGCCATTTCTTCAGGAATTTTTTTTCCGACTGCTTTGCGGAATTTATCTACTTCGCCCCAAGTATAACCGGCTAAATTATGTGCCATCATTAAAAGATCATCTTGATAAACCAAAATACCATAAGTTTTTTTGAGGATTGGCTCTAGCGCTAGATCCATATATTTAATTTTTCCCGGATTGTGCTTGCGCTCAATATAGTCAGGGATAAATTGCATTGGTCCTGGCCGATAGAGTGCCACCATCGCATTAATATCATGAATAGTAGTAGGCTTGAGCTCAACTAAAAATCGCGTCATACCGTCACCGTTTAATTGAAAAAGATCTTCAGTTTCGCCCCGAGCTAACATTTCAAAAGTTTTTTTGTCGTCTATGGGCATATTATCAAAATCAATTTCCACATTTTTGGTTTTTTTCGCGAGTTTAATTGTATTGGCGATAATAGTTAGATTTTTAAGTCCTAAGAAATCAAACTTTAGAAGGCCGGCACCGTTTTCATCAACGCTATACATGTCATATTGGGTAATAATACCCTCACCTTTAGGATCATACTGAAGCGGAGTAAAATTAGTTAAATCCGATGGAGATATAACAACTCCAGCAGCATGCACACCAATATGTCTGGCACAACCTTCAATTTTTTTTGCCATGTCGATAATTTTTTTGGAATCATTGTCTGTTTTATAAAGCTCGACAAGTTCAGGAACTTCAGAAAGCGCCTTGTCTATCGTCATGGGAAAACCCTGAGAACCAAAAGGTATCAGTTTGGCTATTTTATCTCCTTGAGCATAAGAAAAGCCTAAGGCTCTGGCTGTGTCACGCACACTGCCGCGAGCCATCATAGTACCAAAAGTCCCGATTTGAGCCACATTTTTTTCTCCATACTTGCGCTTAGCGTATTCAATCATTTCGTCTCTTCGATCTTTGGCAAAATCCATATCAATATCGGGTGCACTGGGACGATCAGGATTTAGAAATCTTTCAAAAGGAATTTCATATTCAAGAGGATTTAAATTAGTGATACTTGACACATAAGTCACAAGTGAACCGGAAACTGAACCTCTAATATTAGTAAGTATCCCGTTTTCATGCGCATAGTTTAAAAGATCAGCAACCACTAAAAAATAAGGTGAATAACCTTTATCTTTTATCACTTTGAGTTCATATTCTAATCGTTCTATCACTTCTTTACTTTTTGGTAAATTTCTTTCTTCGAGACCTTTATAAGCCAAATAACGAAGTTCTTCATCATGAGTGCGACCAGAAGCAGTTTCAATATAAGGGAAAGACCATTCTCCTAATTTGAGTTCCAAATTACAAAGCCCTGTTATTTTTTGATTATTAAAAATCGCTTCCGGCAAATCTTCAAATCTTTTTTTCATTTCATCTACAGAAAGAAAAGAAAAGTCTTCATTTTCATCATTCCAATTACTTTTATCACCTTGCATCATGCCTTGACCAACCGCCATAAGAGTTTCTCTGACCTCGCGGTCTTCGGGATGTAAATAATAAACATTATGGTTTGCTACAATTGGTACATCCTCTTCTTTGGCAAAGTTGGCTAATTTTTCCATATAATTATTATGGTTGGCTAATTCTGGATGTTTGGTTATTTCAATGTAAAAATCTAAAGATTCTTCTTCTGAAAATATTTTTTTGTATTTTTCGATAAGTTCTTTAGCTAGCTCTGTATTATTACCCCTAAAAGCAGTTGAGATATCACCACTCCAAGATGGAGAGATACAGATAAGTCCTTCATGATATTTTTCTAAAAGTTCAAAATCAATACGTGGTTTATAATAAAAACCTTCTAAATAAGAAGCTGTTACTAATTTTAAAAGATTTTTGTAGCCAATTTCATTTTTACACAACAAAACTAATCTGTATCTTTCTTTATCTACACCGGCTTGCTTGTCATGTCGAGTTCGACCGGCTAGATAAGCGTCAACGCCTATAATAGGTTTAATGCCTTGTTTCTGACACTCTTTATAAAATTCAATCGCTCCGTAAAGGTTTCCATTGTCAGTCAGTGCCAACGCTTCCATTTCTGCCTCCTTAGCCGCATTGACTAACTCCGGTATTTTGGGTAATGCCTGAAGTAAGCTGTAATGGCTGTGTGTATGTAAGTGAGTAATTTTAGACATGATTTGTACCTTGATATTAGCATATTAGCTTTATTCACATGCATATTGAATTATTTAAGAAAATTGTTATTATAAACATTAGGCAGTACCTCAGGTTTCAATAGCACATTGATGAAATGGCAAACGGAAGAAACGGAGAAATGCTTATGATTGTATTTAATTTTACACTGAAAAAAGAAGCGGGGAAATCTGGATCATGATGGGTCTGGCGTGACCTATATCAAGCACCTAACCGAGGTGCAAAAGGTCCCACAAAATATCGTGGGACCTTTTTTATTTTGAGGTAAAATATATAGTATGAAATTAATTATTGGCATAGATGAGGCAGGGAGGGGATCTTTGGCGGGACCATTAACTTTATCAATATTCGCCGCTCCGCAAAATCTGCGAAACAAGCTTATAAAAATCCTGGGCGGAAAAATCAAAGATTCCAAAAAAATTTCACCAGAAAATCGAGAAAAAATTTACAAAGAATTTTTGAGATTAAGAAAAGCAAATCAGATAGATTTTAATGTAGCTCACACTACAAACATAATAATTGATAGAAGAGGAATCAGCTATGCAACTAAATTAGGAATAAAAAAGTGCCTGAATAAATTAGAACACACTAATTGCGGGAAGGAGGGTTCCCCTTCTTCTTTTGAAAAATGTGGTGTAATTAGGTTGGACGGGTTACTAAAGGCGCCTGAGAAATATAAAAACCAAAAAACTATTATTGGGGGAGATGAAAAAAATATTTTTATCGCTTGCGCTTCCGTAGTTGCTAAAGTCCGCCGTGACCGATTAATGTGTCGTTATGCCAAAAAATTTTCTCAATATTCTTTTGAAATTCATAAAGGATATGGTACTGCTCTTCACTATAAACTTCTCAAAAAGCACGGTCTTTCTATTCTCCACCGCAGATCATTTTTGAAGAAATTGATCAAGTAAAATTTGCTTTATTTTCCAATATAAAGTAGGATATCTTCCATGGTAGTCAGGATGAGACATACTCGGGCCCATACGGCTAATAGAAGGAGTCATCACAAAATTGATGCTCCTATTTTAACTTTATGTAAAGAATGCGGTTCACCTAAAAAGCCTCACGCCATTTGCGAAGTCTGCGGCAAATATAAAGGTCGAGAAATCATAAATGTTACTGCCAAGATTGCTAAAAAAGAGAAAAAGATCAAAGAGAAGGAAAAAGAACTAAGTAAATAGTAATTAGAATTCAGTAATTAGAGGAAAGACAAGTTTTACACTTGTCTTTATTTTTTTGCTTTTGTTATAATAATTTAAGCTCTAAGCTTTAAGCTTTTAGCTCATTCAAAAAATGGCAAATAGGCACCTCGCAAGATCAATAGTTCTTCAGACTCTTTACGAGTGGGATTTTGAAAATCAAAAAATTGATCCGAAAGAAATTTTGGAAAGGGATGTTACTGAGTTTGCTCCTGGCTTTCAATGTGCAGGTTTTATGAAATCTCTTTTGGAAGGAATTATCTCTAAACAAAAAGATCTTGACGATATCATCACTAAAGCCGCTCCTGAATGGCCTATTGAAAAAATTAGTGTTATGGACAGAAATATTCTGCGTTTGGGTCTTTATGAGCTCCTATTTTCTGATCACGATCAAGTACCACCTAAAGTGGCTATTAATGAAGCTATTGAGCTCGCTAAAAAATTTGGCGGAGAAACTTCAAGCAAGTTCGTAAATGGCGTCTTGGGTGCAATCTATAAAGAAATGGGTGAACCTGGTAAAAATGAGACAAGCAGTACTAAAAATAAAAAACCATTTACTTTAGAAATTCATGCCGGAGCGGTAGTTTATTCTATGCACAAAAATGAGATTTATGTAGCTCTGGTTCATGATGTCTTTGGTCATTGGACTCTAACTAAAGGTAGATTGGAAGAAGGAGAAGATCCAACTATTGGTATTGTAAGAGAAGCCAAGGAAGAGCTAGGGCTCGATATCGCCGTTC
>JAFGCQ010000026.1 GCA_016932555.1 Candidatus Zambryskiibacteriota bacterium
AGTGCCAGTGCCAGTGCCAGTGCCAACATTCAAAGCATTGATGTTAGCTCGAGTAATAGGACCAAAGTAACCTACAGCTGGAGAAATTCCAACTGAAGCTTGGTATTGGCCCAAAGCGGCTTGGGTCAAAGGACCGAAGTAACCATAAGCTACGCCCGCTGGCATAACCAGGAAACCTTTGCCTACCAAGAATTGCTGCAAAGCAGTAACTTCTGCGCCAGTTGAACCAACTGTTAAGTCAGAAGTGAATGTATAACTACCAGTAGTTGTGCCACCTGTTTGAGCAGCAAGCTGAGCTTGGAGCTGAGCGATCATAGCAAGCAAGTTATTGATCTGAGCGGTAAGCTCAGCAGTAGTTTGAGCGGAAGCAGGAATTGCTACCAAACTCAAAACCATTGTAAGAGCTACAGCGCTTGAAAACAATTTCGTTTTTAATTTCATAATTTTTTAACCCGATTAAAATTTCATTTTTATTTTAATTTTTTTATGAAATTTTAAAAGGCTATTAAATAAGTTCGATTTAAAAACCAAACTTACTTAAACTAATAAATAATACTAATAACTAATAACAATATTTTCTACTAAATCTCACAACTTCTGTAATCGACAAGAAGTCATAAGCCTAGCAACATGAATATTTTACCGCCTCTTCCCACTGCTTGCAAAAGCAAACTTGTGGATAAGAAGAGAAGTGTTTAGAGTATTACACATTTAGACATTCCAGTCAATTTTATAGAGACTTATAATTTAAGGATCCAAATTTGAATATTAAATAACAGAATATTTACTCCATCTTCTCTCTCCAATTTTCTTTATTTTTGAATTTTTAATAAGATCTATAAGCTCTCTTTGAATAGTCTTCTCACTGCAACCAGTTATATTTGAGGAAATGTCCTTTATACTAACCAGATTATGTCTTTTAATAAAATCGAGGATCATATTCTTTCTGAGATCTTTTCTTCTCGGTTCTCCGTTCTTTTTATGCCCATTATTATCTGCAGGCTGATAATTATTATCTGACAAGTTGAAGCTATTTAAAGCAATTGTTTTATTCGAATTATCATCCAAATCTAAACTCGGTAATTTCGAAAATACACTTTTAACAGAAAAACTATTTTTGTTTTCTAATTTTTCAAAAACAGTGTTAAGATCATTTATAAAAAACTGAGATTCTTTTTTTAAAATTTCACCATTCATTTCTGATATGTGCCCGGAAATAAGAGCAACATCTAAAAGAGAGACTAGTTCTAAAACAATTTTTTCAATATCATTTAAAGTTTTGGCTATGTTTGGAGAATATATGTCTTTTATATTAACAGACACTGAAATAAGATCTAATGACAAGTTTTTTATTTTTGACTTCAAGTCATTATCAATATCTATAATATTAGATACTATAAACACTGCAGTTGCTAATCTATTAGATTTGTTATATATGTTTAAAAAATCAGTGTTTTTTTGGTTATTATCGTTCATTTTTATAAATTTAAAATTATAAAAGACATTTTTATCAAAGACTTTTTTGAATTAACTCCATAATCTATGACTTTTATATTATATCCTATAAGACTTAAAATGTAAATAATGACTTAGATAGATTTGTTTAAAGAATATTCTGTCCTTTATGAAAAGTCAACCCCAATCCCCTCTTAACATTAAAATCAAAAAACAATATGCTATTATTATCTATAAATATGGGTAGGAAAAAAAAGAAAAAAGAAAAAGATGATTTAAAAAATAGAGCTGGTAAATTAAAAAATGAAACGGTATCTTGGATATTCGCGGTTTCTTTTTTCGTATTGTTTATAGTCTTTACTTTGGCTTCTTTGGGATTGGCCGCTAAAGCCAATAAAATTTATGAAATTTTAAAGGTGTTTTTCGGCTTAGGATATTTTCTGTTACCCCTTATATTTTTAGTGCTTTCTATAACTTCAGTAAAATCCATAAGACATAATTTCGGTTTTATGCAAAGCTTAGGAGCTGGATTATTTTTCTTTTCAGCCTTAGCTTTTTTAGATTTAATCTTTACCAATAAAGGAGGTGTTATTGGTAAATTTATACAAGAACCTTTTTATGAACTGCTAGGTTATGCGACCCCTATAATTTTAGGAGCTTTAATAATTATAAGTATCCTTATATTATTTGATGAAGTTTTTAGTGTTTCTTCTATACTAAAAATATTCAGAAAAAAAACTGACGAAGAAATAACTGAAAACAAAGAAGTAAAAATATTAGACAGTAGCGAACCCGAAAAATTAGGTTTTATAAACCAATCTCAAACCTTGAATAAAAAAGGGTCTATTAAAGTTGAGAATTCGGATGAGTTTAGAATCCAAAAAATTAACATCTCTTCAAAACCTTTTACTCCCCCTCCACTTTCTTTGTTAGAGCGCGACAAAGGCAGACCAGAAGTTGGAGATATCAAAGCTAATTCTAATATTATAAAAAGAACTCTCCAAAATTTCGGCATTATCGTAGAAATGGATGAAATATCAATCGGTCCTTCCGTAACCAGATATGCATTAAAACCCGCCGAGGGAGTTAAGTTATCTAAAATACTGGGCTTGCAAAATAACTTAGAATTAGCTCTAGCCGCTCATCCGGTAAGAATAGAAGCTCCGATACCGGGCAAATCTCTGGTTGGTATTGAGATTCCAAATTCATTAAAAACCTTAGTGGGTTTGGGTTCCTTGCTTTCTCAAAGCGGTTATATAGAATCTGATAAATCTTTAACTTTAGCTTTGGGTAAGGGGATCTCGGGAGGTTCCAGTTTCGCTAATTTAGCTAAAATGCCCCACTTACTTATAGCGGGAGCTACCGGTAGTGGCAAATCTGTTACCATTCATATCTTGATTAATTCTTTACTCTTCCGTAATTCACCCGAAAATCTCAAATTCATAATGATTGACCCAAAAAGAGTGGAGCTCACTCAATATAATAAAATCCCCCACCTTTTGACCCCGGTCATAACTGACCCCAAAAAAGTCATCATGGCCCTTAAATGGGCGGCCAAAGAAATGGAGCGCCGATATGATATTTTAGAGAGAAGTAAGGTTAGAGATATTGAATCTTACCACAAAAATATATTAGCTCCAGCTTTGGAAAAACTTAGAAAATTAAAAACCGAAGGAGAAGAACTGCCTGATGCGATGCCTTATATTGTAATAATAATAGATGAGCTGGCTGATATTATGCAAGCTTATCCGAGAGAATTGGAAGCGGCAGTAGTACGTTTAGCCCAAATGAGCCGTGCGGTTGGCATCCATCTTATACTTTCAACCCAGAGACCTAGTGTTAATGTTATTACTGGACTTATTAAAGCCAACATCCCAGCCCGCATTGCTTTACAGGTGGCCTCACAATTTGATTCTCGCACCATTCTCGATTCCGCTGGAGCAGAAAAATTACTAGGTGCTGGGGATATGCTTTTTATTTCGGGAGAGATGTCCAAACCAATCAGACTACAATCCCCTTTTATATCAGAAAATGAGGTTAAAAAAGTAGTAGATTATCTCATTAAAAATTATGAAGATGAAATTCCTGAAAATATAGATATCGAAGCCCAAACATCTAAAAATGTTTTATTTGAATCTATTACTAGTGAAGATGATGTAGAGGATGATTTGTATAATGAGGCTAAAGAGATTGTAATTAGAGCCGGTAAGGCTTCAACTTCTTATCTGCAGAGAAAATTGCGTATAGGCTATGCCAGAGCAGCCAGGCTTATGGACATTTTGGAAGAACATGAAATAATAAGTCCCGGTGAAGGGTCGAAACCTCGTAATGTGTTAGTAAAACCAGATTCCAATTTTGATAACATAAATCAAGAAAGTTTGGAAAAAAATGAAGAAAATAAAGAAAGAGAGTAAATTAAAAAATATCATCAAAAACCAAAAAGGTTTCAGCTTAAAAGTTTTCGTAATAACAATTTCGATATGTCTTTTAATAGCTTATGGATTATTTAACGCTCGAAGCTTAATTCTTGGTCCGACCATAGAAATATTTAACCCCTTAAAAGATACTGAAACTAAAAAAAATGTTATTACTGTAAATGGTAGAGCCAAAAATATAGCTTTCATCAGTCTTAATGAAAGACCTATATTTATAAATACAGAAGGAATTTTTGAAGAAAAACTTTTGCTCTCTCCAGGTTCAAATGTGATAGAAATCAAGGCTAAAGACCGATTCAAAAACGAAACCAAAGAAACTATAAAAGTTTATTATAAGATCGATAGCCAATAAAAATATGGTAAAGAAAAAAACAGAAATACAAAAATCAATTGAGAAAAAAGGTAGAAGTTCCGAAGTGGAGGACGCCATCAGAGAAATCAAAACCAAATTTGGCGACGATTCCATAATGACTTTGGGCGAAAAGCCTCACGTAGACATTAATGCCATTTCCACAGGTTCATTAGGTTTGGACAATGCTCTTGGTGTTGGTGGTGTTCCAAGAGGCAGAATTGTTGAGATATTTGGTCCAGAATCTTCCGGTAAAACCACTTTAGCCTTGCACATTATTGCTGAAGCCCAAAAAACAGGAGGCATTTGTGCTTTTATAGATGCCGAACATGCGATGGACCCGGAATATTCCGAGAAAATAGGTGTAAAAATTCAAGACTTACTTATCTCTCAACCCGATAACGGAGAACAGGCACTGGAGATTGTAGACTCGCTGGTGCGTTCAGGGAAAATTGATGTTATTGTTATTGACTCTGTAGCCGCTCTCACTCCTAAAGATGAAATCGAGGGCGACATGGGTGCCTATCATGTTGGCAAACAAGCTCGGCTTATGTCGCAAGCGTTGCGCAAGCTCACCGCTATTGTGGCCCGTTCAAAAACTGCGGTCATTTTCATAAATCAAATCAGGATGCAAATTGGCATTATGTTTGGCAATCCGGAGACTACTCCAGGAGGCAAAGCCCTTAAGTTTTACACTAGCGTCAGGTTAGATATCAGGAGAATTGCCCAGATCAAGAAAGGCGATGAGATAATGGGCGGCCGAGTAAGAGTCAAGGTAGTTAAAAACAAAGTCGCTGCACCTTTCAAGCAGACCGAATTTGATCTTATGTACAACGAGGGTATATCCCGCGAGGGCGAACTTTTGGCTCTGGGAGAAAAATATGGGATTATTCAAAAATCTGGTGCGTCTTATAAATTTGGCGATACTCCTCTTGGTCGTGGCTATGATGCCACTCGCCAATTCCTCAAGGACCGCGAAAATAAAAAAATCTCCGACGAAATCCTCAAACAAATCCGCGCTAAATTTAAAGAAGAAAGGTAACTATTAAACTTGATTTATAGTCAGTAAAGATGTAAATTAAGAATATGAAAATGAAAAAGATAATTTTACAAAATATCGTCTGGAAAGAAGGCAAAAAATTTGTGGCTCAATGCATTTCTCCAGATGTATCCAGTTTCGGCAATACTAAAAAAGAAGCCTTGAAAAACTTAGGTGAAGCCCTAGAGTTGTATTTTGAAGACGCTCCAAAATCTTCTTTTATTCCTATAAAGAACGTTCGGGTAGAAAAACAGACCTTTTGCTATGCCTAAGTTATATTCTTCCAAACATATAATTTCCGTTCTAGAAAAGAACGGATTTTATTTTGTATCCCAAAAGGGCAGTCATATAAAAATGAGAAAAGAAAAATTTACAGTGATTATCCCCGCTCGCAAAAGAGGTATCCCTATCGGAACTTTTAAATCAATTCTGAGACAATCCGGATTAAATCAAAAAGATTTTGAGAAATAAAACAATAGATTGTTTTTATTGCTTATTTCTTATTTCATTTCCTAACTTACGCCCGTTCCCCCATTTTAACATTCCTAAATATGAATTGATTGTGTCTTCGATCTTTTCGTCTGTTTTTAACTTTATATTTCTAAACATTTTTCTTTTAGTTGCAGTTCTAAGAACTCTGTGTCTCGGAAAATGTACCCAACCTAAGAAATCAACTCCAGAGGATAAGGTTTGGACAAAGAGTTTGTGAGGATGAAGTTTTAATTTTAGTTCTTCATCGAGAAAATTTGAGATTTTTGGTACTAATTCCCAAAGATAATCTTTATCTCGAAAGAATATTACAAAATCATCAGCGTATCTCATGTAGTATTTTATTTTCAATTTATTCTTAATAAATTGATCTAATTCATTGAGATAAATATTGACTATAATTTGTGATGTCAGATTACCCAAAGGCAAACCCTTGAACTCATCAAAACTCTTGAAGCTGTTTATGATTCTTTCTATAAGCCAAATTATGTTCTGATCTTTAATAAATTTTTTCATAATTCTAATTACAATCTTTTGATCTATGGATGCGAAACACTTTTTGATATCACACTTCAATATCCAACACTGTTTGGTGTTATTTTGAGAAACTTTTCTATTTAATTTTTCAAATCTCTTCAAAGCTTTATGGGTACCCTTAAAATTTCTACAAGAATATGAATCAAAGATAAATAGTTTATCAAAATACGGATAAATTATTCTATAGACAGCATGATGTAAAAGTCTGTCTTTAACACTAGCTTTGTGAATGTCTCTAGGTTTAGGGTCAGAGATGTTAAAGGCCGTATAATCGTCATGTTTATAATTTTTATCTTTTAAATCACGATGTAGTTTAAAGATATTCCCTGATAAATTTAGAGAAAATTCCGCAATATCGTTTTTATTTTTCTTGCCAGGTAAAAATTCCTGCCAAGAAGTATATAAATTTTTAACTGCTATAATATCTTGATAAGTTATTATTTTATTTTTCATTTATGAACACAATTAAGACCCCCCCCCGCAGCAAATTACCTGCAGTTATTATAAAAGAGAA
>JAFGCQ010000027.1 GCA_016932555.1 Candidatus Zambryskiibacteriota bacterium
AATCCCAAATATCTGGAAGAGATGAAAAGAAAAACATTGATTGAAAGCACGGCCTCCTCTCTTAGAATGTCGGGTATAAATGTTACGGACAAAGAAGTTGAGCAGATAGTTAAGCAGTCAATCAATGAGAAAAAATTCCACAAAAACATTAATCAGATTTTATCGTCAAAGCAATTGGCCGTGTTGGAGTATTTAACCAAAACCAAAGAAGCCACTCCCGGCCAGATTGCCGATAAAACCAAAATCGCCCGGCCGACCGTTAATCAAGCATTGGACAAATTAATTCGCCTCAAGAAAGTTGAACGCATTGGTATGGGCCGAGGCACGAGATATAAAATACTATGAAGATAAAAGATTTGCCTAAAATTGAACGGCCAAGAGAAAAGCTGGAAAAATACGGACCCGAGAAATTATCCAATTCAGAGCTTTTGGCTATTCTTTTACGGACAGGCGGTAAAGGTTTAAATGTAGTTGAAATGTCCAGAAAAATTTTAGGCAAATTTAGCGGTGATGGTTTGGCTAAGGCAGGTGTTAAGGAATTAAAAAATACTTTTGGTTTGGGTTCGGCTAAGGCCTGTGAAATTGTTTCTTGTTTTGAGCTTGGACGAAGGCTTTTACAAAACAAGAAAAGCCAAATTTATTTAACTCCCAAAGATGTTTGGCAAGAATTAAAAGATATTAGGGATAATAAAAAAGAGCATTTTGTCATTTTCTTTTTAGACGCTCGCAATCAGGAGATAAAAAGAGAAATAATTTCAGTCGGCTCTTTGAATGCCAATTTAGTCCATCCGCGAGAAGTGTTTGAGCCGGCAATCAGGCATACTGCCGCCCAAATAATTGTCGCTCACAATCATCCATCAGATGACGCTAAGCCATCAGAGGAAGACAAAACAATTACTCAAAGATTAATAGAGTCAGGCAAAATTTTAGGCATTGATATCATTGATCACATTATTGTTACTAAAAATAATTATTTTAGCTTCAAAGAGCACAAATTAATATAAAAATTATGAGCACTATTTACGAACCACAAAAAGAAAAAGTCGTTTCAGAGCCAGAGGAATATTTAGAGCTTGGCCAAAGCAAAGGATATTTTGCGCTGGACGGCAAAAAGATTAAATACAATGCCAGCGGTAAAAAATATAATTTTTCCGACCCGGAGGAAAAAGTTCGGGCCGAGTATTATTTTGATTTAATTGAAAAATACAATTACCCGGCCAAACGAATTGAGCTGGAAGTGGAAATGCCCGACCGAACGCCGGAAAGATATGCTGATATTGTAATTTATAAAGATGACGAACAAAAAATCCCTTATATTGTGGTTGAGTGCAAAAAAGACGGCATTACTGATGCCGAGTTTGAACAAGCTACTAAGCAGGCGATTGCCAATGCCCGGGTATTAAAAGCCCCGTTTGCTATTTGTGTTGCTGGTAATACTCGCAGAGCAATGGAAACCGAGAAATGGAACGACAAAACGCCAGAAAAAGCTATTATCACCGACATTCCAATTTCCTACGGAAAAATTGAGGAATTTAGATACAAAAAAGGCGACCCTAACTGGGATTTAAAGGTTTTGGATAAGCAGGAATTAATTCGCGCTCTTAAAAAATCACATGACACTCTTTGGGCCGGAGGCAAAAGAAATCCGACAGTTGCTTTTGATGAATTGGCCAAAATTATCTTTGTAAAAATTCGGGATGAAAAGAAGGGTCGCAAAGATGGTGAGTATTATGACTTCCAAATCAAGACCCACGAGCCAGCTGAAAGCGTATTTAAGAGAATTGATGGCATTTATCAGGAAGCAAAAGAAAAAGACCCTGAGGTTTTTAAGGAGAGCTTAAAAGTAGACCCGGAAGAACTTTACACTGTAGTTGAGCACTTGCAATCACTTTCATTAAACAAAACTGATCTTGATACTAAAGGCGTGGCCTTTGAGCAGTTTATGGAGGACTTCTTTAAAGGTAAAAGCGGTCAATACTTTACTCCCAGAGAAATCGTCAATTTTGCCATTAAGATGATGGATATTAAAAATGATGATTTAGTTTTGGACCCGGCCTGCGGTTCTGGCGGCTTCCTCTTACATGCTTTAGATAAAGTCAGAAATGACGCCGAAGAATATTTCGGCAGTGATGAAGCCGAGAAATATCGCTATTGGCATAATTTCGCGGCCAACAATCTCTTTGGTATTGAAATTAACGATTCAATTGCTCGGGTGGCTAAAATGAATATGATTATTCATGATGACGGCCACACCAATGTTATTGGTTTTGACGCTTTGGAAGATATTGATAAGATGAACCGCAAAAATCCCGGCTTTGATAATAACCGTTTTGATATTATCGTTACCAATCCTCCCTTTGGCGCTAATGTTAAAGCCAGCGAGCATCCATATTTAGAAAAGTTTTTCTTTGGCAAAAATGGCAAGAAAGGCAGAGCTAATCAAAAAACCGAGATTCTTTTTATTGAACGGTGTGTGAATTTTCTAAAACCCGGAGTTGGTCAGATGGCTATTGTTTTGCCAGACGGTATTTTGACTAATTCCAGCCTGCAGTATGTTCGTGATTATTTAATGGAAAAGACACAAATTCTGGCAGTGGTCAGCTTGCCCCAATTCGCTTTTACTCATTTCGGCGCCGGAGTTAAATCGTCTTTGGTTTTTGTCCGCAAAAAGGAAGAAAACGAAAGGCTCGGTAAATACCCAATCTTTATGGCCATTGCCGAACATATTGGCTATGACGCCACAGGTCGCAAAGACCAAAAGAACGATCTTGATAAAATCTGCGAGGAATTTAAAAAGTTTAAAAGTAAAAATAATCTTTAGAATATGGATAAACAAGAAATTCAAAAATTAATTGAAGAAGCAATTAAACATAAGACCGAAACCAATAGCGTTGAATTCAAAGACGCTCGTGGCGGTTTACCAAAAAGCACATGGAAATCAATATCCGCTTTTTCTCATAGGCCTGGCGGTGGAATTATTGTTTTTGGGATTTTGGAAGATAAAGAAAAGCATAAGATAAAGATAATGGGAACTGACATACTTGATAATCTGCAAGAAAAAATTGGCGATTTGGTAAACAATGAAATGAGTTTTATTATTCGTCCCAATTATCATATTCTTGAAATTGAAGGCAAGACGATTTTGGCGGTTTTTATACCAGAATGCCCAGATCAATTTAAACCCTGTTATTATAAGCCGGCTGGCATGCCGAATGGTGCATACATCAGAGACGGAAATACTGACAGAAAAATGACAGATGATGAAATGAGAAGTTTAATTGATAATTCCAAAAAGTTTAAATTTGATATTACTGTGGCGGAAGAAACTTCGCTTGAAGATTTATCAAAAGATAAAATATTGGAACTATTAATCAAGAGCGGCGAAAGAACAAAAAGGCGCAGTTCAATAGAAGAAATCAATTTTGAATTACTGAAAAATTTGGGTATTGCCGATAGTTTTGGCAATTCGCAAAAACCAACACTCGCCGGTTTTTTAATTTTTTCCAAAGAGAAGCCCCAAAACAGACAACGATTTAGCAGATATATTATTAGATGTGTAAAATATCAGGGTTCAAATGTGGCCACCGACATAATAGACAGTATGGATATTAATGGCACTCTTGATGATCAAATAGATGATATGCAAAAATTTGTTTTAAGAAATATTAGGAAAAGTGCGGAAATAGTTGGCACTAAACGAATTGAGCGTTATGAATACCCGGAAAAAGCAATCAGAGAAGTTGTGGCCAATGCGGTGATTCACAGAGATTATAAAATTACAGAAACTTACACTCAAATAAATATTTTCGCGGATAGGATAGAAGTTTTTAATCCTGGTTGTTTGCCTCCCGGAGTTACCATAGAAAATATTAAAGATGCGCAAGTTAGTCGAAACGAAATAATTGCGGCTCGCCTAAAAGAACTTGATTATTTAGAAGAATACGGACGTGGCATTGATATCGTTTTTAATGAAATGCAAAAATGGAATTTACTTCCTCCAATATTCAAAAATACATCAAACAGCTTTAAAGTTATTTTACTCGGGCAAAAGTTAAGTAAACTGAATGAGAGGCAAATTAAAATTTGGGAGTATCTGGTTGAAAATAAAACTATCACTGCTAAAAAATGCGAGGAGATAATATCTGACACTCCCAGACAGACTATTAATTACGATTTAAGCAAAATGCAAAAGATGGGATTACTGCATAGCGTGGGAGAATCCAAGAGCACTTATTATGAGGCCAATTTTTAGAAGCAATTAGAAGCAAGTTAAAAAAGCCTCTTATTTTCGGGTATTTTAGGCAGAATTTGTCGTCATTATCATTAGAAGCAATTAGAAGCAAATTTTAAAACGACATAAAATTAAGAATATGTCGCACTAAATATTTAGTATGACATAGATGTCGTGCTAGCAATTTAAAGACCATCTCATTTGCATTTAAACGAAAATAGAAGTTAGAAAATAGTCACTTTATAGGCAATTTATCCCATTTGCCATTTGCAGGGGGGTATGAAAATGGACAAAAATATGGAAAATGAAAATTTAGTAAAAATTAAACAAGACGCAATAGCAATTCAGGAAAGTGATTTGAAAGACGCTATTCAAAGTATAGAAAACGAGAATACAAAGTCATCGTTTGCTTTAGGATTTGCCGGTGTTCTTATGGGATTAATTTTTGGCAATATAGATGATTTATTATTTTGGCAAAAAATTATTTTTTCTTTACTAACCATTATTTCAATCGGTTTTGCTTTTTATAACATATTATCAAAGAAGCTGGCCACGCATACAAAAGTTGATGAAATATTTGTAAATAACTCACCCAATAATTGGGAAAAATATTTGAATTACAAACATTTAAGGTTAAGGGATTGTTATTCTGAAGCTAAGACACTTCTTTACAGAAAAACGACTCTGACTAAAATAGCATACTTTTTTCTTATCTTAGATTTACTATTTTTATTAATAATTAATCTCATATGATAGACGACAACAACAAAACACAAAAACATATCGGCGAGCAACAACCATTGCGATCATCTTCGGGAGATGAGAGCGACAATAATCAGGATAATAATTCAGATAATGATAATAACCCTTTAAAACCAGAGGAAACACAAAAAGGCGCAAATTCAGATAATAAAAATTATGACTCAAACTAAAACTCAACAATTAGACCCGCAGGTTTTTACTGTTTGGAGTAGCGAGATCGAGGGAAGAATTGACCCTTCATTTTATCGACCAGAATTTAAAATATTGGAAAAAGCTTTTGTTGATGGCAAACATCAAGTAAAAACATTAAAGGATATAGCAGAAAAAATTTCCAGCGGTGCTACTCCCTTATCTGGTGGAGATGCCTACACTAATAAAGAGGTAGGGATTCCTTTTATCCGTAGCGGTGACATTAACGCAGATAAGAATATCAATTTTGATGATTTACTCTATATAAAAGAGGATATTCATCAAAAGAAACTTAAATCATCTCAGCTTAAAAAAGGAGATGTGCTTATAGCTATTGTGGGGGCTACAATCGGCCAAGTTTCTTTATATGATTATGAACAAGAAGCAAATATCAATCAGGCTATTGCTATAGTCAGAGTAAATAAAGATGTTAACCCCGAGTATATTAAAGAATACTTACTTTCAACAATCGGACAAAATCAGTTAAACAAAATCAAAAGACCTGTTGCGAGGGCAAATATAAATCTTGAAGAAGTCGGCAGTATTAAAATTCCACTCCCACCACTTTCAATCCAAAACAAAATCGTGGAGATGATGACAAAAGCATATCAGGATAAAAAAGAAAAGGAGGTCGAGGCCGGCAAGTTGCTTGAGTCTATTGATATTTATGTTTTAGATCAGCTTGGCATTAAGGCCCCGGACATTAAACGAGATATGGTTTTTGAGGTGATGAGTGACAAAGTTGAGAATAATCGAGTTGACGCTGAATACTGGCAACCGTTTTTAGAAGATGTTGAGCAGATAATAAGGCAGAGTAAATACAAAACTCAAAAGCTAAAAGATTTCATTACCAAAATTCATTATGGCGCGTCCACTTCTAACGCTTACGTGGATGGCGGGATTCCTTTGCTTCGCATTTTAAACTTAAAACCGAATTATGTTGATTTGTCAGATGTGGTTTATCTGCCAGAAAACTTTCGCAAAGAATTGGGCAACGCTTTTGTTAAAGCCGGTGATCTGCTTATATCCCGAAGTGGAACAGTCGGCATAGTGTCAGTTGTGCCAGAAGAAGTAGACGGTTTTGCTTTCGGTTCGTTTATGATTAAATTTTGCTTGAATAATGAAATCAACAAAGAGTTTGTTTCTGTCTGGCTTAATAACAAATTAAATAAGCTACTAACCGAGAGAGAGAAAATTGGCGCCATACAGGGCAATATTACTATTGGCACAATTGAGAATTTTGATGTTCCAGTGCCTCCTTTAGCGATTCAAAATAAAATCGTGGAAAAAATAAACTCTTATTACTCCCAAGCCCAAAAATTAAAAGACGAAGCTAATAATAACCTGCAAAAAGCCAAAGAAAAAGTTGAACAGATTATTTTGGGATAAATATAAATATGACAAGTGAAGAATTTAAAAATCTTTATACATTACAGGATTCGGATGAGTCTATCACTCCCTTTCAAAATGAATTGGGATTTTCTTTGATTAGACGCTATCCAGAAAATACAGTTTATAACAAAGATAATAGGCGGATGTTTATTAAGATTGCCATTCTTAATCAAAAATTTTTCTATTCGGTAGATATGACCAAGCCGGAAAAGAGAGAAGATTCAACCAATTATATTATCAGCGATGGCGAAGAATACAATAAAAAAATTACGAACTTTGTTTCAGACGGTGGAGAATTTACATTTGATGAAACTACTCAAAAAGTTATTCATCAGCCGACAAATAAAAGTTTTACCTTGAATGAATTTGCAGATATTTTGGCGGCAAATCATCTTTCTGATAGGTTGTTCTTAAAACGAATACTTAATTGGTTCGCAGATAGGACATTGAGGATTTTATTTTGGTTATCTGACTCGCGCTATGAGCGTATTCAAACATCAATCGATAAATATCATTACAGCAAAGGTGAAAATTTACCAAAAGACGAAAAAAAGAATATCGAGCCATTTTTTAAATATTTTTATATCTCAAAAAACATTCTTTTTGCTTTTTTACTGATTGCTTTACCATCCGCTATCTTTTTAGGTCATCTCTGGATAGCTGGGGAATTTTCATTATCAAATCCTTCTATTGTTTTGCTTTTCTTTTTAGTTTTATTCTCTTGCGAGAAGGCTTCTATATGGCTGGATAAAAAGATAAAAGGTTTTCTTATGCCAGAGGAAGACCATTTTGCCGAGAGAAAAATAAATTTTGTAGAAAAAATGCACGATTTTCAGTATAGAAATAAATTCAAAATTAAGTTGAAGAAAAATAATAAAAAAAATGGCAACAAAAAATGATAATCGAATGGCCTGGATTAGGAACATAGAGAAACTGCAAAAATCTGACAAAGATTCTTATTTTATAGAACACGAAATTGCAACCGAGTGCCATGTCCCCGGGGTATTGGATTATGATAATGGTAAAATTCTATGCGGAGGGCTGACATTAGAAAAGAATAAAGACGGACTTCGCCATTATCTTATAAGAATTCAACACGCGAAATTAGAAGAACCTTATTATAACGATAAGGCTGATAAAAAAGGATATTATTTTAGAGATGGTATCTTGGGAGAATTGCTTTCTCTCTTTTCTTTATTTTTCCAATGCAGATTTTATTTAGTTGCCAGTTATTCTGGCGAGCTTACAAATCACGGCTTAAAAATAAAGACAGATAATAAATTCATTTACAAATCTTGCAACAGTTTAATCCATCCCCAAATATTAAAAGACAACAGGAAAAGAAATTTTGCCATTGGTTTAGCGGATTTTCTAAATTCAATTAAAAAAATTAGTTCTGAAAAACATCAAGCTATAATATTATCATCCTATCATTACGCTAAGGCGTTGAAAGAAGTAGGAATAGACCAAGAAATGATTTTCATAAGATTAGTTTCCTCTGTTGAGGCACTATCTAAGAGCATGGCTTTAAAAAAGAAAGATAACCCATTAAATGATTGTGATTTCAAAAAACTTTTTGATAAGGTAAACTTATCCGAAGGAGAATCAAAACAATTAAGAGAAATTTTGAAAGTTAATAAGCAAAACTTAATAAAAATAGAAAAATCTAAGCTCAAGTTTATCCGATTTATTGAAAAATATTCTACGGGCTGTTTTAAAGGAGGAAATTGGAAAGCTAAGCACGTAAAAATAAGCAAAAAAGATTTGCCGAAGACTTTAAAAAAGATTTACGATGCTCGATCCGAATATCTTCATAACGGCGAGGCGATGTATTTAAGCCAGATTTTACATGGGGGCGAAATGTGGGATACAGATCCCAGTTTGGGTATGATTGTTGATAATAGAAAAGTCCCGGCTTCCAAAAAACTGCCATACGGATATTGGTTTGAGAATATTGTTAGGTGTAGTCTTTTAAATTATTTAGAAGAGCAGGCTAAGCTGAAATCCAAATAATCTCACAAATTGGTCAAATTCTCTCAATCTCGTTTTAGGAGTATCAATCTCTTATTTCCTCCCAATCGCTCGCCACAGGGGCAAACAGTGGGTAGAAAAGGGCAACAAATCCCAGATCACCTAATTAGCTGGATAATAGTTGTATTCTTTCTGAACCTTCTTGATTACTGCGATTTTTTCCTTTAACATGGTCATATACGGCCGATCTTCAAATATAGTTATAAGAGCGGTCAGTTCCTGACCCCATCAAAAAATACGTATTAAAATACGTATTTTTTGTTATGATTTTTAAATCATTATTTCTTAAGAAAGATGGGCTGAAACCAA
>JAFGCQ010000028.1 GCA_016932555.1 Candidatus Zambryskiibacteriota bacterium
AGTTCCTGGATGCTTAAAGATTCCAGAGATCGCCCTTTTTGGATACTTTGTATTTCCTCAAGAGTTTTAGTTCCTGATTGAGTTTCTCTCGAGGTGTCTGATTTAGATAAAGATTCCATATTTAGATTGTGTCATATGAATTAAAACAAAACAATATCCATTAATGTTATACTAAAACTATGGAAATTATTCAAAGCCTTGTTTTGGGTGTCATAGAGGGTATTACCGAGTTTTTGCCTATATCTTCCACTGGCCATCTTATTTTGGTTAGCGAGATTTTAAAAATTGAGCAATCTGACTTTTTGAAAAGTTTCGAGATCATCATCCAGCTTGGCGCTATCCTTTCTGTTATCGCCCTTTATTGGCGCTCTTTTTTAAATATTGAGGTTCTGAAGCGTCTTGTCGTCGCTTTTATTCCTACTGGTATTATTGGTCTGGCTTTATACAAAATCATCAAAACTTATCTTCTAGACAACGAAGCAGTAGTACTCTTTGCTCTCTTTTTGGGCGGCTTTGCTCTTATAGGCTTTGAACTTTGGTATAAGAGGAAGCGAGCTTCCCAAATAAACTTTGGTACCATAAAGGAAGTGCTACATATAGAAAAAGAAGATGCTTTAGCTAGAATATCTTATAAAAAATCTCTTTGGATTGGATTTTGCCAATCTTTGGCTATAATTCCCGGAGTTTCGCGCAGCGCCGCTACCATTGTCGGCGGGCTTCTCGCTGGACTTAAAAGGAAGACTATCGTGGAATTTTCATTTCTCCTGGCAGTGCCGACAATGGTAGCGGCCAGCGGTTTGGATATTTATAAAAACTATAAATCCTTCTCGATAGATGAGTTTTGGACTTTAGCTATAGGATTTGTTGTTTCTTTTATTGTTGCTTTTATCTCCATAAAATTCCTGCTCTCTTTTATTAAAAAGCATGATTTTATCCCCTTTGGTATTTATCGGATTCTCTTAGCTTTCATTTTCTGGCTCATTATTTTTTAAGACCGGCGTTTACCGAAAATTTTAAGGAGATTGACGAACATGTTAAGAAATGCTAGGTAAAGTAACAAAGCTCCAAAGACCGCTTCTTTTTGATCTTCTGGTGTACCTTCATTTCCGATAATATTGTGGCTTTTAATTCTTTGCGTGTAATATGAAGTAAAACCAGTAAAAACAGCTACAGCAGCTATAGATATAGCATAATCAGCGACTGGACTGCCTAAGATGATATTTATTAAAAAAGATATTACTATGCCAAGAAAGCCCATTCTAAGGATATTTCCAGCTGCTGTTAGATCTCTATTAGTCATATACCCATATGCGCTGGCGATGCCAAACATGCTTGCCGACAAGAAAAAGACTTTGCCAATTGACTCAATAGTAAAAATCAGAAATATCATGGAGGTTAGAAGTCCTACCGTAAAGCAATAGAGTAGGAATAGAAACCCCACCAGATTCGCATTAATTCTATTTAGGAAGATTTTCAAGATAACAATTATTAGGATACCTATTGTCATAATAGAGTAAAAACCAAGTTTTGATACAACAAATTTATATAAAGTAGGTTCCGAAGCCACTACATAAGCAGTAAAACCAGATACTATAAGACCTAAAAACATCCAGCTATAAACTCTATACATAAATCTTTTATTTTCTTCCAGTTTTTGATTATTTTGGATTTGAACTGGTTTTTTATCCTTTATTTTCCAAGTATCTATTACCATATTTTAATTATATCAATATTACATCCAAAACCAATAACAATAAATTTAAGATTATTTTTTTGAAAAAGGTGTAAATTTCGTGTAAGCTTAGAATAATGGAGAGTTGGCTGAGTGGTCGAAAGCGCCTCACTGCTAACGAGGTAGGGGTCTCAAAGCCCCTCGAGGGTTCGAATCCCTCACTCTCCGCCTATGAAAAATCCGATATTTGTTGTTATATTTATAATCGCAGTATTTATAGTTGGTGGGATTTTATATATCTATAATCCAGAACCGGAAGAATATGTAAATCCCAACGACAAATCTAAAGAAGAACCGATAGCCTGCATTGCCGATGCTAAGCTTTGCCCCGATGGCACTTATGTCGGCCGAGTACTGCCTGATTGTGAGTTTGCACCCTGCCCAACATATGAAAACAAAGTTCTACCTCCGGATGCGATTTTTGAAGATGGAACATTTTTAGAATAAATGACAAATCAAATCAAACCCGATACACCGATCGAAAAAATTTCAAGACTTAACCCTTTTCAAAAAAAAGCGTTAATTAAAATGAAGCTTAAATCCGCAAGAGATTTGCTGCATTATTTTCCTGCTCGTTACGGTGAAGCTGGACTTATTAAAACCATTGAATATTTAATTGCTGGCGAACAGGTAATAGTTTTTGGCAAAATTAGTAAACTTAAGACTTCAAAAACTTACCGCACTCGTGTAGCGATATCATCAGCTGAATTGGAAGATGCTACCGGCAAAATAAAGATTGTTTGGTTTAATCAGCCCTATATCGCAAAAATGTATGCTGAAGGAAGTCTGGTTCGACTTGAAGGTCGGGTGAGCCAAAAAAAATCAAATCAAGAATCATATTTTTCCAATCCGAAAATAGAAAAGGTTAAAGAATTGCCTGAGGGTACCTCAGAATCTCTTTTCGGAGATAATCGTAGCAATCTTACTCCGGTTTACCGCGAGAGCCGGGGGTTAACTTCTAATTGGATCTATCATACCCTGCAAAAAATAATCAAAACCGGTCTTTTAGAAAAAATAGAAGATCCTGTTCCCAGTAAGATTTTAAAGAAATACAACCTGCCTCCTCTAAAAACCGCTTTAATCTGGGTACATTTCCCTAGAAAAAAAGAGGATGCTGAAGTAGCCAGAAAAAGATTTGCTTTTGAAGAAATATTTTTCATCCAACTTGATCGACAGAGAGAGAAATATATCACCCAAAAAGAAAAAGCTTTTGTGATATCTAAATCTAATAAAGAAATAGTTCAATTTACTAAAACTTTTCCATTTCTCATGACCAGAGCTCAGAAAAATTCTGTAGAAGTAATATTAGAAGATTTTAAGAAAGGTTATCCTATGTCTAGACTCTTAGAAGGTGATGTTGGTTCCGGGAAAACTGCTGTGGCAGTGACAGCCGCTTATGCAGTAGCAATGAGCAGACCCTTCGACTCCAATCAAGGCCGTTTGCAAACTTACGGAAGTTTGCAAACGGCTTACATGGCACCGACTGAAATATTAGCCAATCAACATTTTGAATCTTTTATAGAATACTTCGCTAAATATAAAATCTCAGTGGGACTGATTACCTCTAGCGGTGCCAAAAAATTTCCTTCCAAGTCTGATCGCAATAACTGGACCAATATTTCAAAATCTCAGCTTCTGAAATGGGTAGCAAATGGTGAAATTCCTATCCTTATTGGTACTCATTCTCTCATTCAAAAAACCGTCAAGTTTCAAAATCTGGCTTTTATAATAATTGACGAACAGCATAGGTTTGGCGTTAAACAAAGAATGCAACTCCGCCGTAAACATGATATTGCGCCACATCTTTTGAGTATGACAGCAACACCTATTCCCCGCACTCTAGCTTTAACTTTATTTGGGGATCTTGATTTGTCACTCCTAGATGAATTACCCGCCGGTCGGCAATTGCCGGAGACTAAAATAGTTTTGCCTCACGAAAGAGAAGCGGTTTATAAAAAAATTAGAGAGGAACTTGAGACCGGTCGGCAAGCTTTTGTGATTTGCCCTCGCATAAATGATCCGGACCCCGACAAAGAAACTGCCATAAACGCCAGATCGGTAAAATCAGAGGCCGAAAGATTGCAAAAGGAAATTTTTCCTGATTTTAAAGTTAGAACAGTTACCGGAAAATTAAAACCTAAAGAGAAAGAAGAAGTGATGAACAATTTTAAAGACGGCAAAACTCACATTCTAGTGGCTACTTCGGTAGTAGAAGTGGGAGTCAATATCCCAAACGCTACTGTTATTATCATAGAAAACGCCGAAAGATTCGGCCTAGCTCAGCTGCACCAGCTTCGTGGTCGAATTTTAAGAAGTTCTCATAAACCATACTGTTTCGTTTTTGCTAATACTAAATCCCCTAAAACTATCACTCGTTTAAAATCATTCGTTAACGCTAAAAATGGTTTTGAATTAGCCGAAAAAGATCTCCAACAAAGAGGTGCCGGTGACCTAGCTGGCGCTAAGCAATGGGGCATTTCCGACCTCGCCATGGAAGCCCTTAAAAATATCAAAATGGTCGAGGCTGCTCGCACTGAAACGTCAAACATTATCTCTCAAGATTTTGAACTAAAAAAATATCCGCAACTTGCCAAAAACTTATCCACAAAATCTTTGACTCATATGGAATAAAATTATTTAATATATGTAATAAATAATTTTATTATTAATAAAAATGCTATGAAAAATAAAGTAAATTTACCAACTTCTACTAAAGCAATACTGTTAGCCAATTTTGTTGTAAATTTAGTAGTTACTTATTTTATTGTAATTAAATGCATAATATGAAGATAAACATAAAAAAAATTCGTAATTTTGGGTTTACTCTTATTGAACTTTTAGTAGTTATTTCAATTATCGCTGTCATCGC
>JAFGCQ010000029.1 GCA_016932555.1 Candidatus Zambryskiibacteriota bacterium
ACTCCTCCTCTCACATTTGTCTCCCCCTTTACCTTTACACTTGAGGTCGCTGATGATCCTTCCTCTCCCCCCGCCGCCACATACTCATCTGCCCCCACATCCCAAGTGCTTCTAGTGTCTCCGTCAATGTCGTCGGTGAAGGTGCCGCTTAAATCATCTCCCGATATTCCAAACAAACTTAATCCTGTGCCTTTTAAGTGGAAGTCGTAAATAGTATAGTCAGTAAAATAATCTCCATAGCTTGTTTTGCCAGTGGCTACTGTCGTGCCGGGTGCAGAAGCGTCAGAAGAAACATTTTTATCAGCAGTGCCAAAAGTAACAGCAGAATAATCCACACTGATGTTATTCATTGAAATATTGTTCTTCAATACTGAATTATTATTACCCGCATCATAGACACCATTGCGACAACCGAAAATCGTATTATTGTAATAATAATTGTAATTTGTAGCATTATCTGTAGCGACACTTATTCCCGATCCTGCACTACCACCACCCTGAAAATTATAAATAGTATTGTTGTATATAGACGCTTTACCATAATCAGGACCATATATTCCTCGATAGGCATTCGTTCCCTCGCCGTGTACTATATTGTTTTTGAAAATTATATTAATAGCTGGATAGTCCATCCGAACACAAGAACCATAATATGAACCAATGTTTTCATAAATTTGCAGTCCATCGATAATAGTATAGCTCTCTTTAATATAAAACATATATTCACCATTGCTTGTTGGAGTTAAATACAGACGATATTTACCAATGTCCCATACCCCCTCGTGTCTATCACTCCCAGATGGATCAGTCCAGATTTTAATATAACGGGTTGAGTCAACAGTATAACCGTCTACATTAACTGCCGCTTCATCCGCGCTATCATCACTGGCTCGACAAGTAAAAGTAAGCTGCACATCAGAGATAGTTAGATCATCTTGTTCAGCAGCTATAGCGGCATTGAGCGTTGCGTAACTTCCAGTTCCACCAGTATCTACATCAATTATTGTCTCACTCAACGCATAAGCAGTTGGTCTCATTACATCTACAAACTTTTGCCAAAGAGTTTTGTCTTTAGGTTGATAATCAGCTATCGCTACGACCGCTTTTTCTTCTTCTGTTTTTTCCCTTATGATATTTAATTCAATTTGAGGCAGTCTTTTGATGTCTTCAAAGTTGGAAACTTTGTCAATCTCATTCTCATTAAGGACTGCTGTATAATCCACACCTTTGGTTCTCACCTTTACTATTCTTTCAATATTTATCGTCTCTTTGCCATCTGGTGATAGTTCTTCCACTTCCTCTATTTCAGAAGCGGTCATTTCTGCTATTTGTTCTGGTGTAAGTTTATGAGGATAATATAAAGGCAGGAGTCTAGTTTTTTCTTTTTTGCTCACTATTATCTTGTCTCCATATTCAGCACATATCTTGCCCGCGTCTCGTATCTCTACAATATCCCCTGCTTCAAATCTGCCATCACCAGTTCCAGTAGCCACTGGCTTGACGAGAATAATCATACCCTCAGCGTAATCACAAGCTTTAGGACTAAAACCAACACCCAAAAGATTATCTAAAAAATCTTCACCAACAGCAGTTTGGGAGAAGATTAGAATTATAATTACAATCAAAACAGCGAGAATTGTGATTTTCCTGATTATTTTCATGATTTTATATTACCATTTTGTGCGGGTAGCGAGAATCGAACTCGCGTCTCAACCTTGGGAAGGTCGCGTCCTGCCACTAAACTATACCCGCTAATGAAATAAATTTAGCATAAAATCTTTGATTTTTTGCCAGGTAGAAATTTGGGGTTGGACAGAATTTTCGGAGTTTCTTTCTTCAACAATTATAGCTACACTCTCCCCCACCTCAGCTACATTGAATTTCTTACGAATCTCAAAAGCCATCCCCTCTTCAGTAGAGAGTTTATCTAGAGATGTTTGTAAAAAAATTTTTCTATTTTGTAGTTCATCTAATTCCTTCTCCATGCGAACCAGGGCTTTTTCTGCATCTTGTTTTTTCAAATAAACCTTACGTACCGAATTAGTCAGCACTCCTAAAATAGCCAATAAAACTAAAAAAATCAGTGCTTTTTTCCATTTATTGTCTTTTCTTTTAATGCCGCGCATGTTTTAATGTTTAAATGTCTGCTATTTGTATGTTAATATAATAGCATGTGGGACCCAAAAGCTAGAAAAATCATAAAAATAGTTTGGTTTATAATCGCTATTTTCTTAATTTTAGGAATGGTTTTAATTTATATGCCGATTTAATCTGGCTTCATAATCTTTACAAAAACATCTTGGGGAATAAACATTTTCCCTTTTTCTTTCATTTTTTTCTTGCCTTTCTTTTGCTTCTCGCGCAACTTCATCTTGCGAGTGATATCGCCACCATACATATGTTGAGTCACATCCTTACGATAAGCTTTCAATGTCCGGCTGGAAACTATTCGGCCATAAACCTCCGCTTGGATCTTTATTTCAAACATTTGGCGCGGTAATAATTTACTTAGTTTCTCTACTATATTTTCAGCTTCTTTCAAAGCCATTCTCCTAGAAACTACTCTGGCCAAAGAGAGTTCTTCCTCGCCATTTATAAGAATTGTGATTTTTGTTACTTCCGCTTTTCTCTCTCCCGCTTCTTCATAAGAAAGTGAAGCATAACCTTGAGAAATGCTTTTCAGACGATCAAAAAAACCTCTCATAAGCTCACGTAAAGGCATCGTAATATGTAAGTTGGTCCTGTTAGACAAGTTTTCGGAATTTTCCATCTCTGCCTCGTATTCAAACAAAAGAGGTAAAATAGTACCAACATACTGAGTCGGAGTGATGATGTTAACATTAACCCAAGGCTCTCTGATTTCTTTTATTTCTCCATCATTGGGGAAAAAAACTGGTGAATATATTTTCTCTTTTTTGCTGACTTGTCCTGAGCTTGCTCGCTGTGAGCCTGTCGAACCAGTCGAAGAATTTTTATACTCGATTTCATAAGTAATGGAGGGTTGGGTAATCACTAGATTCAAATCAAATTCTCTTTTTAACCTTTCAGTGATAATTTCCAAGTGGAGCATGCCTAAAAAACCACAACGGAAACCCTTACCTAAAACTCCCGAGGATTCTTCTTCGTAAAAAAGCGAGGAATCAGTCAATTTTAGCTTAGCCAAAGATTGACGTAACTGTACTAAATCGCTCTGGTCTTCGGGGAAAATACTCGCCCAAACTACCGGTTTCGGCGCGCTGTAGCCCAATAGGACGGGGGTGGCTTCTCCCTGCTTGCCTATAGTGTCTCCAATTAAGACTATACCGGGAGTTTTAATACCAGTTACAATATAGCCGATCTCACCAGCTCTCAATCTTTCAGTTTTTTCTTCGTTGGGACGGAAAAAACCGACTTCCAATGAAGTGAATTTTTCTTTACTGGATTTGAACATTAATTTTTCTTGTTGTTTTACTTCGCCCTGCTTTACCATTACATAAACTATCACTCCCCGATGAGTTGAGTATTCAAAGTCAAAAACTAGCACTTGGAGAGGTTGGCAAAGGGCATCTTTGACATGTTCTAGTTCCAAAAGACGTTCTTTGCTGGCGGGCGCTGGAATTTTTTCTACTATTTTTTGTAAAAGTTCTTTAACCCCAGATCCAGTTTTACCCGAAGTTTCTAATATTTCTTCTTCTTGGCAATTTATTAAAGAAGCTATCTCCTTTTTTACTTCTTCTACTCTAGCTAAAGGCGAATCTACTTTGGAGAGGACTGGTATGATCACTAAACCCTGCTCGCGAGCCATTTGTAATACTGTGATAGTTTGAGCTTGGATACCTTGAGTAGCATCTACGAGAAGCAAAGCGCCATCTACAGCACTAAGCGCTCTGGAAACTTCATAGGAAAAATCAATATGCCCTGGTGTGTCTATCAGGTTTAGAATATATTGTTTTGAATTTGTAAATTCAGAATGATTTGGAGTCCAAATCATTCTAACTGGCGTCATTTTGATAGTTATGCCTCGCTCACGCTCTAATTCCATGTCATCTAAAGCTTGATCTTTCATCTTGCGAGCTTCGACAGTGTGTGTGATCTCGAGCATCCGATCAGCCAAAGTACTTTTGCCATGATCAATATGAGCAATAATGCAGAAATTTCTAATATTTTCCATAAATCATATTTTCCTAAGGTGACACCTTAGGATTAAAGGCTAACCATTCAAAAATTTCTCTGCTGAAAATAAACTTGTTCGAAAAATAATCTGGAAAATCATTGGGGGTTATTATTTTATTCTCAGATCTTTCTTTTTCCAAATAATCTTGAAAACTGCTCCAATAATATTGACTCAAGAAGTTTATATTATTTTCAATATTTCTCAAGCTTTTTTCTTTCCATAAAGGATCTTTTATTTTTAATGGGTTTAGATGGATATAAGAAAAAAGATATTTTGCGTATTTATCATTGTCTATGTGAGATGATTTAAAAGCACCTTCAAAAAGTTTCCCCACTCTTTTATATCTTTTATTAAAATACATAGAATAAGCCGTGCACAATTTTTTCATAAAAACAGAAACTGAATCCTCTATGGGGCTATCCTC
>JAFGCQ010000030.1 GCA_016932555.1 Candidatus Zambryskiibacteriota bacterium
ACTTGGCAAAAAATAAAAAAATATACCAGAATTGGATTTGGTGTTGTATTGATTATTTTAGGTATTGGTGGCCTTTTCCTGCCAATTTTACAGGGTATATTGTTAATAATTTTAGGAATTTTTATAGTTTCTCCTCAAAAAGGTAGAGAAATTATAAGAAAATTTAAAATTTGGCGTTCAAGAAAAAATAAAAAAGATAATTTTATTTAATTTTAATACTGTCTTCAATCTTATAATCCCCCACTCGGTTTCTTTTGATAGAAAGAGTAGTAGCGCCACAACCTAAGGTAGCACCCATATCATTCACTAGAGAACGGATATAAGTACCACTTGAGACGTGAGCATTAAAATGTCCCAAATAAATTTTATTTTCAGGATTTTTTAAAAGAATGTCTTTCCATAAAGCTAAAATTTCTTTTTGTCTAAACTCCCCATTTACTTTGGAAATATCGGTAAATAACCGCCAAAAAAGTTTTTTGTGAGTTAGGGTTTCTAATCTCTTGAGTTCAAGTTGGTAGATAGTAATATCCTTAATTAGAGCCTTTTCAAGGTCAAATTCCGAATTTGATTCTTTATCTTTTAAAATCTTTTTTTTAGAAATTATTTTAGAAGAATATTTTGGATATTTTTGTTCTCTCTTACCCTCATAAATCATCGCTACTTTCCTAACATCCATAATGTTTATATCTTCAACACTTTCTTCTTTAACTACTTTGCCCAAAACATCATAAGTATCAGTGGCAAAACCAAAAATTGCTGCGAAATCATACTCTTTGTCTAAATTAAAAAATCTCTCACGATTTTCTTGTTTAGTATCTTTACCATTACCCAAAAGTAATACTCCTTCAGCTAGTGGATCTAACCTTCCTAAATAAGTCATTTTTTCCTCACTTAAATTAGGATCATTCTTGACAAACCTCTCTAAACATTCTAGAGGGGTCTCACCACGGTCTTTATAGACATTATAAACCATAATACGTCAAAACTAAGACAAATAACGCCAATAGTCAAGATTTGTAATTTTTCAAAAATTCTTCTTTAAATTCGCTGAATTTATCGTTTAAAATAGCTTCGCGGATTTGGGACATTAAGTTGTTTAGGAAATAAAGGTTATGAATAGTGGCTAAGGTTGCTGCCAACATCTCTTTAGCCCTAAAAAGATGAGCTAGATAAGATACTGTATAATTTTGACAAGTATAGCAACCGCATCCTGTTTCTATAGGCGACATTTGGTTTCTAAATTTTGCATTTAAAATATTTATCTTGCCTTTTCTGGTATAAAGAGTGCCGTTGCGTGCCATTCGAGTAGGTGCTACACAATCAAAAGTATCACATCCATTTTCCACCCCCAAAATGAGGTCAATCGGTTCGCCTACTCCAAGTAAATGTCTGGATTTTTCTTCGGGTAATATTTCATTGACCCATTTAACTGCAGTAGCCATATCTTCTTTAACAAACGAACCACCGATGCCAAAACCATCGAAATCTAGCCGGGTGATAAATTTGGCGCTTTTTTTACGTAAGTCTTCGTAGCGACCACCCTGAACAATGCCGAAAAGTTGTTGCTGATTGGGAGTAAGATTTTTGAATTCTTCCAAACATCTCTCCGCCCATCGATGTGTCCTCTCCATTGCCTCGCGCAAATACTCTTTAGAAGCATGTGGCGAAGTACATTCATCAAAAGCAAAAATTATATCGGCACCTAAATCATTTTGGATTTGAATAGATTTCTCTGGTGTAAAGAAATGCAAGCTTCCATCTATTACCGAACGAAATTTCACTCCATCTTCGGTTACTTGCGCTTTCTTTTCTTTATTTTCGCTATAGGCTTCATCTAAATCATCTCTTTCTGGAGCGAGAGTTCCGATAAACTTATTTATACCACTACCATAAGCCACACCCAATGAAAACGCCTGGAAACCGCCCGAGTCAGTCATCATAGGCCCAGACCAATTCATAAATTTATGTAGTCCCCCACTTCTTTTAATTTGTTTTTCGCCCGGTTCTAAATAAAGATGGTAAGTATTGGTCAAAACAATTTGCGAGCCAGCATCTTTTATCTGTTCTGGTGTCAAAGATTTAACAGTAGCTTTTGTACCCACCGCTACAAAAGCAGGGGTTTTTATTTCACCATGCGCAGTCTGCAAAACTCCCGCTCTGGCTAAAGATTTCGAGATTTTCTTTTCTATTTTGAACATTTAAAAACTAATCAGCAAAATCAATAGGCAAATCAATTTGCTCAGACGAAGAGACATCTAAAAGCTCAACTGTAAAAACCAAGGTAGAATTTGGTGGAATAGGTCCTGCCTGATTGGCGCCATAACCCAGCTCCGGAGGAATAACAATAGTCCGTACACCGCCGACTTTCATACCAACGAAACCTTGTTCCCAGCCCTGAATAACTTCTCCAACACCCAAAGTAAACTGAAAAGGCACACCGAAATCTTTTGAATTTTGAATAGCAGTACCATCAGAAAGAGACAGAGAATAATGAACCGTCACCAAATCCCCAGATCTTACTTCAGTGCCATTACCGATTACAATATCATTTATAACAACCCTGTCAGATAAAACTCCAGACACATTAGCCAAAGAATCTCCATTCATAGCACTTTTTCTAAATAAATTAATAGCATCTGCTCCAAACAAAGTATAACCCACTAAAATTACGCCTACCGCTACCGCAATCCACTCTTTTTTTGATAGTTTTCTCATATTCTTAATTTTAAACTTCTAAATTAAATTTTTAATAACATTATCATATTGCTTAATTATTTAAAACTATTAAAATGTGAATATAAACCTAAATACAATGAAAACAGATAAAGATAATAGGCCCATGACTTTATTAGAAATAAGTCAAGCAGCTATAAAAAGAGTTGACCTTATATCTAAGGAATTTAGGAAGGGTTTTGAGTTTATAAAAAACTATCCTCGTTCTGTCACTTTTTTCGGTTCAGCCAGAACTAAGGAAGATAATATTTATTACCAAAAAGCTCGTGATTTAGCTGCTAGAATTGTAAAGGAGTTACATTATTCTGTTGTGACTGGCGGTGGACCTGGTATCATGGAAGCAGCAAATTGCGGCGCTTTTGAAGCTGGCGGTAATTCACTCGGGCTTACTATTGAGTTACCACATGAACAGATGGACAATCAATATATGACTGGCAAAGAAAATTTCCATTATTTTTTTAGCCGCAAAGTTTGTCTTTCGTTTTCGGCTGAGGCTTATATCTTTTTCCCCGGTGGTTTTGGTACTTTAGATGAAGTTATGGAGATATTGGCTTTAGTACAGACTAACAAAATTCCTAGGACGCCAATAATTTTATTCGGCATAGAATTTTGGTCTCCCTTAGAAAATTTATTCAAAGAAGTTTTGCTCAGATATGAAACTATTGATAAGGAAGATCTAGATTTATACAAAATTACTGATAATGAAGAAGAAATAATAGAAATTATAAAAGCCGCACCAGTCAGAGTAGGGCTCAAATATAAAGATGACTCCAAATCTGAAAAACAAAATATAAACAATACTAGCGCTTTATCTGGTTTATTTAAAAAAATAGGATTTTAATTTGTGGACCTACGGAGAATCGCACTCCGGACTCGTCCATGCCATGGACGCGTGTTACTACTATACCATAGGCCCTTGCTCTCCAATTTTATATAAAAATAACCGAAAATCAAATAAAAATCCCTCACTTTTGATGAATCATCAAAAGTGAGGGATTTGGGGTTAGGCCAGCGAAACCCTTTCAATTGGGATATTGTAGTATTTATGAGGCCGGCCTTTTTCCGGCTTTTCTGCGAGTCGGACTCTCACCGCCTCTCTTGCCGGGCAGACTCGAACTAAATCCAGTCGAGCCATCCTTCTGAGAGAAGGCACAAACATACTAAAATGTTTTGGGACTTCTTTCATTCCTGAAGACCGAAGAAGAATTTCCTTCTCCAGAAATTGCGGAATACTCTGTGCAATCTCTGGTTCTTCTGGTTCTTCAGATTCTAAATCGATGATTCTCAAGGGCGGCAAGGGTACTATTCTCGGTCTTTCTTTTTTATCCAAATAAAGAGAAAAACAGAGATAAACTACTAAAAAAACCAAAACCGCGATAAAAATCCCCATAACTCCTCCTTTTAAAAAAATTAAAAGCTTTAAAATCAATTCTGTTTAAATCTTAGCATATTAAATTAATAATGTCAATAGAAAAAGCCGCTTCAGTAAAAAGCGGCTTTTTATGGCTTAAATTAAACCTTTTTACATATTTGGTATCCCATTAACAAAATTACAAGGGCGCCCCTTGTAAGTTAAATAAAAAATAATCAAAAACTTGCTTAATATTATCTGATATGTTATAATCTAAAACAGATAAAAAAGGAGCATTCCTATGCAGACAAAAAAAGAAAAACATTACCCGAATGTGGAAGCGGCTATTATTATGGGAGACCATGCAAAGCTTTCAACTCTTGGTACAATAGGCGGCATACGAAGCGGAGAAGCAAGAAGAGCAAAAAGAGACACCAAACTGGAAGCCGAAGAAGAGCTTCAGCAGATAAGAAAAGAGGAGTTCAATCGAGAACTCCTCGAAAAATTGAATCAGGCCAACGAAATTGTTTGCCCGCCTCCCGAATAGTTCTTTATCTCACCTGAATGGGCCAGTCGCTTGCGACTGGCCCATTATTTTTATAAACCTTTAAATTTTTCCAAAATCATTTCTTCTACTTCCTGTCGAGGTCGGCCGTATTTGAGATATGACATTTCTTTCAATTTTTCGACTTGATTTGCATTACCTTCACTTGGCGGTAAAGTTTCTATATTAAAAGGTTTAGCCGGCTTGCCGTTCACCAAGAGCCGCATATGGGCATTGTAATTGTCTATATTCATCAAATCATCAGCTGAAAAAGTTGGCTCAAACTGGCCCTCTAATTCTTCGGCATCTTCAGCACCGACACGGAAAGCGCACATAGAGCCTACATTGCCAAATACTGCGTCTTTTATTTTCTCTTCCAATTGAGCGATAAACTGATGTGCTACCGTCAAAGATAATCTATATTTCCTAGCCTCGGAAAGAATAGTTGAAATAGAATCGGTAGTGACATTTTGGAATTCATCAATATAAAGATAAAATGGTGGTAAATTTTGGCGGAGAGAGTCAGCTCGGGAAAGGGCGGCAATCAGTATTTTGCCTACCAAAATTAAGCCTATAAGATTAGAGTTTATATCACCTAATCTACCTTTAGAGAGATTGACCAACAAAATTTTTTGATTATCCATAATATCTCGAAAATTGAAGGATGATTTTTCTTGAGCGATGACTGGTCGCATAATTTCGTTGGCCAGGAATACGTCAAATTTACTGGTAACATATTGTACATAGTTGGCCAAACCTTGTTCACCAGTAGTTTGTTCAGCATTTATCCAAAATTGTTTTATTAGAGGATTTTTACATTTAGAAATTTTGTAATCTCGATAGCGCTTATTTGATAAGACTCGAGACATATCAACCAAAGTATTACCTGAGGCCGGATCATCCATTATCAGCAAAGCTGAGTTGCGGAAATATTGCTCAAAAGCCGGCCCCATTGATTCGGGTATCGCTCCATAGAGCTTTTGGAAAATACTAAACAATTCATTAACCACAAAAGTTTTTTGTTCAGGATAATTTTCATCATACTCAAGCATATTAAGCGCCATAGGCCGCGCCGTAAAGGCTGGATCAAAATAAATCACTTCTTCGAAACGCTCGGGTGGTACATTAGCCAAAATATCTTGGATATCAGATCCGTGTGGATCAATCATACAAACCCCATGACCCATTTCTATATCTTGAATTATCATTTCCTTAAGTAAAACAGATTTACCCGTACCGGTCTGGCCAATACAATAAAAGTGTCGCAAACGATCTTCTGTAGATATTCTAATTTCAGTCTCTTTATTTTGATGTTTGTTAAAACCTAAGAGGATACCTTCGGGGCTTAAATTAAAGGGGGCTGCTGCTGAAGTTACTCTATTTTGACGCAAACCTTCAGCACTACCCAGACTTTTGGTATGAAAATGGACAATTGAAGTCATTTCTCGCAAATTCATAGGAATAGCCGTATTAGCATCAAAAATTCTGAAAGTGAAATTTCTAACTAAAGATCGCAAATCACCTCTTTTGAACTCTTTCCAATTAAAAGAGTTGCCAAGGGTGTTTTCAAATTGATTAAAGCTAGATTTTAAGCTATTCAATATCTCTTGAGCTTCATTTTCAGTTTTTGAAGAAGCTAAAATCCGTAGGTTACACTTAGTTATAGGAAAAGCTATTTTTTTATTTATCTCTTCTACTGTTTTCTCATCAATCAGCTCTTTTTGTTTATTTTCTTCATCAGTTGGTAAATTTCTTTTAGATGATTTGAATAAATCTTTAAAAGTGCGAACAATTTCGCTTGAAATATCGTCTGGAATATCAATCGCTTCTTTGATAGGAACTCCTTCTCGGATCTTATCAAGAGCCGATTTATATTTTTTAACATACTTATCACCCATTGGAGACCAAATAAGCTGGATAGCGGCTCCTTCGCCGTTTGTATTAACTTTAGAAAACGAAGAGAGAATAGAGTTCAGAGGATCGTGAATAAAATTTTCGTAGGTTTTGATAGGATAAATAGGATTTTGATTGAATTCTGCACAAGCTCCTAAAGTTACCCCGGCTTCATTAAATATATTATAATCATCGGGCTGTTCGATTATTTTCGCGTTATGAAAAACTGAAATAATATGCTTTTCAAAAAGTCGCTTTTTAGCAGTCGGTACTGCTACATAAAATACGATTTCTTCAGAAGAATTAGCATTTGCGATTTCCAAAGACATCCAGTTTTCAGAAAGCCTTTTAGGATCAGAAATTGAAAGCATGCCAGAATAAAATTGCTCCATACTAGAAATGACTTCTTCTAGACTAGATTTTGATTCACTTTTATTAATTTCTTCTAATATCAAAATCTCATATAAAGACATATCCAAACCTTTGAAAATCATCTCTCTGGTATTGAGTCCAGGAATAGTAAAGCCCTCTTTTATGTATTCAGAGATATAGCGGTGAAAATCATCAGTGAGGTGAAAATTTTGCATTTTTTCTACCACACTTAGGGCATTTTTGATACCTTTTTTTTCAGCTAATCTTACCAGTTCTATAATTTGCTTATCATGCTCTTCGGGTGAGAGTCGGAGTACTATTTCTTTTTTTTCTTCTTCATTAATTGCATACTCAGGATGAAGCACTTCATAATCTGATATTTTTTTATACTGAGATAAAGTTTCTCGAGCAGATTTTAAAGATTCTTGCTTTACACCAAGATTTTCTAAATTTTTTTCTTTTTCAGCAACTAATCTGCGCAGATGAGCAATTTCATCTTCAGGATTTTTAAATTGATTTTTGGGCAACTCAAAAGCACTTTTCATAATATATTTTAAATTATACAAAAAAACTGCCCACTAAAGAAGTTTTTAGGTGTATAAAAAAGCCGGCTGGTCAGGATTCAAATGAATTGCCTGCCAGCCGGCGGATGAGCGGACCTCGCCTGTCCTGGAGTGCTCCAGGTTAAACTTATCCCGACAAATTTCCGGGTAAGGTAGCGGGAGCTTCTCGGAGGAGGAATGATTTGCTGTGTTCCAATTTTAAATCACTCCTAGCAACAGCCAGATGCTCGAGAGCCAGTCCACTCGAATTAAAGGGAATGAAATGTTCCAACCTGTTTATACGTTATCAAACTCTAAACTTTTGTCAACTACCAATAACCTGCCTCTATCTTTGGCAATTTGCCGAAAACCTTGCAAGATTTTAGGCAAATTAGAGAAAATCTGTTATAATAAGCCGTGATTGGCCCTATCGTCTAACGGTTAGGACATCGGCTTCTCAAGCCGGCAATCAGGGTTCGATTCCCTGTAGGGTCACACCACTCAGCCTTTTTATTATCAAAATATATGTCGTAATAAAGCCTAGAAATAGGCGTTTTACGTTTCCACAGAAAATACTATTTTTGTCAAAAAAAGTAAACCCCACAGGGAATCGAATTTTGATACTCAATCAATTCTTTTTCCGATGTTTTTCTTCTTTTTTTAGAACTTAAAAACTATATTAAAATATACAAAGCTTTGACACAATTTCCGTAAAAAACCGCCCACGTTCTTCAAAATCGCTGAATTCTCCATAGCTTGGGGATGCTGGCGAAAGTAGGACTACATCACCAGCTTCTGCAACAGAAATGGCTTTGGAGACTGCAGACTGCAGGTCAGCAGAATAACTTGTATCAAAATGATAATTTTTGAATTGTATTTCTTGGAAAACACGATTGCCTGAGTCTCCAGTGAATATAATGTGCCTAACTTTTTCGTTATCTAATAATTTCAGAAACGCATCAAATTGAAGGCCCCGATCCTTTCCTCCCAAAATCAATATTATGGGTGAAGGCCGAAAAGCTCTTACAGCCGCCAAGGAGGAGTCAGTAGTAGTAGATATAGAATCATTTATAAACTGTATACCCCGCCAATTGAAGACCGTCTGTAATCGGTGGTCAAGAGGTGTAAAGGACATAAGGGTTTCTGCTAGTTTCTTCGGATCCGCATCAAGTTTGGCATATGCGACAGTTAATGCAGCACATATATTGGATAAATTATGCCTGCCACGTAGTTGAAAATCCTTTAAAGATAAGAGTTTATCTTGAGCAAACATTATTGAATTCTGATCTGCCCAAAATCCAGAATCTTGCTGGTCATACCAAACAATATCAGATCTATGTTGCAAGCGCGATCGTAGTTCCTTATTTGAAAAGCAAGCAACTTTCATTTGGATACTAGGTAAATCGAGCAATCGAAGTTTATCAAGAAAGTAATTTTCCTTGGTTTTATGCCAATCTATATGCTCTTGGAAAAGATTGAGTACAACACCAACAGCGGGACCAATTGTTAAATCGGCAATTTGATAGCTTGAGGCTTCAATAATAGTGTGGGCAGGTGGTTTATTGCAGCTTAGCATTGGAATTCCTATATTGCCTATCAATATGGCGTCCGTCTCCATACTACGAAATATATGATAAATGAGACTTGAAGTAGTACTTTTCCCTTTGGTTCCAGTAACTACAATTGGGAATGTTTGTTCCCGGAATGTTGAAAGCCATAGGTCCAGAGAAGTGTGTATTGGAATACCGACTTTTCGAAGTTCCATCATCTCCTGTCTATAAATGCTGACACCCGGAGATCGGATTAGACAATCTATTTGATGATTCCGCAGTTTTGTAAGTGCTTTAGTAAAAGAATAGAAGTTGGAGGCAAATTCGTCATCTTCAGGTATTACGTTCTCATCGAACGTAATTATCTTTGCAGTTGGAGCCAGATCCTTTATTTCTCGGAAGGTTTGTTTTCCATCCCTTCCCAAGCCCCATATAGCAATACTCTTGCAGGATGTAAGATCAGAGAGTTTCAAATTAAATTAAATAAGTAAGTAAGTAGTTCTTTGGAAACATTATGGTCATCTGAATGGAAAAATGATTCAACCTTTGCCTGTTCAATTCTTTTCTGCTTATCCTGAAGTCTTTCCCACAAGTGCGCAACTACAACATCCGATTTCCAAACGCTAGACTCTGCAAGAATGCCGATTGCAGCAGCAGACTCTTCTATTTCCCCCACACATTCCCAAGGCTTGTGTCCAGATATTCCAACCAATTCGGAATAGCTTGGAATATTCGCTGGATTGTCAAGAAGATTACTTCCAAAAATATTGATGAGCCTTTTCTTCTCAAATGAGGTAGCAAGGGATAGAAATGCAAAGTGACATTTTGGACACTCACCACACCACAATCGGTCTGTTTGGGGATTTCGGATTTTGAAGACTCGATTGCAGCTGGTAAAAACATCATCATATTCCCTCTGACTCGAAAACAATCTGGCTATACTTAATTCAGACAATGGCCGAAGCAAAGAAAAATAATTGATTCCGCAAGCACCATCTTCATTGAGAAGTTTTCTTAAACGATTCTCAAAATCAAGAGATTTGCTGTATTGATGATTTACATCAATTCCAAAAGCTTTAAGATTACCCTCATTAGCAGAACGCTCGTTTGACATTACTATGTCTTGAAATCCATGCCAAATTGCCGTAAAGCAAGCAATTAAGCTAATAATACCAGTTATTGGTATATGACCGTTAAGATATCCTACTTCGTTAAGTGAAAACAGATTAGGAGATAGCGTACGATAGACCTTCACCAAGGGTACACGGGCAATCTTAGCGAACTTAAGAATTACGCGAGAAGGATTAACAGAAAACAGGGAAAACTCTCGCCCAGCTTCTTGCATGATTTTTACAGATGTAAGAGAATCCCTTCCCCCACCAATTGGGATTAGTGCTCTGTTGAGTAATTTGGTATGGATAGCCTTAGCCTTCCTTGTCGGACTATAGAATGTAATTCGATCAGTTAGATCACAATGATTCCGATAGGCAAACTCAGCTAACCCTTGAAAATAAAGATTTCTAAAAAATTCACGAGCAATTGGGCTGAGGGGCGTCTTCACCAGGAGTACCGGTGGTAATGCAGCTTTGTAGTAACTTACGCCACAGGCGATATGAAGAAAGCAAGCAATTCTTTCAAGAGCTTTCCAATTTACCAAATCGGGATTTTGAGATTTCCCAAATTCTATCTTCTCGACAAATGATAAACCGTTATCCCATAAGTATTTAAGTGTAAGTATCCCCGATTGACTATTGAAATCCCATGAATCAAATATAAATTCAGAGACTTTATTCGAATCTCCGATCTTGTGCGATATTTCTTTACAGATTGCTTTGGGCATTTACTTATACGTTTTAATTAGGCTTAATTAGAAATCCTAGTTACCCTGAAAGAGCATATTTTTGTATTAGTTACAGGTAGCTTTTAACCCAACTGAATACTATATGTCAAGACTAGGAAACACGAATCCCACTATAAGAAATCGGCTGATTTCGTAAAATCCAAAGAATTTTCTTCCAGCTAATCCTAGATTTCCCATCAATTTTATCAATTTCTCAGCCAAAATTGCGAAAAATTTGGTTGATATTAAGACATCTCTCAGATCAATCTTAAAAAACCAATTTTAATTCTAGCAAATTTTAGCAATTCCATAAAACGAGTCAATGGTGGATAAATGCTGGTAGATGCTGGCGCGGCACCTGATTCTTTTCCCAAGCCGGCAACTTTATCCTTCTTTTATCTCACTTCCAGCTTGTTATCCTTATAATTCCATAACAGAATATCAAGCAGCTGCCTATTTACAGAGAAAATGATTATGTAATTTTTAAATATGGTCACGGTAGGGTAGAAAAATATACCTCAAAAATATTAAAGAAAATTGAGAGGAATTTAAATGGTTTTAAAATATTTACCCCACCGGTTGAATCTCTGAAAGAAAAATTTAGAAAACATATTGAGGACCGACCTAATAAGATTAAGTGTGAAAAGATTAAAATCGATGCCAAAGCATTGTTTACAGACGAAGAAATTAAAGAAATGGGATGGAATGTAAATTAGAAATATTTTATCATTACGGCAAAATTTCCCCTCTTTCAACGACTATCCAACTTGCTATCCTTAAAATCAAAACCGAATATCACGCTGTTTGACGGAGTTTCCTCTCTTCCAGCTCTTTCCGCTCGAAATATTTCCAGAGGTCATCAATCAATTTATCCAAGACCGGGTTCTTTGAGTTGTCCGATTGGGAAAAAGCTTGTCCTGAGCTTGTCGAATGGGTTCGAGGTACGTCCCGAAACGGGTCACAAATTATACCACACCAAAAAAGCCAAAGAGCATCTTTGACATATTACTAAAAACATCAAAGACTTTTTTGGTCTTTGATATCTTTAGTCTCAATAAATTAGAGATAGTTTTGCTATTCAGCAGCTGGAGTCTCCTCTTCAGGAGCAGCCATAGGATCTTCACCTTCAGCGGTGGTTTCTTCCTCTTTCTTTTCTTCGTCCATAGTAATATATATTATTACGGCTGATAATTCGTCGTAAATAACCGACAATTAAATATTATCAATATTTTATAATCCTGGCAAGTCTTTCTGTGTATTACGACACATTTTTTTAAATAACGTCTTCCGGTCTATCTGGTGAGATTTGGTAGTAGTTTATAATAAATTTAGTAATGTCAAAAAATGGATCAGTTAGAGTTTCAGATGCATAGCGTACATTTTGGGGATTAATATGGAATAAGAAGATTAAAAATCTTGGATTATAAGCTGGGAAATAACCGAAAAACGAATGCAAATATTTACCTTCAACATAACCAATTTCGCCTTCATTAGTCATTTGAGCTGTACCGGTTTTGGCTGCCACTGAATAGCCAGGAATTCTCATTTGCCCATTTTTAAGAGAAGTATCTACTACTTTGACTAACATCCGAGTGATTTCTTCTGAAGTTTCTTTTTTAATAATTTGTTTGCTGGGAGCAAAAGATGTTTTTTGAGAGAGCCCATCTTGGTATTCTATTTTTTTTACGATGTGAGGAGTAATTAATTTACCACCATTAGCTAAGACCGAAAGCGCTCTAACAGTTTCAATGGGAGTTATCGCGATACCATGACCATAAGCGGCTGTGGCTATTTCAATTTCACGACCACTATCAAAATTTTTTATAAGACCCCTAGTCTCGTTGGGTAAATCTATGCCGGTTTCAGTGCCAATACCAAAATTTTTCATATATTCTATAAATTTCTCATTACCCATTTTCAAAGCCACAAAAGCCGCTCCAGTGTTCAGAGATTGATTTAAAACTTCTTGCATATCAACAGTTCCCCTGCCTCTATTATCATAATTTGAAATGCGTTTATTATTTAAAACTAAAAAACCAGCATCATAATAAGTACTATTAGCAGTTATGGTGCCGTTATCAATACCGGCTGCTATAGTTATGGGTTTTATAATAGAACCCATTTCGTAAACTCCTTCGACTAAGAAATTGCCAAAAAAATTAACATTGCTTTCTTGAAAATTATTTAAATCAAAAGAAGGGTCCCAGGCCATGGCAATAATTTCTCCATTTATTGGGTTAATTATTATACCACCAGCACTATTACTGCCCCATTTTTCCCTAGTTTTTACTAACTCATCTTCCAAAAAAAGTTGAACCGCAGGTTCAATAGAAGTAATAATGCTGCCCTCTTTTTTAGGATGATCACTAAAAGTATCCTTGACATTAGATAAAAACTCAGCAAAAAAGTTATTATAGGCTTTTGAAGAATCGATTTTTAAAATATCCTCATAATAACGCTCTAAACCGTAACGCCCAGCTAATTCATCATCCTTAAAACCTACAAGACCAATTACATTAGCGGCTAATTTTCCGCCGGGATAAAATCGCCATTTATCAATTGAGAGAGTCACTCCATAAAGATTAAGATTTTTTATTTTTTCAGCAGTATCAGAATTTAAGTGTTTCGCGATTTCTTCATAAGGATCGTCTTGTTTCCGGGCTTTAGTCATAAATTCTGATTTATCTAAAACCAAAATTTGATTTAGTTCATTATAGATCTCCTCTGGATTCTTTATAATTTCAGGATTTATAGCTATTGTAAAACCAGAACGTGAAATTGCCGCTGGAATTTTTTCGCCATTTTTGTTTTCAAAATAAATAGTTTCTCTATCATAAAGAATTGTGCTTTCGTTTATGTTTTGCCTTTCAGCTTCAGTTTTAAAAGTTTTACTATTTACAACTTGGATTTGATAAAGACGAAAAGTTATAACTAGTGCTACCAGTACGATAATCACTGAGATGAAACGGATCCTTCCCAACATTTTTATTCTACATTAAGAGACAAGGCGGTTTTTTTGTTTTCTTTGATTATAAAAGTTTGATGATTTACTTCTATAAAACCCAAAGCTAGAGCCTTTTCTAAATCTACTTCATTTTCCAGAGCTAAACGTTTCGATTCCATCTCGCTGACTTCAATACTCAAAGACTGCATTTCAACTTTGGATTTCTCTAAAATCGTCAAGGTTCTAACAGCTACACCAGCAAAACAAACATACAAAAAAGCGACTATTATAATGAAAGCTAATAATATAAAATTAGTACTTTTCTTTAGCACTAATGTTAATGTTTTGTTTTTTATATTAGCCATTTCACTTGCTTTTTTATTTTTTATAATTTATCCTGATATTTTTTTAAGAAATCTGAGTTTAGCGCTTCTGGCTCGGGAATTTATTTCTATTTCTTTATTGCTTGGAACAATAGGTTTTTTATTTAAAATTTTTCCCCATTCTTTATTAGCCAAGTTTCTAAAAAATTGCTTTACAATTCGATCTTCTAGACTATGAAAAGATATAACCCCTATTATTCCTCCTCTTTTTAAAATACAGAAAGCTTTTTGGAGACCGATCTTTAAAGTCTGTAACTCATCATTTACTGCAATTCTTATAGCTTGAAAAGTCTTAGTGGCTGGATGAATTCTACCGAAACGATAAAATACTGGAACTGCTTCTTTAATAATTTTGGCTAATTGATCTGAAGTTTTTATAATTTCTCTTTTTCTGTTTTCAACAATAGCTCTGGTAATTCTTCTTGCATATTTTTCTTCACCATAACCATAGATAATATCCGCCAGATTTTTTTCATCCCATTTATTCACTATGTCATAAGCAGTAGTATCTTCCTTATTAATATCGTTCTTAAAAGTCATGATTAATGGTTCATTTCTCTGGAAACTAAAACCTCGGCCAATTTTACCCTCTGGAGTATCTAATTGATCAGAGCACCAACCTAAATCAAATAAAATTTTAGTAGGATTTTTAATGCTAAAAATTTCTAAAATTTTGTCGATATTTCTGAAATTTAATACTGCTAACCTTGGTTTGGCTCCCGCCAAATTCAACCTTTCTCGAGTAATATCAACAGAAGTCTCATCTGCATCAATACCATAAAGTTCAACTCGATTAGACATTTTATTCCAAACAGCTTCCATGTGACCACCGCTACCCACAGTAGCATCTAAATAAATATCTCCTTCTTCAAAGGAAAAACCTTCTAATATTTCTTTTAAAAGAACACTTTCGTGAGCCATTACATTAACCCCAAGTCTGATAACTTCTCGGCCAAACTATCAGCTTTTTTTTCTACTTCTTTCTTGTAATCAGTCCACGACTTTTCGTTCCATATTTCCAACCTGTTTTGCACTCCTATCAAAACTACTTTCGTTTTGAGATTGGCACGTCGGGCAAGGAAATCCGGAACCAAAACTCGCCCAATGCTATCTACTTCAATTTCGCTAGCTCCCCCAAACATATATCTGGTAAAACTACGCATATCAGAAGAAAGCATTGAGGAATTTTCCGAGAGCTTGTCTGCAATTCTCTCCCAATCTTTGAGAGTGAATGCAAATAAGCACTGGTCTAAACCTGGTGTGATAACTATCTTCTTGCCCATAAGGAGTCTGAATTTAGACGGCAAAGAGACCCTATTCTTGTTGTCTATATTATGTGTATATTCCCCAATAAGCATGTTTTACTGAAAATAATTTACCACTCTTTCCCACTTGGTTCCATTTTATACCACTAAGATAACCGAGTCCACTACTTTGTTTCTGTGGATAAGTGGATAACTAAAAACCCCTTTATTTGAGGGAGATTTTAGCAATTTTTGTAAAAACTTTAAATATTCAACAGTTTTAATATCTGATTCCTATCAACTGCCCATAGAAAGGTAGAGAGACGGGGACCAGCATTTTTGCCAACAAGAAGATTGTAAATGTGTTTGAAAAATTCCTTTTGGGCCGGTGCGTTTTCCTCATTGCTTTTGCTTTCATGTTTAGGTATAGAATAAATTAATCTTTCTAATTCTTTTATAGATTGGTATTCCCTAGTTTCCAATTCTGTTTTTAATTTTCTCACTTGTTCTTTAGATTTTTCAGACATATTTGGTACATAATCTTTATTTACTGAATCCAAAAGTTTTATAGTTTCTTTTGGATTATATTTCAAGAGCCAATTGCGCGCTTTCATCAAACGCCTTTGAATAGAAGAGCTGTCATATTCAGTTTCCAAAGCGGAAAGTAGATTTTCTATTTTATTTTTGTTCCATTGAGTTATTTGACCTAAGGCCACTGCTTGCTTAAATGGAATCGGGTTTTTGTAATCGGGCGGATTACTAGACAAAAGAGCCATGCTGTCTTTTTTATTTTTTAATTCCTTATCAAACTCATCGTATTGTCTATAAATCTCTGTATCAAAAGCCAAAGAAAAAGCCTGATTGGGATTCCGACGTAAATATAACCATTTAAGAAGCGCCGGTTCATAAATTTCTAATAATTGTTCTGGAGAAACTACATCACCTTTAGAGCCGGACATTTTTGATCCTTCACCTTGGATACCTACAAACTTATATTCCATAAAGACTGGTTCCTTTATGCCAAAAATATTTTTGGCCAAACTACTGGACACGTCAAAGCTGCTACCCGGTGAAGCGTGATCATGCCCACCTGGTTCAAAAACCACATTTTCAAATTTCCAACGCATTGCCCAGTCTACTTTCCAAGCTAATTTAGCAATTCTTTCTTTGGATAAATCAACAGACTCGATCTTTTTGGTATCCGCACAATAATAGGTAATAGACGTATTTTCATCGAAATCTGTAACATTAGTGTTGTCTTTGCCGGTAAATCGTGAGTATACTGAAATTGGATAATAATTTTCTATAAATTCTTCCTCTACTATTCCTTGATTTTTTTTGCCTTTTTCCGTCATAAAAGAAAGTAAAATTTTAGCGATCTCTTTTCGATTTTTCAGAGCAAAAAATATGAGTTCATCATATTTCCCGCTTTCGTACTCTTCAGTTTGATATCTATATTCAGGTTCAATACCAAGCTCCTTCAAAGCTTTTTCAAACGGCTTTTGAAAATATTCGGCATATGAAGAAAATCCTGATGTCGGGCTTGGGATTTTAGACAAGGGCATGCCGATATATTTTTCAAACTCCTCCGGCACGCCTTTTGGCACCTTACGCAAGCGGTCAAAGTTATCCCAAGATAAAATAAGTCTAGCATTTAAACCAGAGTTCTTAAGCTGCAGATAAACCGCATAGGAAGTTATGACATCCCTAAAATTACCAAAATGAACCACCCCGGAAGGACTGATTCCAGCGGCAGTAGTGTAAATCAAAGTGTCGGGAAATTCCTTCTTTATGTTCTCTGCTACTGTTTCGCTCCAATACTTTCCCTGATTTTCTTTTTCAAATCTCAATTTCACTAAGATTATTTTATATCAATTATTTTATAAGAGATAGAACCGGAAGGTGCATTAAAAGTAAAAGATTCTTTTTTCTTCTTGCCAACGATAGCCCTGCCAAAAGGTGAATGAATTGAAATTTTGCCACTAGAAAGATCAGATTCTTCTCCGCCAACTAAAGTATAAACTTTTTTATCACCATCTTTTTCCACTGTTACCACTGAGCCAACCGCTACTTCATTAGTACTATGAGAAGATATTACTATGGCATTCTTGAGAATTTCTTCAATTTTTTTGATTCTATCTTCAACCACACCCTGCATGTCACGAGCTTCATGGTATTCGGCATTTTCAGACAAATCACCTAGAGATTTAGCATATTCAAGCTTCTCAGCAACTTCTTTGCGTTTAGTCTTTTTTAAGTATTCGAGCTCTTCATTCAGAGCCTCATATTTTTCTTTGGTTAGATATTCTTTTTCTTCCATTCTGCGGAAATTAAACAATAAAGGCACTATTTTATTTTATTTGGAGGAAAAAGTCAACCTTTGTTCTTTTTATCCATCCACTTTTTATCTTGCCTAACTAATTTGGAAATATCCGCTCGATTAGCTAAAAGTGGCTTTATAGCTTCTTCAGTAAAAACACCATTTTGCGAACCTTTTACTAGAACAACAGCTTTTTCTCTTATCTTTTCCTTCGCGAAATTGCCAGCATCAAGAGCATCTCGAGATTCATAAACCTGACAACCTTGACTTCTAGCTGCTAAAGCTAAAAAAGCATTAGCATCTCTACCAATAGTTATCACCCAATCTAAAAGCTCTGGTTTGCAATATTCTCCCACTTTTCTATGTTCAGATTCAGACATTTCACCCAGTTCATTCATCATGCCTAAAATTGCGATTCTCTGAGACGTTTCAAAAGCATAGATAGCATCTAGCGCCATTTTGAGAGCTTGAGGGCTAGAATTATAGGAATCATCAATGATAATTGAATTTTTAATACCTTTTAATTTTTGCATCCGTCCAGCAAAATTTGATATTTCATTTAAAGCCTTACTTATTTTCTCTTTTGAAATTTTCAAATATTTAGCAACTGAGACAGCAGCACTGGCTGAATAGTTTTCCGCTTGAGAAAAAGTTTTTAATCTGTAATTTTGATCAAGTTTACTGTAAAATTTTACTTGATTAGAATTTAAATCTAGTGGCAAAATTTGGCAAAGATCTCGATTCGCAAAAATCTTTTTGCTAAAAAATCTCACATTCCATTCTTCCACCATTACCGCTTCCAAGGTTTTAAAAAATTCCATGTGTTCGGGAGTAACAGCTGTCACCACCGCTATATCCAGAAGAAGATACTTTTTAAATTTTATGATTTGTCCAGGAGCATCAGTGCCCAACTCGACAACCACAATGTCGAAAGGAAAGTTTGAAGTTATTTGAAATTCATTTTTTATAATGATCCCGAACCAAGCAAGAGCATTAAAAAGAGTTGGCATTTTTTGACCAAAAAATATCAAAGGTACGCTTACAATGTCGTTGTAATTGCCCTTCTGGTATCTGACTCTTTTATCTGATTCTAAAACTTTAGCGATAGCCAATTTAGTTGAAGTTTTTCCAATTGAGCCTACTATACCAATAGTTTTGAAATTATGTTTCTTATACAACCTTTTCACTTGCCAACCTAGTATTCCCACCAAAATATTTTTAAATATTGTCTTCATTTATTTTGTTTAATTATTTTTTAAATATTCAGGAATATTTATAGTCATCCAATCAAAAAGTTGGCGCATAACATAAGTCGCACCGACCAAATTGGTGGAAGGACCACGTTCCATCACTACTGCAAAAGCGTACTTTGGTTTTTTATAAGGCCAAAAACCTACCACCCAAGAATTTACAAACTGTTTTCTTGAACCTAGCTCTGCCGTTCCGGTTTTGCCCGCTATTTCCGCTAATCCGATATTGAGTCCTGAGGCGGTACCCTCTAGGACGGCCATTCTCATGCCCCCTTTCACTATTTCAAAATGTTCTTCCTCACTCTTTATTTTTGATCCCAAAGCTTCAGTGCTAGTAGCTGTAAATAATATTGAAGGCCTCAGAAGTTTGCCATTATTAGCTAAAGCCGCGGTAGCCACCACCGCTTGAATTGGAGTAATTTGCATACCATATTGTCCAATAGCGGTGTTGTAGGTGTCTCCTAAGCGCCAAATATCGCCAAAAGTGTTATATTTCCATTCAGGATCCGGTATTACACCATTCTCCTCTCTTTCCGGATCAAAGCCAGTGATTTTAGTAAAATTGAATTTTTCTAAATATTCCTTTATTCTATCAATACCTAAACCCTCTTGAGATTCAAAACCCCCACCTATTTCATAAAAATAAACATCAGAAGAAACCGCAATAGCTTTTTTCATATCTACTGCTCCATGTGCTTTCCAGTCTTTAAAAATAGTTGGATTTTCAGGATCATATGGATTGGGGATGATTAATTCACCCGTACTAATAATTTGTTTTTCTGGAGAAATTATATCTTCTTCTAGAGCAGCAAAGGCTAAAAAGGGTTTGATTATCGAACCAGGAGCATAAAGACCAGATATTGTTCTATTTAAAAAGGGGTTGTTGTTGTCTTTATAATAACTCTCTATCTTTTCTGCATCTTTACCTTCAGTCACTACCTCAGAATCATATTCAGGAAAACTTGTCATAGCTAAAATTTCTCCTGAATCAACATCCATTATTACGCCAGCACCACCTTTAAAATTTTTCTCTAGAGATAAATTTTTTATCTCTTTAAAAAGTTTACTTTGTATTCTGGAATCTACAGACAAGACAGCGTTAATACCATTTTGGGGTGGTTCTATTATACTTTGAGTAACTATGTCGCCATTGACTGAAATTTCTATAAGTTTTAATCCATTCTTACCAGAAAGAATTTCATTTAGGTAAAGCTCTGCGCCATCTTTAGGTACAAATTCCTCTTCATAATAGAAACCAGCTTTATCTTTAGATGGATATTTCAAAAAACCTAATAAACTAGAGAAACCTTCGGTATCTACATATTTACGCAATGGGAATTCAGATTCACTGTTAGATTTTTCATTCCAGGCTAATTTTATTCCATCTCGACTATATATTATTCCCCGAGACGCCACTAAGAGAATTTGTTTAAGCTTATTATTTTCACTCCTTTCTCGATAAAAAGCTCCTTGGACAATTTGTAAAGAACTGAGCCGTGTTAAAAAAACCCCAAAAACCAAAAGACAAATTAAGATTAAGATTGGAAAAACTCTTGATGAAATTGGTTTCTCTAATCGGCCTTCAAATTGATGCAAATCAAACTCTGGTAAATTTTTGGAATCAAGAAAAATTTCGTCAGGATTAATCTCTTTATAATACTTTTTTCCCCAGTTGTTAAATATCTTTTTGAAAATGTTTCTTTTCATTTTTACTTTTATATAATTTTCTGCCAATGAATCCTTTTAATTAAAAATAAAGCCAGTACTATTGAAATAATCGAGAAAAGAGCTAAAACATGAGCAGCAATAAAAGCGTCACCAAAATAAAAAACTTCGTCAAGTATAATTCCTGCAAAAATTATTTCATAAGGCAATTTCACTAAATAAATCAGAACTAAAGCTAAAACCGGGAATAGCCACCAACCAAAAATTGTCGGGATTATTATAATAGCTAAAAAACAAAAAAATCTGGTTATAACTTTATTCATTATTAAGAGGATATATAAAAACAGTGTTAAGTTTATAAATATCGGTCGGTAAAGACATAAAAACGTTCTTAAAACCCGAGAGCCGATCCTCATCTATAACACCAGCCACTGCGGCGATAAAATTGAAAGAACCACCAATCATTATTTCGTCCCCAACTTCTATATCAAAATCAATAGGTAAGTTGGCTTTCATATTGCCTCCGCCGCTGCCTTTTATTTCAATTGGCTCATTAGTTCTAGCCACAAAACCATAGGTATATACATCTACAAAAGAATTCAGTTTAATTGTAGAACTGTTGTTGTTAGATTTGGCGATTCGACCAATTAAAATTCTATCGCTAGCCAAAACTAAATCCCCAACCTTTATGTTTTCATTAATACCCTTATCTAAAATTAAGGAATCCAAAGCCACTTGGGGAAATTTAGCTATAATAGATGCTGCTAAAAATTGACCGGATAATTTTATACTCAATTCTTCTCTTAATCTTTGGTTTTCGTAATTTAAAGCAATAATATTAACTAAATTAAGATGATTTTGGTTTATTTCTTCTAAAAGTTCTTGGTTTTCCTTTATTAAAATAAGTTTATCAGAAAAAAATTTAGGTATTTGATTTAAGTTTTTATAAAAAAAATTTCCAGTTTTTAAAAACGGATTCAAAACCTCTGTAAGTAAAGAATTCGCAAAAATATTACCAATTAAAAATGCAAAAATTAAAACCACCAAAAAAAAGGAGACTAATCTAAAGGTTTTGTTATACCAAATACTTTTTTTATTACGTTTTATTGGATATATCATTTTCATCAGCAATTAATATATCTTTATATTCTTCAAGTTTCTCAAGGATAATGCCAGTACCTCTAACTACACAAGTTAATGGGTTATCAGCTATATAAACTGGTATCTTAGTTTCTTCGCTCAAGATATCAGAAAGACCTTTAATTAAAGCACCTCCACCAGTTAAATAAACTCCTCGGCGCATAATATCTGAAAGCACTTCAGGCGGAGTAACTTCTAAAACTTCTTTTACAGCTTCAATCAATGCTTCAACAGAATGAGAAACAGCATCTCTAATATCAGAATCAGTTACCATCACTTCTTTAGGTAGTCCAGTGACTAAATCACGACCTCTGGCTTTAGTTTCTAAAGGTATTTCACCAGATAATAAAGCAATCACACAAGTTTTAACATTTTCAGCAGTTTTTTCACCGATAATTATTTTAAATTCATTTCTTATATAAGAAATAATATCGTTGTTAAGTTTATCACCAGCGATTTTTACATTCTTGGAACTAACCACTCCACCCAAAGAAATAATAACAATATCAGCAGTGCCCCCACCTATATCTATCACCATATTACCAACTGGATCCCGTATTGGTAGATGCATACCAATAGCTGCCGACATGGGTTCTTCAACTATGTGCACTTCACTAGCTCCTGCATTTTTAGTGGCATCTCGCACAGCTCTAGTTTCAACATTAGTTATACCAGAAGGCACCCCCACTAAAACTCTAGGTCCTAAAATTTTTTTAGAAACTGTCTGGGCTTTATTAAGAAGATAATGAATCATTTCTTCAGTAACTTCAAAATCAGAAACCACACCTTCGACAATTGGTCTCACGGCTATAATATGTGGCGGTGTTCTCCCTAACATATTTTTGGCTTCAATACCAACAGCTACTACTTGGCCAGTTTTTTGATTTACAGCTACCACCGAAGGTTCATTTAGGATAATACCTTTACCCTTAACATAAACCAGCATATTAGCAGTTCCTAAGTCAATGCCTATATCATTACGCAAAAAACGCATCCATTGTTCCCATTTATTTTTGAACATACGGATAATTTAGCACAAATTTGGGAGTTCGTCTTCTGAAATCATTTTGACTTCTCCAGTTTTTCGATCTTTAAATTCAAGTTTATTTGAAGCTATATTTTTTTCACTTATTATAATTTGTAGCGGCATACCTAAAAGATCAGCATCATTAAATTTTTCGCCGGCTCTAATATTTCTATCATCATATAAGACATTATCTTCGCCTAATTTTTCGTAGATTTTCAATGATTTTTTCTTAACCTCGTCGCTTTCACTCGGGATTTCAATTAAATGGATTTTAAAAGGTGCTACCGACTCTGGCCAGACAATACCCTTATCATCTGACAAAATTTCTACAATAGCACCCATCAACCGACCAAGACCAATACCATAAGAACCCATGAAAACTAGTTGATTTTCACTTTTTTCATTTTTATATTTGAGATCAAACGGTTCTGAAAATTTGGTGCCAAGAGTGAAAATATTTCCAACTTCAATCGCTTTTTTTTCTACAAGTTCTTCTTTTTTTAAATTCAAACTTTCAATAACTTCATCATTATAAACTTCTTTATTTACTGCTATTCTCTTTTTCTCATCAACATAAATAATATCTTCACCAGCTTCAGTTATAGTTTGAAATTCGTGAGAAAATTTAGAAAAAGTACCACCAGATGAAAAAGTAGTATATGTTAATGACCCGATACCAACTTTTTCAAAAATATTTTGATAAGCTTGTTTAGCTTTTTCATAAAAAGTGTTATGTTCGATTTCATCCTTAGAAAAAGAATACAAAGCTTTCCAATAAAACTCCCTGCCTCGCATAATACCAGACTTGCTTCTAGCTTCATTCCTAAAAATCTCTTTGAAATCATAAGCATAAACAGGTAAATCTTTGTAAGAATTTATGTACTGTTTTAAAACATTAGTAAAAGTCTCTTCGTTAGTCCAAGACAAACCTATTTCTCCACCATTTTTCAATTTGGTCTTAAACCAACTATCTGCCACATTATCATCCCATCTGCTTGATTTTTCCCAAACTTCTTTATTTTGAAGTATAGAAGTTTTCATCTCGATACCTCCTATATTGTTCATTTCCCACCTTATGATATCTTCAATTTTTTTGATTACTCGAAGTCCTAGTGGTAAATATGAATAAACCCCTGCCATCTCCTTATGAATATAGCCGCCTCTTATTAGAAATTCGGCATTTTTAGCTGTCTCATCAGACGGCGCCTCGCGCCTAGTTTTTGTAAAAAGCTCAGATTGTCGCATAATTAAATAATACCTTAAACCCCAAATTTGAGCAAAACAATAATAAACTGATAACATTTTTGACGGCCGTCTATTTTGTTAATGATATAATATAAGGTATGAGTTTAACCATGGAAATACTGGAAGGACTTTGGCACACTACTGCTTATTACAAAGGTATGAGAGTAAATATTTTTGGATTCCCTATGCCTTGGAAACCAAATGAGAATCCTACATCAAATTCTCCAAGAAGTATTGTATCGAGATTGAAAAAAATAATTTTATAGAGGTAAAAAATGGAAAGTGGTCGTTAACAGAAGAAGGTAAAAAATATTTTGAAAATAAAAATAAATTATCAATAAAATTTCCTTCGCCCTTTCCTTTAAATGCTCCTAAAAATTTACTACTGATGTTTGATGTACCGGAATCAAAAAGAGCTGAGAGAAATTGGCTTAGATGGCATCTTAAAGAATTCCAATATCATATGATCCAACAAAGTGTCTGGGTCGGACCTAGTCCTTTACCCAAAAAATTTAAGGAACATATAAAAAATATGAAGCTTGATAAATGTATAAAAATTTTCAAACTTGCCAAATCTTATAGAATTGCAAAAAATTATTAACAAATTTGACGGCCGTCTATTTTGTTAATAAGAATAACTAATAAAAAATAATAAAAGCTGCCTGTCTTTATAAGCCCAGGCAGCTTCTTTGATAAGATAAGAGATTCTCCTTTGTGTACAATGGATTTAAAACACATCCACTTAATTTAAGTGTACAAAAAATTAATTTTTAAAACAATCTCAAAATGTCACGATAAGTAACAATAAGCATAAGTCCTATAAGAATAAAAAAACCAACCGTGTTGACATTGCTGGCCACCATGGGGTTAATCGGCCTCTTGATAATACCTTCGATAGCTACAAATAAAATTCTGCCCCCATCAAGTGCTGGGATTGGTAAAAGATTTAAAATAGCCAAGTTAATAGAAATCAGAGCAGTAAAAGAGATGAGATAGGCAAATCCTAATTTTGAAGCATCACCTACTAAACCAGCAATACCAACTGGACCGGCAATATTAGAAACATCAGCCTGGCCTTTAAAAACGTCATAAATTAGATTAGAAATTCCTACTACCATTACTTGAGTAAGATCTATAGTGGCTCGGCCGCCTTCGTAAATCGCTTTATGTAGCGGTAAGGTTAAAGTACCGACCATATTCATATTAATACCGATAATTTTGCGACCGGTTTCTATTTCCGCATTTGGTAAAATATCAAAATTTAAAATTTTCCCACCCCTATCTACCTCAATAGAAATTTTATTTTGAGATTGATTTATAAATTGAGAGACTTTTTCAGCATTAATATCTTGCAAAAATTCATTTTCAGAAGAAAGCATTTTTATTTTATCCCCAGATTTCAGACCCGCTTCTTTAGCTGGTGAATCATCTAAAACATTAATAATAGTTAAGCTTGAATTTTTAACTTCGTTACCATAAATGCTATCAATGGAAGTCGGTAAGCCAATCATAAAGCCCACGCTAAACAAAAACCAAGCAAAAAGTATATTAAAAATTACACCAGCCGCTAATATTGCTGCCTGCCATTTTTTGGATACATTAGTGAATTTTTTTCCAATCCCTGTTTCTTTTCTATCATCGTCTTTTTCTTCATAGTTTTCTCCCCAAATTTTGACAAAACCACCAAATGGAATCCAGTTTAAAGTAAAGAGGGTTCCCCATTTTTTACCGATTTTAACTGCTCTGGGTGGATAACCTAGTCCAAATTCATCAACCCTAACGCCAGCTTTTTTAGCAGCCAAAAAATGCCCGAGTTCATGGACAAAAACAAGAATTCCTAAAACAATTACAAAAATTATTACCGCCATTATTAAGATTTAATTTCAGTTTCTTTCTTGGCTGCTAATTCTTCAAGTTTTTTATTACTTGCATCAACAATTTTTTGCATTTCGTCTTTAAATCTAAATTTATCATCTTCGCTCATACCACCTTCTTTTTCTTTATCTTCAATAGTTTTCCAAGTTTTGTCTCGTAGATTACGCAGAGAAATTTTTCCTTCTTCAAGCTTATTTTTCACAATCTTTGTAAATTGATCTCTACGCTCACTAGTTAATTCAGGAAAAATAACTCTAAGACCTTTATCAAAAGGTGATACTGAAAGACCTAAATTAGAAGAAAGAATAGCTTTTTCAATATTTTTACCAATATTCATATCCCAAGGTTCAATTCTTACGCTTTTTATACTTTCAACGGTAATATTAGCTAATTCTCTTATGGACATTTTAGAACCATAAGCTTCTATTCGAATAAGATCAAGAATAGTAGCATTAGCCCTTCCAGTACGAATAACCGAAAGCTCTTTTGAGAACCATTCTTCTACCTCTTGAGATTTATTTTTTAATTCTGAAAAATCAAACATGTTTATTTTTAGTTATTATAGCATACAAGATAGCCACTCTAAAATAATTTTAGGGGAAGACCCTTTACTGGAAACCAATATTTTAGCTTTTGAAATATATTCAAAACTTTTAGGGTTTAATTTATCATTACGATAAGCGTATCTCTCTAGATTTTTAATTAAATTTTTCATAGCATTTTTATCTTTCTTTTTAGTAAGGAAATTAATTATGGAAAATCTCTCATTAATATTTGATTGTAAAAACTCTGCGGCATAATTATCATCTAGTTCTTTTTCTATTTCAACATTTAAAATTCTAACTCTAGACATAAAAGTCGGTAGGAGTCCACCTAAATTTTCAATATTGATAAAAATATAAGTGCCAAATGGCGGTTCTTCTAAAACTTTTAATAATGCGTTTTGAGCTTCATGAGTTATTGATTTTGTAATGATAAAAGAAACTTTGATATCTTTTATTAAAGGTTTGCCTATGATCCATTTTTCAAAATTTCTAGCATCATCAATACCAAAAAATTGATTTTCAAAAAGTAAAAAATCCGGATTGGCCTGTACTTTAAAATTTAGATGAGTTTTTAGAATAGTAAATATATGTTGCCGACAATCTCCGCCGACAACAATATTAGCGTGATGTATTTTTTTTATTTTAATATTCGTATCATTAGATTTCATTCGTTGATATTCATATATTATCTTTTAGTAATTATCATGCGTTTATAAGCAGTTAAATGATCAAGAGCAATACCCGTACCTCTAGCCACGCAATAAAGTGGTTCTTTGGCTAAAGTGGTTTTAACTCCAACTCTTCTAAAAATAAGTTCTGTCAAATTTTGCAAAGATGAGGTACCGCCAGTCATAATTATACCTTGATCTATAATATCGGCGGCCAATTCAGGTGGGGTCTCTTGTAAGACATCTTTAATAGTTTTTATAATTTCCCGTAATTCCTTAGAAATAGCTTTAACAATTTCATTGGTTTTAACTTCTACCGATCTCGGCAAACCAGACATAAGGTCACGGCCTTTAATAACCATTGATTGTTCCTTATCTACTGGCAGAGCTGAACCGATTTTTATTTTTGTATTTTCAGCCATTTTTTCACCAATAGCTAAATTGAAGGTTTTTTTAATATAATCTGCAATACTATCATCTATTTTATTACCAGCGCATTTCAGTGATTTAGAAGAGACAATGCCGCCTAAAGAAATAACGGCCACATCTGTCGTGCCACCACCAATATCAGCAATCATATGACCCCTAGCCTCATAAATAGGTATACCAGCACCAATCGCTGCTAAAATAGGCTCTTTTATGACATAAGCATTTTTGGCACCTGCTTTTATAGCTGCTTCTATGACTGCCCTTCTTTCAGTTGAAGTTACGCCCGCTGGCACAGAAATCAAAACTTCTGGCTTTACAAAACTCCAACCCCCCATGGCTTTTTTTATATAGTAAGAAAGCATGGCCTCAGTTACTTTATAGTCGGCTATAACTCCATCTTTCATTGGTTTATAAGCCACAATAGCATCTGGAGTACGACCAATCATGGTTTTAGCTTCGTTACCTACCGCCAAAATTTTGTTATTTTCCAAAAGAATTGCCACTACCGAAGGTTCGTTCAAAACCACTCCCTTGCCAGGCACAAAAACCAAAGTATTAGCTGTACCCAGATCAATGCCCAGTTTTTTAGATAAAAACGCCATCATTTTTGAATAATATACTGCTTGTCGCTTTCTTTCAACTTGACTTGAAAAATTAGAGGTTTTAGCCTTAACTTAATATATGTTTAAAATTGATTGCTTACCATTTTCAAAAGGTTTGACTAAAGAATCTCTATCTTACTTTAGCGCTAAAAATTTGAGGCCTGGTACCTTGGTGAAAGTAAAACTCCGAACAAGAAATGTGCCGGCCATAGTTCTCAAAAGCACAAGTGTATTAGAAGCTAAAACAGAAATAAAATCAGCCAATTTTAGACTTAAGAAAGTTTCAGCTGGTAATGTAGTAGTCAAGCCTTTTTTACAAGAAGAGTTTTTTGAAGCTGTAGAAGAGTGCGCTAAATATTTTGCAAGTAATCCCGGTAATATTTTTTCTCATCTTATTCCCGCTTTTGTTTTGGAAAATCCAAGTATACTTTCAATATTAAAAACAAACAAAATTCAAAAATCTAAAAATAATATCAAAAAAAATATTTCTATCCTACAGTCACCAGATGAGGAGCGTTTTATACATTATCGCTCTCTTATTAGAGAAGAATTCGCCAGAAAAAAATCGATATTTCTCTGCTTACCACAAAACGAAGACATAAAATATGCAAAGGAAAAATTGGAAAAAGGTATTGAATCCTATGTCTGCCTCTTACATAATGATATGGAAAAGAAGAAATTAAAGGAGGAGTGGAAAAAAGCTTATACTACTTCCCACCCAGTTCTTATAATTGCTACTGCTAGATGGTTGTTTTTGCCGCGTGAAGATATTGGTACTATCGTGATAGATAAAGAAAATCGTAATGGCTGGAAAACTTTATCAAGGCCTTTTATTGATTTACGCACTTTTGCCGAAATTTTAGCCAAGCAGAGAGGTATCCACTTAGTTTTGGGTGACACATTTTTGCGGACCGAAACTTTGTATCGCTATAAACAGGGCGAGCTTTATGAATTTGAAAATGTAAAATGGCGATTAATGCCGGAATTTAAAATTACTATAGCTGATATGAGAGAAGTTACAAAAAAAGAAAGGGAATTTAAAATTCTTTCCCCAGAAATTCGAGAGTTTATAAAAGAAATCGCTGATAGAGGTTCACATATGTTTATTTTTGCCGCTAGAAAAGGCCTCTCTTCAGTTATTATTTGTAGAGATTGTGGCGAACAAGTTAGATGTTCCAATTGTTCTTCACCAGTAATTTTGTATCGCGCTAAAGCTTCTTCCGGTCAAAGCACTGAAACCGGAGGTATTTTTAAATGTCATCAATGTGGTGAAGTTAGAGATGCGGCAGAAGTTTGTCAAAATTGTCAAAGCTGGAAATTGGAAGCTTATGGAGTGGGTATTGATATGGTCTCAGAGGAAATTAAAAAAGAAATTTCTGGAGTGAGTCTTTTTGAAATCCATAAAGATATTACCCCGACTAGTATTAAAGCTTCTGATACAGCTCAAAAATTTTATGATACTAAAAGTTCTTTGCTTCTAGGTACTGAAATGGCCTTTCCATATCTTCGTAAAAAAGTTTCTTATTCAGCTATTGTCTCTTTTGATTCCCTTTTTTCTATCCCTGACTTCCGCATCAAAGAAAAAATATTCGGCATTATTTTACAAACTAGAGATATGGCTAGAGAAAAATTCTTGATTCAGAGCCGTAATCCAGAAGATCCTGTAGTAAAATTTGCAGTAAGTGGTAACTTGCTAGAATTTTATAAAAAAGAAATAGAAGATCGTAGACTGCTAAATTATCCACCTTTTGGTATTTTTATAAAAATTACTGTGCGCGGCACCAAAGGCTTTGTTTCCAGAGAAGCTGAAAGGCTGCAAAAAGCTCTAAAAAATTTTGAGTCCACTATCTTTAATTCTATTCAAGAAAAAAAAGGTGGCCAAGCTGCTATAAATGCTGTTATTAAATTGAAAAGAGAAAATTGGCCCGATCAAAATCTTATCAAGATTCTTAAATTCCTCCCGCCTCATTTTGAAATCAAAATCGACCCCGATAGTCTCTTATAAAATTACACCACATCAAAAAAGCCAAAGGGCATCTTTGACATCTTATAAATTATGCTAATATTAAAATACAATGGGAAATGAAATTGTACAAAAAGATGATAAGTCTTTACGACAAAAATCGAAGGAGATACCGATTGAAGATATAAAAAGCCGCCGAATTGAGACTATTATCAATAGGATGAAAAGAGCTGTAGAAAGCCAAGATGATGGTGTAGCTTTGGCGGCACCACAAATTGGTGAGAATTTACGAATTTTTGTCATTTCGCATCGCCTCTTTGAATTTATGGAGGAAGAAAAATTGAGAAGTAAAGATACAACTGACAGGGAAAAATTGGATGCCTTTGAAAAAAGCCAAAAAGAATTTAAAGATATGGTTTTCATAAACCCGGAAATTATTAAGACTTCTAAAGAACAACAAGAATTAGAAGAAGGCTGTCTTTCAGTACGTTGGCTTTACGGCAAGGTTAAAAGAGCCAAAAAAGCAACCATCAGGGCTTATGATGAAAATGGCAAGCTCTTTACTATGGGTGGTGTGGGTCTTCTTGCTCAGGCTTTTCAGCATGAAGTTGATCATTTAAACGGGGTGCTTTTTACTGATAAAGCTAAAAGTCTGGAGGAATTACCTCCTCAAATTTAATTTCCATGAAATTCGTATTTTTTGGATCATCAGATTTTAGTGTCTACGTTTTAAATGAGCTTAAATCTCATAATATTATTCCTGATTTAATAATTACTACTCCTGACAAACCTAAAGGTCGTAAGCTTATTTTGACTCCAACTTCGGTAAAAATCTGGGCTGGACAAAATAATATAGAAGTTATTTCTCCAAATTCCCTCAAAAACAATCCCAGTCTTGTCTCTAAGCTTAAAGCTTTAAGTCCTAAGCTTTTTCTTGTTGCTTCTTACGGTAATATAATTCCTAAAGAAATTTTTGAAATACCAGGAAAAAAGACTCTGAATATTCATCCTTCACTTCTGCCTAAATACCGCGGTGCCTCACCTCTTCAAAGTCAAATTTTAAACAATGAAAAAGAAGTTGGAGTAACAATAATACAAATTAATCAAGAAATGGATGCGGGACCAATAGTTGCAAAGCGACAACTTTCAACTTTCAACTTTCAACTTTCAATTCCAGGTAGAAAAGAATTAGAAAAGAAATTAGCGATTGAAGGTGCACAGCTCTTTGCTCATATTTTACCAGAATGGCTTAAAGGTACAATCAATCCAATAATGCAAAACGAAAAAGACGCAACTTATTGCCAAAAAATTGAAAAAAGGGACGGCGAACTTCAGATTGATCTAGAAAATTTATCAAAAAATGCGCAAGAAAATTTTCTTAAAATAAAAGCTTTTGAAGATTGGCCAGGAACTTATTTTTTCTCAAAAAATAAAAGAATTATTATTACCAACGCCATCCTGGAAGATGATAAATTAAAAATTTTGAAAGTAAAACCGGAAGGTAAAAGTGAAATGACTTTTGAAGACTTTCTGCGAGGTATTAAATAACTCACCCTGGATGAGTTATCGCCTTCCAAACTTAATTAAATTTTTGATTTTAGCACCACCGCGGCGGATCAGATCTAGAGTTTTTTTCCTTTTGGATGTTAATTTGCGCACTATATCATCTTTAACTTTATCAATAGAAGCATAAAGATCTTCAGTTTCCGCACTGGTATAATATTCTTTACCTCTAGCTCGCAATTTGATTTCTGCTCTAAATATATCTCCAGATTTGTGATGCTGAGTGGTTTTACCAACTTCTACGTCAACTATCACATCTTCCATTTCATCGTAAAATTTTTCCAGCACTTCCAGTTTTTTTTCAATATAATCTAAAATGGCTGGGGTTAATGATATTTCCGTAGCTTTTGTATTTATTTTTATCATAGTTAATTAAATATATTAATTAAATAATTATTAATAGTGCGCTGGTCTAGATCATAAAAATATTGGTCATCCTCATTAAGTCGTTTGG
>JAFGCQ010000031.1 GCA_016932555.1 Candidatus Zambryskiibacteriota bacterium
ACTCAAAGTTTGAAACGCTAAGACACCGCCACGTAAAAAATTGCTTTGCAATTTTAACGTGGCTGTCGCGTTTAAATTTTGAAAAAATTTATTACGCGACGCCTTCGCAAATAATTTTATGTTCAGTTATGTTTATATTTTAAAATGTTCTGATGGCCATCCTTACACTAGCTGTACTGACAACCTAAAAGAAAGAATTGAAAGACACACCAAAGGATATGTTCCAGCGACTAAATAAAGAAGACCTATAAAACTGATAAATTATTTAGCATTTAAAGACAAATATCTTGCTTTTAACTTCGAAAAATATCTGAAATCCGGCTCAGGAAGAAGCTTCGTTAAAAGACATTTTGTAATATCCCCAATATCAAATAATAGATAATTTATGTTTGATACAATTAAATTAATGCCTCCAGAAGAAAATATTTCACAAGAACCTCCACAATCTGAAGAACCAAAACGCAGTTACGGATCTTTGATCGCTAAACACATTATTGTTTATATCGTAATAATAATATTTTTTATAATAGGAACCATTCTATTTATTGCAATTGATACTTATATTTTCAATAATGCAATCATTGACGCTCTCTATTATCCTGCACTTGGTATCGTATTGAGTGGTTTGTTTGTTTTATTTGTTAAAAAACGTTGGAATTTAGGGTGGAATATATGGATAGCCTATGTATTGGAAATTATTTTAATTATTACGGTTTTGTTTATGTTTTTAAGCGGCCTCAATAGCACTCGCCCGCCTCTTCAAGACACCAAAATAAAATATCTTACAGCTGGAGTAAGAGCTGCTGCTGCTTTTTACTACAATGATAACAATAACTACGGTCCCGTCGCTAATTCATGTGATCAATCAAATTCTATGTTTATAATGAACGAAAGTATCAGAAACTGTATCGAAGAAATTGAAAAATATACGAAAACTAAAGCTTCTTGTTATTCTGATGTTAAATCTTACGCTGTTTCCGCGAAGCTGTTAGACGGAATACAACTTAGAGAATACTGGTGTGTCGATTCAACGGGATTTGCCTACTATATTAATCAGCCGATAACTGGACCTGATTGTCATATTGACTGGAAAATTTACAAAAATGAGGAGTACGGTGTTGAGTTCGAATATCCTGAAAATTGGTACATATTAGGGGGCACAAACCAGGTACCAATAATTGTATCTAGTACTGGTAAACCTGCCGGCGAATCTGAAAACCCGGGAGAAGAGATAATCATTTATGATGATCAAACATTTGAAATAGATAAGAATTCTGAATATAGAGATTTGATCGAACAAATTCTTTCTACTTTTAAATTCATTTCTACCTCAATTCCAGAAATCAATATAAATACTGATATCGAGAATACCTTTGACACAGTCACTAAAGCTGAATGGGGAGACTCGGCTTTAAATATAGAAGTTCTAGCCGGTACACTTGGAGGAGTTGAGACTAATCTCGTCCTGAAAAAAAGTATAAAAAACGCAACCATGTCAATTACTGGTAGCTTGTCCAATTATCTTGTGGATTATGAACCAAAGGTTATTGAATCACGTGAAGCTGGTAAAGTTCTAACTGGTATAATAATATCTGTCCCGCGAAACGCTCCAGAAAATATCTACAAAGGATCACTAAATGCATCAATTGACGATGGATCAGTTTCTATATCTGTGCCTATAACATTAATCATAAAACACGCAACATCAAATAAAATACCCGAGACCATATCAATGCCAAGTATAGATAGGATACCAGCTGGAATTGATCCTGATTCTGTTATAGATGAAGCTCTCATAGCATTTGAAGAAAAGACTCCTGATAAAGATAAAAAGGCTGTTATTCAGAAATATTCAGGAGTATTTATGGGAAGTATTTCTGAACTTAACATGTATCAGGTCGCTTTTCCAGTAGTATCGAACGTTTCTGAGTTGGATCAAATTATCAATAAGCTAAACAGCGAACCCATTATTGAGATGGCTACGAGATCTTGGCTTTTGAGTGTTGACGATTGATTTATAATTTAAAATCTTTCCAGTCCTGCTAAAACTCATTCAATTTATGGTAAATCTTGCCTTCTTGTTCTCAAAATCTCATTTGCTATCATTCTCGTGAAGCTCAAAGAGTTTCTGAATTCCAGCCATGGTCTGCTTAGAATCAGCGTCAGCTTGCATAAATAGGGTTCTAACGTCCTTCACTAGCCTCTGCAAATTAAAGGGGCTGGAGTGAGTACTCCAGCCCGAAAACCAAGATCCGTGTGGGAAAGGCAGTCAAGCGTCTCCTGGCTCCGCGAGGAAAGACAGGGGAACTTCAAGATTCCTACAGGTTATATCCCTAAGCAAGCCTGCACACCCGCCAAGGTTGGGGTAATGAATCCCGTTTGACGGTCATACCGCTGACCCTACGGCTTCCGGGGAAAGACTTCGGTCTCCTCCGGCGCAATCCGGCACGGATCCTAGCAACTCAAAAACTCTTTTAAAGAGTTTACAATAATTCAAAGAAAAAGCCAAATCAAATTTCAGCTGATTTTAGTGGGTAATAATTAAACTTAAAAAACAGTGACTTTGTTACGACCAAATTCTTTTGATTTATACATAGCTTTATCGGCATTTTTTATCATTTCTTCAAAATTGTCAGATTTTTCTGAAGAAACTACACCAATGCTTACCGTAACTTTAAGTTCTGGTATGGCTGGAAATTCAAGTTCTTCAATAGATTTTCTAATATCTTCTGCCTTGTCTTCGGCATCATAAAGACCAGCACCCAGAAGAGAAACTACTATCTCTTCCCCACCCCAACGGGCTACTGTATCCCCCATCCTGACTCTTTTTTTGATAGTATCAGAAACTTCTTTCAAAACCATATCGCCAGTATTATGGCCAAAATTATCATTAACTTCTTTAAAATGATCTATATCAATAAAAAGGAAGGAAATATTTTTAAAGCCGAACCACTGGCGCCTTTTGCCAGCTTCCAAGTTTTTAGCCATATCTAGATAAACTTTAGCTTCTTCTTCAAAAAAACTCCTAGTTTTAAGTTTAGTTAAAGAATCATGAATTAAATCTTTTTCAAGCTTTTGAACTTGAGACTCTAATTCATCAATTCTTTCAAGTAATTTTTCTTTTTCTTTTATTTCTTCTTCACTCATTTCTTTTATTTATATCTTTCGATTTTATTCGTAAAATTCGTATCTTATATTATAACATCCCACGTAAAACTTTAACACGCTCCTCAATTGGCGGATGAGTTTGGAAAAGTTTAGAAATTTTAGAATCTTTAGAAAACGGGCTATAGATAAAAAGGTGGGCTGTGGCATTGCTGGGTTTTTTCATCTGCATATTAAGTCCACCGATTTTTTCCAAAGCCTTGGCTAAACCTTCAGGATAACGAGTAAGCATTGCGCCTGAAGCATCAGCTAGATACTCTCTTCTCCTGGATATCGCTAGTTTTATAAGAGTCGCGATTATAGGTGAAATAACAATTAAAACAATTCCGATTATAGCTAAAACACTACCACCTTTATTATCACGCTTCCCATCTCCAAACCACATACTCCGCAAAAATATATCTGACAAAATAGCGATAAAACCGACTAATACTACCACTACGCTCATAAGCAGAATATCGCGATTACCAATATGAGACATTTCGTGAGCGATAACTCCTTCAAGTTCTGTTTGGTTAAGTTTTTCTAAAAGTCCAGTGGTAGCACAAATCACAGCATGATTTTTATCTCGCCCAGTAGCAAAAGCATTTGGTGCTGGGTCATCAACCACATAAAGTTTAGGCATGGGCAGGCCCGCGGTGATAGCTAAATTTTCGGTATAAGTGTAAAAATTAAAAAATTCTTTGCGAGTCGCTGGGCGAGCATGTGTCATTTTTAAAACTATTTTATCTGACCACCAAAAGCTTGCGACATTCATAATTACGCTGAAGATAATGGCGATATAAAGAATTACCGGAGATTCATAATACCAAGAGACAAAGTAGCCTAATCCAACAATAACTACCAAAAACAAACCCATCAAAAGATAAGTCCGCCAAACATTGTTGCTAGTATGCGTATAAATTGAGGCCATGGGAGTATTATAACATAACTTTGGTTATCCCCGTTTAAGTCACAATTTTTCCAATCTTGAAAGTTTGTGAGAAAAAATTTTTTGGTTATTATTTAGACATGCAAAAGAAAACTAGTCTCAGAGTGCCACCGCATAATTTGGAAGCTGAAAGAGCTTTGCTTGGTTCTGTTATGCTCAAGCCTGAAGTAATGTTTGAGATTACAGACTTGATAGGTCCACAATCTTTTTATGCCGAAAAACACCGAATAATATTTGAAATTATGTTGGAATTATTTACTAAACGCAATCCAACTGATCTTTTAACTGTCTCAGCTCGACTTAAAGAAAAGGGCTTGCTTGAAGAAATTGGTGGCAATACTTTCCTTGGCGAATTAGTAAACAGCGTACCTTCAGCAGCTAATGCCTCTTATTATGCAGAATTGATTCAAAAAAAACATATTGCTAGAAATCTTATTAGCGCCTCAGATTATATTTCTTCACTTGGTTATGATGAAGCTGCTGAATTAGAAGAAATCTTAGATCAAGCCCAAAAAAGGATCTACGATGTAACTAATATTTCTAGTATTCACAAGTTTTCCGAACTAAAAACTGAGCTTGATGAAGCTTGGGAAAGACTTGACCGGCTTCATAATTCAGGAGACGGCCTACGCGGCGTGCCAACTGGATTTAAAGATATGGATGAAAAACTTTCAGGATTGCAAAAATCTGATCTTATTATTTTGGCAGCCAGACCATCTGTAGGTAAAACTGCTTTAGCTCTCGATATCGCCCGTCAGGCAGCAGTTTATCACGATGTACCAGTCGGTATTTTTTCTTTAGAAATGAGTTCGCAACAATTAGTCGATAGAATGCTGGCTTCCCAATCAAATGTTGATGCTTGGAAGCTTAGGACTGGCCGAGCTATTAAAGAAGATGATTTTTCAGCTATCCGCCAGTCATTAGATACTCTTTCTAAAGCACCGATTTTTATAGATGACCAACCTGGTAATAATATTTTAAAGATGCGCTCTGTAGCCAGAAGACTTAAAAATGAAAAAGGGTTGGGGCTTATAGTAGTTGATTATCTACAGCTTATGATGCCTAATAAGGCTTATGATTCTATGGTTAATCAAGTTACTGAGATTTCTCGATCATTAAAAAATTTAGCCAGAGAGCTTGATGTACCAGTATTAGCTCTTTCTCAACTTTCTCGTGCTGTAGAGCAGCGGGGTGGCCGGCCTAAACTTTCCGATTTGCGTGATTCAGGTTCTATCGAGCAAGATGCTGATGTGGTAATGTTTATCCATCGTGAAGATAAAGCTAAAAACACAGAAGATACTGAAAAAACTAATATAGCCGAAATTTTGATTGAGAAGCACAGAAATGGTGCTACCGGCAAAGTAGAATTATTCTTTAATGAAAAGAAAGCTACTTTCTTGCCGCTTGAAAAAGCTGAATTTACGGGTGCTGAAAGTGAATTTCGCCAATTTTAATCTATGAATTCAATTGATAAACTTATAGAAATATTTTCTAAATTTCCAGGTATTGGGCCTAGGCAAGCCCGGCGATTTGTTTATCATCTTTTAACCCGAGCCAACGGAGCACTGGAGGAATTGGCCTATCATATTAAAAATTTAAAAGTAGATATTGCTGTTTGCGATGATTGTCAGCGCTTTTTCCAATTACACCATACTTCAAAACAAGAGGGTTCCCCTCATGTTTGTGATGTGTGTTCTAATAAAACTCGTGATCATACCATTTTGATGATAGTACAAAGAGACATTGATTTAGAATCAGTGGAAAAAAATGACGAATTTAACGGCATCTATTTTGTGCTGGGTGGTAGTGTGCCAATATTAGAAAAAGAACCCGAAAAAAGAATTAGGATTAAAAAATTAAAAGAATTTATTAATCTCCGACAAGCTCAGGATAAAGAACAAAAAATTAAGGAAATTATATTGGGTGTCAATTGGAATCCGGAAGGTGAAAATACTGGAGATTATGTCGCCAAAGAACTCAAATCAATAACAGATAAATATAAAATAAAAATTACCCACCTAGGCAAAGGCTTATCAATGGGTGCTGAATTGGAATATACTGATAGTGACACATTGAAAAATGCACTAAAAAACAGAAGTTGAATTTGATTTTATACTAAATATTTGCAAATATTGGAATAGAAATCAAAAAGGAGGATTATATGGAAGATAATAGATCTTTAATTGAACGAATTCGTGATTTTGAAAAAAATCAATCGGAAAAAAACATTGATGAAATTCTCGTTAAGCTTAAAAAAGGTCAAAAAGAATCAGAAAAAAATCTGACAGAACTTAGAAAACTGGCTGAAAAAAGAAGAGAAGAAACTTTCACTAAAGAGTGGATTGCCGCTGTTTCTGATCCTCAAAAACAAGCTCAGCTTATCTTAGAATATTTTTCTCTGGTAGATCATGATCATCCACTACCGATAGATAAAATTTTTTTCAAAATTTAATTGTCGTTTTTGAAAAGCCGCCTCGTAGATGTGAGGCGGCTAGTTTTTATCCAATTTTTTCAATTTTGACTTTGAAGTAGGGTTGACGATGGCCATTTTTTTTAAGATAACGGCTTTTGGCCTTATATTTTAAAACTGTTACTTTTTTGTTGCGCCCAATCTCCACTAACACCCCTGAGACCTTTGCCCCTTGGACGTAAGGGGTGCCGATATCAGTAATATCTTTGTCATTATCTACTAAAAGTACTTTATCAAAAATTATCTTATCTCCAGCTTTCCAGCCCAAAGTTGATCCGCTTTGAGTGGATAATTTTTCAATTTTTATATTATCTCCTACCTTCACTCTGTATTGTTTACCTCCAGTTTCTATTACAGCAAAACTGCTATTTTCAAACTCTTTTTTAGCTTTAGGGGTAACTTTTTTAGAAGCTGATTTTTTACTTACCTGCGTAAGTGAAGCGTTGTTTTCATCATTTTTCGCAGTTTTTTTAGTCTTGTTTTCCTTTGTATTTTTTACTTCTGCCATACCGCTACACTTTACCCGATTTTTCTAAATTTTGCAACATAATAGGCGGCTCCTCCCGGCACCGCCTATTTATTTATGATTTTTCATTTTTTAATCTACTCCCGCAAACTTTTGAAGAATTTTTATTTCTTCTTGAGTGAAAGAACCATGTTTTCCCGAAGGCATTTTAAATAAGGTTTTTGCTTCATCTAAAGAGAATTCTCTCCTGTACTTGCAAGTTCTGAGGACATCTTGATGTATCCCAGCAGCAATAATTTGCTCTAAATCTTCTGGGTTTTGATGTTGATTTTTACGCTTAAACAAGTGTAAAAAATTGAAAGTCCTTAGATTGATCATATCTACCCCCAACAACCTATTAATATTTTACTCATTCCACTTCCGGTTTGTCTAGCATAGGTGTGTTTAATGATTGTGAACTGCCTGTAATATGTACTACATCTTTATCAAGTTTTTTAAATTCCTTTCCGGATAAATTGTATTGGTTGACTGCCGTACTTATAGCATTACCCAGCTTATTATGGTAAATCTCATATTTTTTAAGATGCTCACCCAGTTCACCTACTCTTTTGATAATATCTTTAGCTTTTTCTTCAATTTCCATAGCTTTAAGCCCCTGTAAAACTGTCTGTAAATATGCCAAAAATGAAGTAGGAGAGATGATAATGACTTTGTATTTACCAGCTGCTCTTTGAATCAAATTTTCAGTATCATCAGTCACCGCTCCGATTTTATTGATAAGCAAATCGTAATAAATCGCTTCATGAGGAATAAACATAAAAGCGAAATCCATAGTACCTTCTGCTGGAAGAATGTATTTTGAAGTTTCGGTAATACGCAACTTAAGATCATTTACAAAATTCTTTTCTAATCTCTCTTTTTCAGATGGATCTTTGGCTTCAATCAGACGATTGTAATTTTCAAGTGAAAATTTTGAATCTATTGGTATTATTTTATCTTTAACGAAAACTACTGCATCTACTATTTCACCGTTTGAGAAAGCATATTGCATCTGATAATTACCTGGTGGTAAGGTGTTTTTGAGTAAAGTTTCTAAATAATATTCACCCAAAATTCCTCTTTGTTTCGGATTTTTTAGAATATCTTGTAAATTCTGTAATTGTTCAGTAAAAGTCATAACCTGTTTCTGACCTTCACCCACTTTGGTAAGCTCCACATTCATAACTTTAGTAAGCTCAGATAAACTTCTCGACATAGCGTTGAATTGGTTTTGAAGTAGTAAAAACTCACCTTGATTTTTATCAGATTTTTCTTCCCTTTTTCTAAATTGGAGAATAATTAGAATTATTATTCCCACTATTATGCTCCAGTTTAATAAATTTTCCATGCGAGCATTATAGCAAAAAAAGAACTTCACCCCTAGCCCCTCTTCTAGATTCAGGAGAGGGGAAGAAAAAAGAAAATAACTATGTTAATATATTTGTATCATTCAATTTTATTCTTAATATTCGAGCGTATGTATAATAAAATCCAAGAACAATTAAAAGACGCTATGCGAGCGAAAGATAGTGTAAGATTAACCACCTTGCGTGGAATTTTGGCTGCTTTTACTAATGAAGCGGTAGCTAAAGGCAAAACACCGAAAGACAGATTAAATGATGAAGAAGCAATAGTAGTAATAAAAAGATTAGTAAAACAAAGAAAAGATTCAATAGAACAATTCAAAAAAGGAAATAGAGAAGATTTAGTTAAAAATGAAGAAGCTGAACTTAAAATTTTGGAAGAATACTTACCAGCTCAAATGTCAGAAGACAAAATCAAAGAGATTGTAAAATTAAAAATTGAAGAATTTGTAAAGCAAAATGGTTCGGCAAGCTCACCACAAGTGGGTCAGTTTATGGGTGCGGTTATGAAAGAGATCGGTAGCCAAGCCGATGGTGCGATAGTTAAGAAAATCGTTGAAGAAAATTTAAATTGAC
>JAFGCQ010000032.1 GCA_016932555.1 Candidatus Zambryskiibacteriota bacterium
CGGTAAAATCAACACCACTAACAAAAAAATGGAGAATAAAATTTATAAAAGTTACTCCAGCTATCCGGGCGGACTGAAAGAACAAAATATGAAAAAATTAGTGACAGATAAAGGTATGAAAGAGGTCTTAAAAATAGCGATTAAAGGTATGCTACCAAAAAATAAATTAAGAGATCAAATGATGAAAAACTTAATAATTAGTGAATAATATGGCAACGAAAGAAAAATTTAAAAATAAAGATAAATATATCGAAGCCGTGGGTAGAAGAAAGACTGCCATAGCCAGAGTGCGTCTTACATCAGCTTCCAAAAATGTTTTTAAAGTGAATAACAAAGATCTGGCCTCGTATTTTCCAACGGAAGAATTGCGTCGAGTAGTAGAGGAAGCCATTAACAAAGCCAAAGTTGGTACTTTTAATATTTCCATAAATGTAAATGGTGGCGGTGTTCATTCCCAAGCTGAAGCTATAAGACTGGGTTTGGCTAGAGCTTTAGTAAAATCAGACAAAGAGTCAAAACCCAAACTTAAAAATGCCGGTTTTCTAAAGAGGGATCCCCGTGCTAAAGAGCGTCGCAAATTCGGTCTTAAAAAGGCTCGCAAAGCGCCACAATGGAGTAAAAGATAATCTTAGTTTCTTGTTATGAAAAAAAATAAAGAAAAATCAGACATTGGAGATGTATTTTTTGACAATAATATTGATGAAGACGGCGACAATGATCTGTCTGCTTTGATTAAAAGACTGAAAGAAAAAATTAAAAAACTGGAAGAAAAGAATAGAGAATACCTGACCGGCTGGCAAAAGGAAAGAGCAGACGCCATAAATTTAAGAAAAAGATTGGAAGAAGAAAAAAAAGAGTTTACTAAATTTGCCAAAGAAGACATAGCTACCGAACTTATTTCCGTCCTTGATTCTTTTGATTCGGCTTTTAAAAACAAAGAAGTCTGGGAAAAAGTTGATAAAAACTGGCGAGTAGGAGTAGAATATATTCACTCCCAACTTTTAAACATCCTAGCCAATCATGGAGTAAGCACAATCTCACCTCTAGGAGAAAAATTTGATCCCGCCAGAGATGAAGCGATTGAGAGTATACCGGTAAGCGAGAAACATAATGATCATAAGATAATGGAAGTGGTAAGTGCTGGATATAAATTTAAAGATAAAATTATTCGCGCGCCAAAAGTTAAGGTCGGAGAATATAAATTATAAGTTTAATCCCCAAAATGGGATCAATTAAAAATATGGATAACGAAAAAATTGTAAATGATATCATTAACAAAATGGAAAAATTTTATAGAGAAAAAATGGAAGAAGATATGAAAAAAATCGTTAATGAATCTACCAAAGAATTAAAAGATGAAATAAAAAGCTTAAAATCGGCAATAGAAAATTTGAAAAATTAAATTATTAGCTTAACCTAAAAAATATGTCAAAAATCATAGGAATAGATTTAGGAACTACCAATAGTGCAATGGCCGTCATGGAAGCCGGTAATCCGAAAATAATAGAAAACAATGAAGGTGCCAGAACCACTCCTTCTATAGTGGCTATCTCTAAATCAGGTGAAAGGCTGGTCGGTCTTCTGGCAAGAAGACAAGCAGTTACTAATCCGCAAAATACGGTCTTTGGCATAAAAAGATTTATTGGTCATAAATTTGACGAAGAAGCTGTACAGAAAGATAAAAACACAGTACCTTTTGAAATTTCTCAATCAGACACTGGTAGTGTTCAGGTAAAAATGAATGATAAAATCTATAGGCCAGAAGAAATTTCCGCAATGATTCTCTCAAAACTTAAAGCTGATGCTGAAGCCAAGATAGGTGAAAAAATTACTGAAGCCATTATTACCGTTCCCGCTTATTTCAATGATGCTCAGAGAAAAGCCACTAAGGACGCCGGTCAAATTGCTGGGCTTGATGTTAAAAGAATAATTAATGAACCCACTGCTGCAGCCTTAGCTTACGGCTTCAACAAAAAGAAAAACGAGCAAATTGCAGTCTTTGATTTTGGCGGCGGCACTTTTGATATTTCTGTTCTTGAGGTTGGAGATGATGTTGTTGAAGTCAAAGCCACTGACGGTGACTCGCATTTGGGCGGCAAAGATATTGATCAAAAAATCATCAAATGGTTGGCTGAGGAATTTAAAAAAGAATCTGGGATTGATATTACTAAAGATCCTTTGGCCCTACAGCGTCTTGATGAAGCTGCTGAAAAAGCTAAAATTGAGCTTTCTACTACCACTGAAACCGAAGTTAATATTCCATTTATTACCTCCGATTCTTCCGGTCCTCGTCATTTGCTTATCAAAATGACTCGCGCCAAATTAGAAGAAATTGCTGATGAATTTATCCAAAGAGCTATGGATATCACCAAGCGCGCTATTGAAGCTTCACCATTTAAAGTAAATGAAATTGAAGAAATAATTTTGGTTGGTGGTCAAACTCGCATGCCCAAAATCGTTGAGGAAGTTAAAAAATTCTTTGGTAAGGAACCAAACAAAAGCATTAACCCCGATGAAGTAGTCGCGCTCGGCGCTGCTATTCAGGGTGGTATTATTGGTGGTGATGTAAAAGATATTTTACTTTTAGATGTTATTCCACTCTCTCTTGGTATTGAGACCATGGGCGGCGTAGCCACCAAACTTATAGAAAGAAATACTACCGTGCCAGCCTCCAAATCACAGATTTTCTCTACCGCAGCCGACAATCAAACTTCTGTAGAAATCCATATTGTTCAAGGTGAAAGGCCTTTGGCTGTTGATAACCGTACTTTGGGAAGATTTATTTTGGATGGCATTCCTCCTGCTTCTAGAGGCACTCCCCAAATTGAAGTAACCTTTGATATTGATGCTAACGGTATTTTAAATGTAAAAGCAAAAGATAAATCAACAAGCAAAGAGCAGTCTATTCGTATAGAAGGTAGTTCCGGTCTTTCTGAAGAAGAGATCGAGAAGATGAAGAAAGATGCAGAAGCTCATGCGGCTGATGACCAAAAGAAAAAAGAAGTAGCCGAGGCTCGTAATTTGGCTGAACAATTAATTTATACTACCGAAAAAGCTCTCAAAGATGCTGAAGGGAAAATAAGTGACGAAATCAAAAAAGGTGTAGAAGAAAAAGTTGAAGAGCTAAAAAAGATTAAAGACAGCGATGATGTAGCGACTATAAAAACCGCTACCGAAAATCTTTCCAAAGAAATTCAAAAAATAGGAGATTATATGCAAAAACAGCAGTCAGCACCAAGTAGCCAGCAATCAGGTAAAGAAAATAAAACCGAGGAAAAGAAAGAAGAAAAATCTGAAGAAAAAGAAGATAAAAAGGGCGACGAAAATAAAAATTAAAAACAAATGGCGAAAGATTATTACGAAATATTAGGCATAGACAAAAAAGCTTCAAAAGACGATATTAAGAAAGCTTTTAGGAAGCTCGCTCATAAATATCACCCTGATAAAAAGGACGGTGACGCCGAAAAGTTTAAGGAAATAAACGAAGCTTATACTGTTCTTTCTGATGATCAAAAGCGCCAGCAATATGACACTTATGGCCAAGCTTTTTCCGGCCAAAGCGGAGGACCGGGTGGGGGCTGGCAAGGCAATTGGGAAGACTTTATGCGACAAGCAGGCTTTTCCGCTCAAGGCGGACCAGCCTCGGGCTGGGATTTTTCGGGCTTTGGCGGACAAAGCGGTTTTAGCGCCGAAGACTTCGATCTTGGCGACATATTTAGCGAATTTTTCGGCCGTTCGGCAGGCTCACGACAAGCTAAGCGGGGCCGTGATATATCCATTGATCTGGAATTCTCTTTTGAAGAAGCCGTTTTTGGTGTAGAAAGAACAGTGCTTTTAAATAAAATATCTATTTGCGAAGCTTGCGGCGGCACTGGTGGTAAAAAGGGAACAGAAATGGTAATCTGCCAAACTTGCAATGGCAACGGTAAAATTCGAGAAATGAAGCGCTCCATCTTCGGCTCTATCGAGATGACTAAAACTTGCGAGACTTGCAGCGGTAGCGGTAAAGTGCCAAAGGAAAAATGCAATGTCTGTGATGGTCAGGGTATTTTGAAAAAGCAAGAAGAAGTTAGAATCAAAATCCCAGCCGGCATAGAAAATGGCGAAATGATTCGCCTTTCGGGCGGCGGCGAAGCCATTAGGGGGGGCACCCCGGGTGATTTGTATATCAAAACCCATGTTAAAAAACACAAAACTTTTCGCAAAGAAGGTAATGATTTGATAATGAATCTGGACGTGAAATTATCAGACGCTCTTCTTGGCGCTAAAATAGATATTCAAACTCTAGATGGGCTTTTCACTTTAACTATTCCAGAAGGTGTAAACACCGGGGACATTTTGCAAATCAAAGGTAAGGGTGTACCGCACGGTTCTAGTCGTGGCGATATTTTAATTTATATTAAAGTTCTCATTCCTAAAAAACTCTCTAAATCTGCCAAAGAAACTATTCAAAAACTGAAAGAAGAGGGGGTATAAAAAAATAGATATCACCAACAAAAATTCTTTACCTTGGGCTTTATGATATACTCAAATTGTGACTGAGTGTGTCAAAATTTTAATACCTGAGGGCAATCCAGAGCCCTCATATAATGAGGGCGGGGAAACAAGCTCTTCAACGAGTTTCCAACTGACCCGAAATATCTCTCAAAAATGAATAGATCAACAAAATAATGCTCTTTATTGAGCATTTTTTTGTGTCTAAAACAATATTAATTAAAAATATCAATATTGACTATTTAATTAAGATATGATATAAAATAGATATGACAAGATATAAATGCTATTACTTTATCCCTTTAATATTACAAAAGATTGGTTATTGTCTGTTTTGGATATTATTTAAAATTTTCGTCAGATTGGAAATAAGAGGCGAGAAAAAATTGGCTGATTTAAAAGGTCCGGTAATATTAGCGGCCAATCACACTAGTGAGCTTGACGTAACGGCAATGCCTTTGCTTTTGCCTTTCTTCTCACATTTAAATCCCATTCATTTCATAATGAATGAGAAAAAAAAATTCAAAAATCCCAATCGTTTTGGCTTAAGAAGCTATATTTACTGCACTAGCTTTTTGGAGCTTTTGGGTGGCGTTCCAGTAGTTTCCGGCCACAAAAATTACGCCATTGCTTTAAGTAACCATGTAGCATTATTGAGAAAAAATCGCACCCTTTGTGTTTTCCCCGAAGGCAGAATAACCGGAAACGGCCATACCGAACCAGCTCACGGTGGTTTGGGATATCTTTTATATTCTTCGCGAGGTGCTAAAGTAGTGCCAATCGCTATAAACACATTCTACAAAATGTCTTGGAAAGAATTTTGGTTCTTAAAGCGCCGAAAAGTCACTATCACTGTCGGCGAACCGTTAAAGGCTGAAGATCTGATCTTACCCTATATCACCGAACCTACCGTCCCCGACTGCCGCGCTGCCTCTCAAAAAGTTTTAGATAAAATCTCCAGACTGAAGGGGTAAATTTCAAAATTCTCCATACTAAAGACTAATTTGTCAAAAAGTGTTAATATATAACACATCGGCAAAGAATTGCCGATGTGTTTATATGAAAAACAATAAACAGAAAAAAGAAATAAAAAGAGGCCTAAAAGCTATATGGCGCCACTTAGAACCATTCAGATCTAAAATAATCATTTTGATTATACTTGGCTTGATTTCCGCGGTCTCTAATGGATTTATACCGTATATAACCGGTCGGTTTTTTGATGCCCTTATCGGCCTCTCTCAACATAAAGAGACCTTTATTTCAGACTCATTACCGTTATGGGCTGTTTTACTTGGTATTTGGGCAATAATACAGCTCATTGCTAACAATATAGATTGGATTATGGATAGATTGCGCCGCGCGGTAGACATCGGGGTGCATTTCAATATAGAGACAGAAGGCTTTTCTCATATGTTCCGCTTGCCTATGGCATATCATAAGAATGCCAATACCAACGGTGAGTTGCAAAAAATAAGTGTGGCCGGATGGAGGATATCATCAATTACAGGCACCATCATTAACATTGCCCCTCAATTTTTGAGCATAATAATCGGTATAGTTTTGGCGGCAAGCATAAATTCTCTTCTTGCGAGTATTTTAGCAATTGGAGTTTTTTTCTACATGGTATTGCTTATAAAAATACTTCTACCTATAGCGGCCATAGATTCCGAAGCCCATCGCGCTTGGAATGAAAGCTGGAATGATTCAGCCGCTGCAGTGCAGCAAATAGAGAGTGTAAAGCAAGTTACCGGTGAGGAATATGAGATAAATAAAGCAAAATCCAATCTTCTTGGCAAAGCGCATAAACTTTGGTACAGAATACAGAAACATTGGAGCAATGTGGGCTTCTATCAGAGAATCATTGTGTTTCTCACTCAACTGACGATATTTTTACTTTCAGTTCAAATGGTGTCAAACGGAAGTATAACTGTCGGTGGACTTATTGCACTTAATGGTTATACTTTGATGTTTTTTGGGCCATTCGTTTCTCTTGGATATAGTTGGCAAATTATCCAAAACGGCATAACTTCAGCCGCTCAAGTGGAAGAAATATTTGAACAAAAACCCGAAGCTTATGTCCCACCAAATGCCATCTCACCTGATAAAATTTCTGGCGAAGTAACTTTTCAGAATGTCTCGTTCAGATACAGTCCTAAACAACACAAAATTCTTGATAACCTCAATATTAATATAAAACCGGGACAGTTAGTGGCCTTGGTTGGAGAATCCGGGGTGGGAAAAAGCACCGCTATATCTTTGATTTCCGGATATTATTTCCCAACAGAGGGCAGTGTTCTTATTGATGGTATAGATACAAATAAATTAAACCTTACCAATTTGCGAAAACACATCGCAGTTGTTCCTCAAGAAGTGGCCCTATTCAATGACACTATTATGAACAATATCCGATATGGAAAATTTAAGGCCACCAACGAAGAAGTTTTGAAAGTAGCTAAGGATGCTCATATACATGAGTTCGTTTCTGCTTTTCCTGATCGGTACAAAACTCTTGTCGGAGAACGTGGTATTAAATTATCAGTAGGTCAAAAACAACGCATTGCCATTGCTAGGGCAATACTACGTGATCCTTCTATCCTTATTCTCGATGAGCCCACTAGCGCCTTAGATGCTAAGACAGAAAACATTGTTACTAAAGCTTTAGAAAAATTAATGCAAGGGAGGACAACTTTTGTCATAGCCCACAGACTTTCTACTGTCCGTAAAGCAAATAAAATATTTGTATTCCAAAAAGGTAAAATTGTAGAAGAAGGTTCTCACGAAGAATTGATTGAAAATAAAGATGGAGCTTATCGCCGATTTTATGATTATCAAATAGGACTGCATTAATTAATATGGAAATTAGATCAAATTTTGTGAGCAGTTCCGGACAAAAAGTTGAGGTTATATACTATGAAGACCTGGACCCAGATAAAAATCTGGACAATAAAATACTTAATGGAGTTCATGGGTTTTGTTTTTGTAAAGACAAATTAGTGATTGTATATGCAGAAAATAAGGGCTATTGGACTTTGCCCGGAGGAGCCATAGAGCTAGGTGAGACCTACGAGGAAGCGACCATTCGTGAGGTACAAGAAGAATCTAACATGAAAGTCTTGCATCAGGAGCTTATTGGATTTCAAGATATTTATGAACCAAATAGAACAATAAGACAAACCCGCTCATTTTGCATTGTGGAGCCATATGGAGAGTTTAATGGCGATCCAGATGGAGATATAACCGAAATCAAACTTATAGACCCACGAGATTTTAAAAAATATATCAACTGGGGCAATATAGGAGACAGGTTAATAGAAAAAGCTATAGAAAGACTAAGAATATATAATAACAGAAGTTTATGAAATTATTTCTCGGAGGTGGTGGTGAAAAAGAAGATTCAATTGAACTGGATAAAAAGTTTGTCTTCAGTTTAGATTTGTCTAAACCTCTTTTATACATACCAATAGCGATAAATACAGATAAACATCCATACTCTGGCTGCCTGGAATGGCTTTTGGATGTTTTCGGTCCATTAGGAGTAAAAAATATTGTAATGTGGATTGAGGATGACTTAAAACAAAAACAAGAAAAAGATTTTGAACAATTTGCCGGAGTATATATTGGAGGTGGTAATACTTTCAAGCTTCTTAAAGAATTAAAAGAGTTTGGAACATTTGAAATATTAAGAAAACTGGCGAGAAAAGGCGTCCCAATTTACGGCGGAAGTGCCGGGGCTATTATTTTTGCGAAAACCATTATTCCTGCCTTATCTGCAGATGAGAATTTTGTGGAATTAACCGATTTTTCCGCTTTAAATTTAGTGAGGAATTATGACATGTGGTGTCATTATTCTGAATCACTGGATTCAATGATAAAAAGTTATATGAGTAAATATTATTTGAAGAAGATCATAGCCATACCCGAAAATACAGGTCTTTATGTCACAGAAGAATCAATTGAAGTAGTCGGGCCATCAGAAATGAAGATTTTTGAAGGAGACGATATAAAAACTATAAGTCCCGGAGCATTGTTGTAATTAAAAATTAGTATCCAAAAAATTATCAATCTCTTTATAGGAAGAAAGTTTGGTAACTTTATTTTTATAAGGTTCTATCATGTTTTCTAGTGGCAAATCTTTGCTGTAATTTTTCTTGTATTTTTTGAAAGTGACATGTTTGAGCAATTTCCATAGATCAATGAAACTTTCGTGTCTTCTTTTAAATTTCCTTTTTATCAAAGCCATATATTGGAAAATAATGTTATTGAATTTTAAATAGTAAATAACATCTGATTTTTCTAAACCTTCATTTATAAGTCTTCGAGTTGTACCTTCCACGATCCAACTATCTTGCGCGTAAATTTTAGAAATTTCCTTAACACTCTC
>JAFGCQ010000033.1 GCA_016932555.1 Candidatus Zambryskiibacteriota bacterium
GATTTTGCTGAACTTTACCACAACTTCTCTATAGCTATGCTGATTAACTCCACTCAAGCGGGCGGTAAATTTGCCATAAAAACCTTCCCTTCATTTAGTTTGGATATTGGTGATTCAACAGTACCAAATCCTGAAGCATTTTATACACCTGGCGCTCCCCCATGGGGTACCGATTATATCTGGTTAGAAGGTGATTATGATGACTTAGATAGACTGAGCTTTAATGGGGTTGATTATTCCACAAATGACAGTGCGTGGACATCTGATGGAGATGTACTTTGGAGTGGTACCGGCGACATGTTAGATAACTGGGCTATTTTCGAGGCCACAGGTGGTGGAATTCTCAGCTTTGATGCTTTATGGGATCTCGAGGATTACTGGGATTTCGGATTTGTCCAGATTTCCACTGATGGTGGATATACATGGACAAGTCTGGTAGATAACGAGGGTTATTCTACGTATGATCATGATCCCAGTGCTCATCCTACGGTTGTTGCCAACTTGCCAGGACTTACGTCATGGATTACTACTTGGGATACTTTAACGTACGACTTGAGTGCTTATTCAGGACAGGATATCCTAATTGCCTTTCGGATGGTAACAGACTGGGCAACTTATTATGGTGGTTGGTGGATTGATAATGTTTACATCGATGAAACGCTTATTTCTGATGGCAGTGATGTCAATATTTTCATGGACATTACTGAAGTTCTACCAATAAATAACGATTTTACTGTTACTTTTGTCGGTGAAAAAGTTAGTGGCAAGAGCAAACACGAATTCAAAGTCTTAAGAATGGGGTTCAATAGTGATACAGAAGACCGCTTGTTCGAGTTAAAGCAGATGTTTAAATGGGCTACCAGCATAGTAATGCTTGTAACTTTTGACGCTCCAGAAGGTTTTACTGGATATGCTAATTATTCCTATGATTGGATCCCCAAAACTACTGGTCCTAAGAAGTAGTATGTATTGACCTTAAAAGAGAGCCCGCTCCATGGAGCGGGCTCTCTTTTTTAATCCACCGGCATCCACGGTTTTCCGTCGTCTATCTGTTTATAGTCGACCGGAAATGTTATATCTTCAAGATTTGTATTTTCGTTGATTGTATATATTTTAACCGTGTCATCTCTGTCAGTATTGTACTGGTAGACCTGTCCTTGAGCTTCCAGTTTGATGATAAATCCCGGTGTAATTACCTCGGCATAAAACTTGCCAGTTTCGGGGACACCCAGACTGGTATCAGGAAAATCAACCTCTTCGACGGACGACAGTTGAATTTCTGATTCAGTCATTCTAAGCCGTTGTGCCAGATCTGCTTTTGCCATATTAATTAGTTGCTCTGTGCTTTCAGGTAGTAAAATATCACCCGCGGATGGAATATCATCACTCGTTGATGCAGTAGTTTTACAACCAGCTAGAAATAAAATTAGAAGCAGAATAACGCTGAACAGAAAAAATCTCTTCAAAAACATTTCATCCCTTCTAAACATTTGTTTGATACCTTTAACAGCTAAGCGTAGAATTGTAATTTTATTTCTTTTAATATTATAAACGTAATTTCGCTATTTTTGTTAGTATACAAAATTTTCGAGCGGATCTTGTGTAAATAGAAAGGGTGGAGATGTTTAAGAAGAAAAACTCGGGGTGAGTGGATTTCAACCACCTGAACCCATGTAGCTAATAAAAAAAGAGACGACCGCTTGCCTCTTTTTCTACCTATTTTATCTAGTATAAAATTTATATTTAATATAATACCTCTTTAATCAATCTTTTTTCATTTTCCTTTAATTTATACGCGATATTTTTTAGTATAATATACCTTGCTAGCTCTTGTTTGTCTTTCAGTTCGCAATATCCAATATCTCTTCCCGTATTCGTTTTTCCATGAGCTGCTTTCTTATCTCTATTAATTTGCATAATTTTTATTTTTTCTAATACCTTTTCTTTGCCTGGCTCCATAGTTTTATATCCCACAATTTCATCTGGATTTATTCCCTGTTTTATTAACTGCTGCTTCAATTTATTTTCTTCTTTCGATGGTTCACCAATTATCGCCTCAATCGATTTGAATGCATTTTGATAAGATGTCTCTATACCAGCTCCTTCCGCCTTCGATATTGGTAAATCGCTTTTATCCACCATCATTTCTTGAACATCTTCATCAGACATCCAAACTTTGATAATGCTTTCTCTAAAAAAACTAGCAGCGTTAACTATATATTCGTATTTTAATAAAGCTGGTAAAATACTCCATACGTAATCAATCGTACTTTCAGGAACCCCCATTGCTCTCATTAAGTTTATAATACGTTTCTATTTCTGTTTCATCATTTCCTATAATGTTATTAAATTTAATACACCGCTTTTTATCAATTAATTCTTCTTTTACTGCAATTGCAGCAGGTATTTCCTGCAAACATGTTTCATGTGCTAAAGCTATTCCTAACATAGTCCCATCAGCAAATTTTTGAGCTAATATATCATCCTTTATTCCATTTCCAATTGTAAAAGCAAACCTTTTTTCACTTCCAAGAAACAGTCCATTCTTTTTCTTTTTATCTTTAACTATATAAATTTTCCTTATTTTAATTCCTATCTTGCCAAGATATATTTCAGCAATTTTTAACTCTTCTTTTTTTAGAATAGAAAAGTCTGCAATTCCCGTTAATATATAAGTGTATTTTTGCATTACTCTTCACTACATCATATTGCTTATATATTCTATTTTACGCCTTATTTTATAACAATTGTATGCCCTTTTGGACATTCTCAGTTCACTTCATTAAGCAAATTTGTCTTCATTCTATGTTCTTAAAATTTGTTTCTATTTTAGTAAACCAAATATAAAATCTACTTTTAGTTTTTTCATTTCTTATATTTTGTTCAAATGCAATATTGGTCTAGTTGTGCCAAAGCTTCCGTTAGCAAAATGTTAGCAAAAATAATAAAAACCGTTATGTAAAATTAGCATAACGGTTTTTTTGCTTCGATTTCTGGTCGGGGTGAGTGGACTCAAACCAACGCTAACTTACCCCTCCTTCCATCTGGAATTGCGATTATTGGTATAGATACATGGTTAGTGAAATTTACTAAACTTTTTTCCACTAACTCTACGTAATCATTGGCATGTCTGTTTTGTTCTAGATGTATCTTAAAAACGATCAGAGGTGTATCGAGCACTTTTTGTGGTGGAAACGAGTAAGAGTCAAACTCTCTCTAAAACACGAAATATTCTTCGATCCAAAGAGCGTTTAGATAGGCTATATGAAGCGTTATCAGGAAAAACTCTGAAAATCGTGCTTGATCAGGGACCGACACTTGAGTATAAATTTGAATCAAAAGATAAACTCACTTTCTCTGAGGGC
>JAFGCQ010000002.1 GCA_016932555.1 Candidatus Zambryskiibacteriota bacterium
CGGGGGGAGAGGAAGGATCATCAGCGACCTCAAGTGTAAAGGTAAAGGGGGAGACAAATGTGAGAGGAGGAGTGGAAATAAGATAGGGAATTAATATTCAATGATCAATTAAATTAATTTTCAACTAAACATCAATAAATCAATGATTATTCACAACATTTTATCCACACATCTGGTTTTACTCATTTAAAATAAGGAGTAAAATTAAATCAGGTATAATTATTAACCCCCTTAAACTATCCTTTCGTCTAGTCGGCGAATTGAGGTAGTGTCTATTGTGCCGATGAGACACAAGACAAGGGGACAATTAAGTAATTGTTATGGAAGAGAATAATCAAGGCAATACTGGCAGTGCCATCCTTAAAAAGTTGGGGCTGGTTTTGTCGGTGTTTGTCTTTTTATTACCGGTGTTTTTTATGCCGGTAAGCGGCATCAATTTATATGTCGCTAAAATTGCGCTTTTAGCTACTGGACTTGTGGCAATTTTTGCGCTTTTTTTGACTTCAGTTTTATCAATCGGCTCGATAGAAATCCCTAAAGCCAAATATCTTATTCCAATTGGAGCTTTTGTTTTGGTTGCTTTGATTTCTTCGGCTTTTTCAGGAGCAATAAAAGATTCAATTACCGGTTCGGTCTTTGAGCCGGGTACTTCAGGTTTCTTCTTAATGTTGGCTTTCCTTCTGTTTTTGGTTATTGTATCAATTAAAAATACCAAACTCATAGAAAGAGTGTTTACTGCTTTCATCTATTCGATGTTGGTTTTAGCCGCTTATACTCTTTTGGGAATTTTGTTTTCGCCAATATTACCGGGAGTGATCGCTTCAAAATTGCCAGTTTTTCTAACAGGTGGTCCGATTGATACTGCTATAATCTTGGGGGCTTCTGTTATTTTGTCGCTTTGTGCCCTGAATATGACCGAAATTTCTAAGAGGATAAAATATATATTGTCTGCCTTGATCGTCTTTTCCTTAGTCTTTATCGGAGCGACAAATTTCACCCCTACGGTAGTTGTACTTGGTGTCATTTCTCTAATTTTCTTCGTCTACATTTTGTCTTGGTCAGTTGGTAATAGATCAAGAGAAGTAGAAACAAATCCCGAAATGACTGATGACCTGCAAATGCAACCAGATCTGTCTGCACAATCAAACCGTAAAATTCCGCTTTCTTCACTCATTGTTTTGGTAGCTTCAATTGTGCTTTTGCTTGGCGGTTCAGTATTGGGTAGCTTCTTGTCAAAAACTATGAAGATCCAATCAGCTGAGATAAGGCCCAATTTCCAAACTACTATGAATTTAACCAAAGAATCCTGGAAGGAAAATTTCGCTTTAGGCATTGGTCCTAATCGCTTTGCCGAGTTTTGGGCATTAAACAAGCCAACTGAAATTAATCAAACTCAATTTTGGAATGCTGAATTTAATTCGGGTTCCGGCTTTGTTCCTACTATTGCGATAACTACTGGTCTTTTGGGTCTGTTGTCACTCTTGGTATTTTTAGTCTTGTATGTACCAGTGGGAGTCAAAGCTATCTTTGCTCAGGCAAACTCAAGCCGTTCAAGATACTTGGCCACTTCAGCTTTTCTTATGTCATTATATTTATGGTTAATGCTTTTCTTCTATACTCCTAGTGTAGTAGTTTTGGCTTTAGCTTTCATCTTCACTGGATTATTTACTGCCACTCTGGTACCGCAAGGTATAATCGGACTTAAAAAGATTAATATCTTTTCTAATCCTAAAACTAACTTCTTGTCAGTGCTTTCTATTGTCATCTTGCTTATCGTATCTGTAGCTGGAGGCTATTTCGTTTGGGAAAAAGCTGTTGCCTCAGTTATCTTTGAAAAGGGGACATTGGCTTATCAAAGAACTGGCAATATAGAATCAACTAGACAGTCAATAGCTCGATCAATCAGTATTTCCCAAAACGATATTTATTGGCAAGGTTTGACTGAAATATCTCTAACTGATTTGGGTAATGCTCTAAATAACTTAAATAGTCAAATGCAACCTTCAGAAGCTACTATAGCAAAAGCTCAACAGCTCATAGTTGATTTGGTTGAATCAGCTAAAAAAGCAGTAGAATTAAACGATAAAAATTTCCAAAATTGGTTTATTTTGGGTAGAGTTTATGAAATTTTAGCGGCTAATGGCATTGAAGGAGCAATAACTAATTCTCAAGAAGCTTACCAAAAAGCGGCAGAACTTTCGCCTAAAAATCCTTCAGTACCTTTGGCTTTGTCTAGATTAAACGCTTTGGCTGGAGACTTAAATGAAGCTAAACTTAATATCTCAAGAGCTTTAGAATTGAAAAACAATTATACTGATGCTTTCTTCACTTTGGCTCAATTAGAGGTAGCTTCAAACAACATTCCTGGAGCAGTGAGATCAGTAGAAGCGGCAACTTTGTTTGATCCCAATAACGCCGGACTTTATTTCCAGTTAGGGCTTCTCAAGTATAATCAAAGAGATTTTGCTGGTGCCGTAGGTGCTTTTGAAAGGGCAATAGCTTTAATTAAAGATTATGCTAATGCTAAGTATTATCTGGGTCTCTCATATTATCAACTTGGCCAAACAGAAAAAGCTCTCAAGGAGTTTGAAGATATAAATCTGACAAATCCAAATAATCAGGAGATCTTAACAATTATAGACAATCTAAAAAACGGTCGATCTCTTTTTGGTAATTCTGGTGTAAATGCTAATCTAGAAGCGTTGCCAGTGGAGGAGGAATAAAAAACCGAAAAATATGATATCCTGTTAGGTAATGGTAAAAAAGATCTTTAGAGCCATTACTGCCCAAATTAGCGGCTTACACGAGGCCGCTTTTTGGCTGGCCAGTTTTTCTATTCTTTCGCAGATATTAGCTTTCATAAGAGACAGACTCTTGGCTCATTATTTTGGTGCTGGTGAGGCACTCGATATCTATTACACCGCTTTTAGGGTACCTGATTTTATCTTTGTCACCCTAGGTTCTCTGGTTTCTATATCGGTTTTAGTGCCGATGTTTTCTAAAAAAGCGATTCATCATGAATCGGCAATGAAGACTTATATAAACTCTATTTTTACAAGTTTTTTTGGCTTGATGATAATAAGTTGTACTGTTGCTCTCATATTTATGCCTCAGATTGCTGGCTCTCTGTTTAAAGGTTTTGATTCCGAAACTTTAAGTCAAATTGTAAAATTTTCCAGGATTTTGCTTTTATCACCTCTGCTTTTAGGGCTTTCAAATTTTTTTGGTAGCATTGTCCAGTATGAAAAAAGATTTTTGCTCTATTCACTCAGCCCCTTGTTTTATAATATTGGTATTATCGCCGGCACATTTTTGGGAGCGGCAGAGTTTGGTGTAATTGCGGTGGTTTTAGGCGTAGTTTTAGGAGCTTTTATTCATTTTTCGATTCCGGCAGTTTATATTTTCTTTTGGGGTAAAATGCCTAAATTTACAATTTGTATAAATTGGCAAGAAGTCAAAGAAACTGCTCTCATATCAATCCCTAGAGCTCTAGCTTTATCTGTGACTCAGATAATCAACATCGCTTTTACGGCTATCGCTTCGTTTTTTGGTGCTGGGGCGATAGCCGTTTTTAACCTCGGCCTTAATTTGCAGTCAATGCCACTTTCTATAGTTGGTGCCAGTTATTCTCTGGCGGCTTTCCCAACTCTTTCTGAACATCATGTCAGAAAAAATATAGAAGAATGCGGTCGATATGTCGGCGAATCCCTACGCTTTATAATTTTTTGGACACTGCCACTTTCGGCTCTTTTTATAATTCTTCGGACTCATATTGTCAGAGTAGTCTTAGGCTCAGGAGCGTTTAATTGGGTGGATACTCGACTTACCGCAGCGGTTTTAGCTTTGTTTGCTCTTTCTTTTGTATTTCAAAGTATACAGCTTTTTTTAACTAGAACTCATTATGCTCTTGGCAAAACTAAAGTGCCGCTGCTGCTAGGTTTTACTGGTGCAGTTATTACCATATTTTTAACCACTTTGTTTTATTTTGGTGGTTTCTCTAGTTTAATTATTTGGCTGCAAGATTTTTTAGATATAACCGGTCTGCAAAATGCTAAAATAATTATTTTGCCACTCTCTTTTTCTTTAGGGTCTTTGTTTATAACAATTGGGCTTTGGCTATTTTTAAATAAAGATACCAAAAAAATTGCTCAAAAAGAATTATTAAAATCTTCATTACAATCTATCTTATCTTCTTTAATTATCGGATTGGTTACCTTTTATGCTTTGAGAATATTTGATAATTTCTTTCCCTTGGATTCTCTTTTGAACGTTTTTAGTCATGCTTTGACTGCTGGAATTTTCGGTCTTGTCTGTGGAGCGATATTTTTAAAACTAGTTAAAAATAAAGAATTGGCAGAAATAATAACAAAAATCCCAATGAAAAATCCTAAGGTGTCACCTTAGGATTTTTGTGATATTTTATGCTAATATTTAAATCATGGCGAATAGAATAAAACCTCTGGTTCCTGGTGAATATTATCATATTTATAATCGAGGTAATTCTAAACAAAATATTTTTTTGGATGATAAAGACAAAGATAGATTTATAAAGCTTCTTTATCTTTGCAACTCTTTAGAAAATATTAAATTTAAGGAATATATCGTAGATAGAAAAATTGATGCTTGGGATTTTGATA
>JAFGCQ010000003.1 GCA_016932555.1 Candidatus Zambryskiibacteriota bacterium
AATAATTGGCTAATTTCTTTAAGACGCTTTTGAGTGTTTATTAATTCTGTTTCTATTTTTTTTTGTTGTGGTTTCAAAAGCTTAGGTTCATCAAGTTCATTGGTTAAAATTATTAGTTTTTCTTTAAGATGATTTTGCTCTATTCGGTTTAAAATATTCTCTGCGGTTCTTTTAATATCGCCCTCTTGACTATATCTTTCAGCTTCAAATATTAAAACTTCTCTATCATCATTATAAAATTTTATGATTTCTTCTACTTTTTCTTTGCTGGCAATTTTTTGCCATCGTTTTTTAAAATTTAAGTCTCTCCCTTTTTTTATTTTTTGCGATTCTTCCCAAAATAAAATACCTACCATCATACGTTCTAAATTTATTTTCTTAGGAGTTTCTTTAATCGAATCTTCATAATCTATTTGGTCTAAAGCTGTAATTTTTTTAAAATCATTCCAGACAGCTTCTTCACTGATATTAATTCTGGCTGCTATTTTTTTAATAAGTCTGGATTGTTCTATTTCGCTTTGAATTAACTTTACTAAAGGCAGGACATTTTTTATTATTTCTTCACTTAAGTTTATTCCCTGCTTTTCTTTATAAGCTTTTTCTAAGACAAAATCTATAAAGTGTTTAGATTCTTTAAGGAATATCCTCCAATTTTGGGGATTTTTTTTGATAATTGAGGCCGGATCTTCTCCTTTTGGTAAGATGGTAGTTTTAATTTCCATATTAAGATTTAGAGCTAACTCAGCTGCTCTCCTGGAAGCTTTTTCTCCTGATTCATCTGAATCGTAAGCGATAACTATTCTATTAGTAAGTTTTTTTATTTTTTTAAGATGTAATTCAGTTAAAGCTGTACCAGAAGAAGCTACTGTATTTGAAATACCTGTTTGATGAGAAAGGAGTAAATCCATTTGACCTTCTACTAAAACGGCGTAGTTAAGTCTGCGGATACTATTTTTAGCTTCATTAAATCCATATAGCACTTCAGATTTATAAAACAATTTTGTTTCTGGCGTATTTAAGTATTTTGGAGTTTTTTCATTTTCTTTTAAACTTCGGCCAGAAAAAGCAATAATTCGATTAGCTGAGTCAAAGATAGGGAAAATGATACGATTTCTAAAAGTATCGTAATATTTATCCTCATTTTCAACTTTTTTAATCAAACCGGCTTCCAACATTTTATTTTTTTCTATACTTTTATTGGTAAGATAATCATACATATTGCGCCATTCGTCTTTAGCAAAACCCAATCTCCATTTTTTAATTGAATTTTTATTTAAGCCTCTTTTTCGCAAATAATCTAAAGCTGGTTTATTGTTTTCTAAATTTTTTTCAAAAAATTTAGTAGCTTCTTCTAAAATTTCAAATAGCTTATCTTTTTCCTCTCTCCCGTTGTCTTTAAAATTTTTAAGCTCTACTCCTGCTCTCTCTGCCAAAGTTTTTAAAGCCCCTTTGAAATCTATTCCTTCAAATTTTTCTACAAATGAAAAAATGTCGCCCTTTTCTCCACAACCAAAACAATAAAAAGTTTGTCTAGTTGGTGAAATAAAAAAGGAAGGGGTTTTTTCATTATGGAAAGGACATTTGGCTTTGAAATTAATACCCGCTTTTTGTACTTTAATGTAACTTGAGATTACATCTACAATATCCAAACGCTCTTTGATTTGTTCTACGTTTGATGAAGACATGTTTAGAAAGATTAATCTTCCTCTTCTTTTGTTTCTAATTCTTCTTGAAGTTTCTTTATTATCTGATATTTTTCACTATCTTTAAAACCAGAGCCAGCTGGTATAAGCCTGCCTATAATAACATTTTCTTTAAGACCCTTGAGTTTATCCTCATTACCATTTAATGCATTATGTATAAGCATTCTGGTTGTATGTTGGAATGAAGCTGAAGATAAAAAACTATTTCTTGATAAAGAAACAGCAGTAATACCGTAAAGCAGATTCTCAGCTTTAGCTTCTTCTCCACCTCGAGCCTTAACAATTTCATTTTCAGACAGTAATTCATTTTGGGAAATAATATCATCTCTAGAAAATCTGGTATCACCAGGATTTTTAATTTTTCTTCTGGAAAACATTTGGCTAATAATTACTTCTATATGCTTTCTGGAAACTGGTTCACCTTGAAGTTCATAAATCTTAGTAATCTCGTGGATGATATAATTTTGGGTCTTTTCTTTACCAGCATATTTAAACAACTCGTTTAAATCAGCACTGCCGTCGGTTAACAAATCACCTTTGTTAACCTGATCTCCCACTTTAACTATGATAGATCGATGATAATTTACTGGATATTCAGTGTGACTTTTAGATTTTGATTTTTCTTGTATTTCGGGTGTGATGATAATGGTTTTATCTTTACCTTCAATTTTTATTTCGTTTATTATGCCACTAATTTTAGCAATAACGGCCGGATTTTTGGGCGTACGATTTTCAAAAACCTCTTCGACTCTGGGGAGACCTTGAGTAATATCACCCCCAACAGAAGCAGTACCACCGGCGTGGAAAGTTCTCATGGTGAGCTGAGTGCCAGGTTCACCGATAGCTTGAGCAGCTATGGTGCCTACAGCTTCACCCAATTCAACTTTTTCATTTTTCCCCAAATCTGAACCATAACAATTAACACAAATACCGTCTAAAGTTTTACAAGTTAAAGGTGACCTTACAGATATACTTTTAATGCCGATTTCTTCAATTTTTTCAGCGTCTTGTCTAGATAAAAGATGGTTCTTTTTAAAAAGAATATTACCTTCTTCATCTTTAACATCTTCAGCCAAAAACCTACCTTTGGCTATTTTTGCTATAGACACCTCAATTCCAGAAGAAGTTACGCTACTTAAAATAACTCCCTCCTTGCTACCACAATCTTCTTCCGTTATAAGGCAATCTTGACCGACATCAAAAAGTTTTCGAGTCAAATATCCGGCTTTTGCGGTATTAAGAGCAGTATCGGAAAGACCCTTTCTGGCACCATGGGTAGTGATGAAGTATTCTATCGGAGTCAAACCTTCTTTGTTCGAAGAAATAACTGGGAAATCAATAGTTTCGCCAGCAGTATTAACGATTTGGCCTTTCATGCCAGCCATTTGAGTAAGTTGACCCATTGAACCTCTAGCTCCTGATTTCACTAAATCATAAACTGAACCTTTTTTATCCATTGAGTCCTGAAGGATTTTTTCTATTTCGTCTTTGGTGCGAGTCCAGATTTCAATATTTTTTATTCTTTTTTCATTATTAGAAAGTAAACCGGCCTCATATTGTTCTTGAACTTTAGCTACTTCGACTTGAGCTTTTTTTATAATTTCATATTTATTTTCCGGTACCTTGATGTCATCTAGACCCCAAGTGATACCAGAAACAGTCGCAAAATGAAAACCAAAAGCTTTTATTTTATCCATTATACTAGGGATAGATTCAATTCCATATCGGGTAATAAGCTCATCAACTATATTTGAAAGTTTTTTTCTATTTATCTCGGAATTAATAAACGGATAATCACTTGGCAATACTGCATTAAATAAAAGCCTACCAACAGAAGTCTCGAATATCTTGCCATCAAGTTCTTTGTATTTAGAAGAATCAGTGCTTAAAACTTTTATTTTAGCTCTGTAACTTACAATATCGAAATCATGGGCAGTGATAGCAGCATTGGGACTTGGGAATATCATCCCTTCCCCCTTTTCACCATCTACTTCTTTAGTCATCCAATAACAGCCCAAAATTATATCAAGGGGCTTGTTAGAAATGGTGGGCTCACCACTACCAGGTTTTAAGATATTTCTATCTGCTGCCATCACTATTTTTGATTCTTTTTGAGCCTCTTCAGAAAGTGGCACATGAACGGCCATCTGATCACCATCAAAGTCAGCATTAAAGGCATTACAAACTAATGGGTGTACTTGAATGGCGTTACCTTCAATTAAGATCGGCTTAAAAGCTTGAATACCAAGCTTGTGCAGAGTTGGGGCTCGGTTTAGAAGAACATATTTATCTTTTATAATTTCTTCCAAAATGGCCCAAACTTCAGGGATTTTATCATCAATCAATCGGCTGGCGCCGCGAACGTTATAAGCCAATTCTTTTTTTAATAGTTCTGAAATAACAAATGGTTTAAAAAGCTCCAAAGCCATGTGTTTTGGTAGACCACATTGGTGAAGTTTTAAATCAGGACCTACTACGATAACTGATCGGCCTGAATAATCAACCCGTTTACCTAGAAGGTTTTGTCGGAAAAGGCCCCTTTTACCTTTAAGATTATCAGCTAGAGATTTAAGTTCTCTTGATTTATTAGTTTGAGAAATGGTCTGCTGGCTTGATCCGTGTCTAATTGAATTGTCAATTAGGGCGTCGACTGCTTCCTGTAAAATTCTTTTTTCATTTCGAAGAATAACATCCGGGGCGTTTATTTCTTTAAGTTTTTTCAATCGATTATTTCGATTAATAACTCTGCGATAAAGATCATTAACATCTGAAGTGGCGTAACGACCTCCATCTAATGGTACCATGGGCCTCATGGCTGGGGGAATCACTGGAATCCTGGTCAAAAACATCCATTCAGGTCTAGTATTAGATCTTAAAAGTGACTGTACTAAAGCTAATCTTTTGGCTGTTTTGGTTAAATCTATAGATTTTGATTTTTCTAACTCTTCTTTGATTTTAATTTCTAGTTCATTCAAATCAATAGTTTTAAATATATCGTAAATAGCTTCAGCACCAATACGAGCCTCAAAGAAGGTGCCGTATTTTAAAGAATAATTATGATAAATTATTTCATCAATTATTCGACCCTCTGTAATACCATCAATTTCTTTCTTAGTAAGTAAAAGTTTTTCTTTCAATTCATCTTTGGTCTTTTGGTCTGGAGCCATTTTTACTTTAGTTTTAAATTCAACATCTAAATCTTTGATTACTGATTTTTTCTCTTCTTCGAATACTTTAGTAATAATGTAACCGGCAAAATAAATCACCTTCTCCACTTCTATTGAAGTAACACCAAGCAAAAGAGCCACTCGAGATGGCATACTCTTTAAAAACCAAATATGAGCTACTGGAGCACAAAGATCAATGTGACCCATTCTCTCTCTTCTTACAATTGAGCGTGTTATTTCTACACCGCATTTTTCACAAATAATACCCTTGTATCTTATGCCTTTGTATTTACCACAATAACACTCATAATCTTTATCTGGTCCAAAAATTTTTTCATCAAAAAGACCGTGACGCTCACTTCTTTGAGTTCTATAATTTATAGTTTCTGATTTAGTAACTTCACCATGTGACCAATTTTTAATATCTTCTGGAGAAGCGAGTGAGAGTTTAATGATATCAAAATCTTTTGTTGAGTTTATGTTTTTACTATGCATCATATTTCTATTTATTAACTATTACTCTCATCAATCTCTCCTTCGCTTTTCTTAAGTTCAATATTTAAAGAGAGCCCTCTAAGATTGCTTACTAAAACATTAAAAGCCGCTGGTAGATTTTCGCTTTTTATCCTTTCGCCTTTAACAATAGCATCAAAAGCAGCACTTCGGCCGATAATATCGTCAGATTTAATAGTTAGCATTTCACGCAAGGTATAAGCGGCCCCATGACCTAAAAGTGCCCAGACTTCCATTTCACCAAATCTTTGACCACCACCTTGAGCTTTGCCTCCCAGGGGTTGTTGAGTAATAAGTGAATAAGGCCCGATAGAACGCATATGGATTTTATCTTCAACCATATGGTCAAGTTTAAGCATATACATATAACCGATAGCAGTTTCTTGTTTAAAGGGATCACCGGTGCGACCGTCATAAAGTTGGATTTTACCGTTTTCATTAAGTCCTGCTTTTTTAATTTCCTCTTTTATTTCCGTCTCTGTGGCGCCTGCGAATGGAGGTACAATGGCTTGGTAACCCAAATTTTTAGCGGCCAAACCTAAGTGTAATTCTAATATTTGACCCAAATTCATTCGAGAAGGTACACCCAAAGGAGTTAAAATTATATCTATTGGAGTACCGTCAGCAGTGTAGGGCATATCTTCGACTGGTAAAATTCTTGAAATCACTCCTTTGTTACCGTGTCTGCCGGCTAACTTGTCTCCAACAGAAACATTTCTAATTTGAGCTACTTCAATATGAATTCTTTTAATAATACCTGATTCGAGCTTGTCGCCCTTTTCTCTTGAAAATACTTGAACATTTATCACTCGGCCTCTTTTGCCACCTTCTACTCTTTTAGAAGTATCCTTTACATCGCGAGCCTTTTCACCAAAAAGAGAACGTAGAAGTCTTTCTTCAGGCGTAAGTTGACTCTCGCCTTTGGGTGTGATTTTACCAACCAAAATATCACCTGGGTTAACCTCAGCGCCAATCCTTATAATACCGTCTTCCGCTAGATTTTTTAGTTTAGTTTCTCCCACGTTTGGAATATCGCAAGTGGTAACTTCGGGTCCCAGTTTAGTTTCGCGGACATTAACAGTTACTTCATCAATATGTATAGTAGTAAATTTATTTTCTTTGATTAATCTCTCTGAAATAATAATAGCATCTTCATAATTAGCTCCAGACCAAGACATAAAAGCCACAAAAATATTTTGGCCTAAGGCCATTTCTCCTTGCACTGAAGTTAAAGTATCAGCCAAAACATCGCCACTTTTTACTCTATCGCCAATATTGACAATTGGTCTCTGATGGAAACAAGTAGAACTGTTAGTTTTAGCAAAATTTACTAAATGATAAGTTTCTTTTTTACTCTCACTGTTTTTGATTTCAATAGTAGCACCGTCTACGTAAGTGACTATACCATCGTTTCGAGCTATCAATAATCGGCCAGTATCTTTCATTACTACACCTTCAATGCCAGTGGCGACTAGGGCCGGTTCTGGTTCCACACAGGGAGTGGCTTGCTTCTGCATGTTTGAACCCATAAGTGCTCGGTTGGCATCATCGTGATTTAAGAAAGGAATCAAAGAAGTAGCAATGGAGAAAGCCTGGTTAGTAGCCACATCCATGTAGTCTATTTTTGATTTTGGTACTAAAACTGGATCACCCTTTTGCCTAGCTTCAACCATACTTTTAATAATATTTCCATCCTCATCTCTTTCGGTGGCGGCGTGGGCTATATTGAATTTCTCTTCTTCTAGGGCATTTAAATACTCAATTTTATTAGTAAGTTTGCCTTTCTCTACTTTTATATAAGGAGTTTCAATCATACCGAATTCATTAATTCTAGCGTAGAGAGCTAAATGTAAAATTAAACCGATATTCGGACCTTCAGGGGTATGTATTGGACAAAGTCTTCCATAATGTGAAGTATGAACGTCACGGACTTCAAAACCAGCTCGACTACGGTTTAGACCACCTGGTCCTAAGGCTGATAAAAGTCTTAAATGCTCAATTTCGGAAAGGGGATTTTCTTGAGCCATAAATTGAGAGAGTTGATTAGTAGTAAAAAATTCTTTCAATCGAGCCTGCAGGGGTTTGGGAATAATGAATTGAATAGGCAAAGTAACGTCTGTATCGACAGTAGACATGCGATTTTGCATATTCCTTTTGATTTGAGCCATGCCGATACGAAATTTTTGCTGCATCATCTCACCTACATACCGCACTCTTCTGGAACCAAGATGATCAATATCATCCTCCTTAACTTCTGGTGTGATATTGAGCTTAATAATGTGATCAATAACTAATTTGATATCATTAATATTTAGAGTTTTTCTTTCAGCTTCTTTACCTGAAGTTGGTAAATTAAAACGAGAGTTTAATCTAAAGCGTCCGACTTTTTGCAAATCGTATCTTTCTTCATCAAAAAGATTTTTGAAAAATTCTCGAGCATTATCAGCTGTAGCTAAATCGCCATCTCGCAAACGACTGTAAATCTCAATTAATGATTCGTCAGCAGTTTTAGCATGGTCTTTGAGGAAAGATTTTTCTAAGTATTCTTTAGCAGCTGAGTTATTTTTAAAAAGTTCAAAAATTTCTGAATCAGTTTCGGCTCCAAAAGCACGCAATAGAGAAGTTACTGGAAATTTTCTTTTTCGATCTATACGCACATAGATGGCTTTGTCATTGTCAGTTTCAATTTCAATCCAAGCGCCTCGAGAAGGGATAATTTTAGCTCCAAACAGTGGCTTGCCTTTGACTTCTGTTTTGGTAAAAAAGACCCCAAAAGATCTGGCCAATTGAGGTACAATTACTCTCTCCACGCCACTGATAATAAAAGTACCGTGAGGAGTCATCAAAGGAAAATCAGCTATAAAAAGTTCCTGCTCTTTTTCGGTATTTAAGGTCTTATTAGTCAGTTTAACTCTAACTTTGAGAGGCGCTTCGTAAGTGAGTTTTTTCTCTTTAGCATAATATTCATCGTATTTCGGCTCTTCTAATTCAAAATCCAAAAATTCAAATTTAAATTTTTTACCTGAAGAATCATTAATGACTGCAAATTCGTCAAAAACTTCTTTAAGTCCTTTTGCGATGAGCCATTGGAAAGATTCCAGTTGATCTTTCACCAGGTTGGGCAGGGAGATTAAAGGCTTCCTAAATTTGCTGAAATATTTCTTAGGTAACACCTTATTTGCTGCTTCTTTTTCTTTTGATTTGGGCATATCTATAAAAATTTATAATTTAATATTGAAAAAACTATCAACATTTTACAAACACAATATAAATGAAAAAAGACACCCCATATGCTTGGGGACACGCCTTTTTTATTCATTAATTGTTTACTTTTATATAAATCAAACTAAAGAATCTTCTGCTTGTAAACAAACGAGTATTTAGTTATAAACACCCACACCATTGACAAGCCGCAACTCAATCAATCAATAGTAAATTTCAGTATAAACCTTCCTCAAAAAATGTCAACCTTGTTAATAAAAGACTGTGGATAATAAAAGAAAGAGGGTTCCTCTCCTTCCTTTAAAAAATGTGATGTAATTTAAAAGATCTTTGTTGATATGGAATAGTTATTTTCCTGCTCGGAGGAGAGCAATGATAAATAATGATTCAGCCCAGCCGAGGGGAGTGTTTTCATTGGGTTTGTCTGAATCAGAATAATAGAGCTCGGGGATTTGGTTATCGTAGATAGTATTAATAGCCTTTTCCAAATATTCATTGGCTTTTTTATCATCTTCTTCGTCGGTTATTCCATGAAATTTTTTACCGTCTTCTGCCCACTGGCGGTAAATAATAGAGAGCCAAGAGAAACCGAAGCACCATTCAGCTTCTTCGCTAAAACCGTCATCATTTTTATTGTAATAGCGATCATTTTTGTACCTGATTATTCCTTTATTTCTTTCTAAATGGTATTCAATATGCCTTACAATGTCGCGAGCTTTTGACTCGGAAACTATATTAAAGGGGTAAACGAGTGATAATTGTGCCAAATCAACAAATTTTGATTTTGATTCTCTGGGCAGAAGTTTTTGCAGAGCTTTTTCGCCGTTTTCGATAATCTGGTGCGGTATTTTTATGAAATTCAATTTGGACATAGCTTTAAGTCCGGCTACACAAGCGCCAATTGATGAAGCGTGCACTTCTTCACCTTCTTCCCAGACGCCATTGTCCGGATCATGCCAATATTCTATGGAACCCAAGTATTCAACCAGAATTTGCATTATCTCCTTTTCTTCATCAGTTTCAATAATTTTAATTCCCCTTTCTTCCAAATTCCCAATTTTAAAAAGAATAGCACCTACCGCATCGTTTTGCTTGTTACCCCATTCTTCCCAAAATTCTTCAAAAGTTTCAGGATGGTAACGAGCATGAATATATTGCCAAGTTTCGTAAGGCTTGTTTTTAGAAGCCCAACTGATTTTGTTTTTGTGTTTTATAAAAACAGAAAGCAGAGCTTTCCAAACTTTTTTAACAATATCCCAATCCCCTATTTCTTCGAAAGCCAAACAGGTATAAAAATTATCTCTGAGCCAGGCTTTGTTGTAGCCAGTGGAAACATTACTGTGAGAAGCTAAAAATAGTCCGCTGTCAGATTGCAATCCGCGAATGTTATCTAGATGTTTTTCTAAAATGTCATTATCTACTTGCATAAAGCTATTCTCCTAAAATATTTTTTTTATAAAGTTCTTTGGCTTCAGCTAACATTTCCTTGAGATAAGGACGCTTATTTTCCATAAGTTCAGCTAGGAGTGGATAATTTTTTTTGGCTTCAGCATAGAGTGAAATTACTTTCTCTTCTTCTTTGAAGAACTCAAGCATTTTTAAGGAAAGCTTTTCTTCGTAATAAGCTTTATCGTCATCAATACCTCTACCTCTAATGTCATTGACGATTTCTTGGGCAATATCAGTTTCAGTTTGCGCTTGCGCAATTAAAAAATCTAACTCATCTTTTATAGGAAACTTAGCCATAAATAAAATTAAAATCTTTCAGATATGCTTTCAATACTATTTCCCCTCTCAGCTATTTTTGCTAGAACATTCTCTTCAGTTATTTTCGTATTAAACTTTTCTGCTACAGAAGACTCGAACTGACTCATCTTTTCTTGATGATTTAATAGTTTATTTTTCTCCAGATTATTTAAATTGGGTACTCCCTCAAACATAACTTAATTCTACTCCTCAATTTAAAAAACTGCATCCACAGGCTCCTTATTTTTGTCTCTTTCGCCATTCCTCAATCTTTTTATGATTACCTGAGAGTAGAACTTTTGGTACGCGATAATTTTTACCTTTATATTTTAAGATTTCAGGTCGAGTGTAAACTTTAGAACTAGCTTCTCGATTTTCTTCTATTGATTCATTTTTGCCCAAAATTCCGGGAATTCTTCTGGCTATAGTATCTATTATAATCATGGCTGGTAATTCACCACCTGTTAAAATAAAAGGTCCAACTGAAACTGATTCTGCTTTAAAAATTTTTCTTACTCTTTCATCAATGCCTTCATATCTGCCACAAATTATTATAATATCTTTGTATTTCTTTTTAATTTTTTCGGCATAGATATTATCGAGTTGTTCCCCTGAAGGACTTAACCAGATTACTTTTACTTTTTGTTTATCCCGAGCTTGTCGAAGAGCTTTTTCTATAGCTTTTATTATTGGTTTTGCCTGTAAAATCATTCCTGGACCACCACCATAAGGCTTATCATCTACCCTTAAATAAGGTTTTTTTACCCCGTGAAGATTTTGTTTTTGCGAAGAGGTGACAAAATCACGAGGATTGTAAAATTTGATTTTGATTTTTTTGTTTTTAATTGCACGACCTAAAATAGACTCATTTAAATATGAATTAAAGATTTCTGGGAATAAGGTTATGATATGAAATACCATAGATAACAAACGTTAGATACTTAATCATAGTAAAACACAAAACCACCCCGATGTCTATCAAGGTGGTTTTGCTAAAAACTATTATCTATGATCTAAACTTTCAAGTCTTCAATAACATCGTCAACATTATCTACTGATTTTGAATTGCTAGACAATTGACTGGGTTTCCTACCACCTTCCGGCTCGTTGATTTTTAGGTTTACTCTGGCATTATTTTTCATGCCAACCACACGGAGTAAAATCCTGATAGCCTTGGCTGTATTACCCGATCGCCCAATAATTTTACCCATATCGTCTGAGTGTACATCAAGATTTAAGAGTACTCCCATTTCATCAACCACTCGATTGATTTTTACCGACTCTGGGTGGTCTACTAAACTCTTGACAACAAACTCTAAGAATTCAGCATCTTTTTCCTTTTCCATTTTTCTTAAGCTAAACTACTAATCGGAATCCTTATCGGATCTACTTTTATTATATTATATTTAGTTCTCTTCTACAACCCCTTTCTCATCTTCTTCTTTAGGAGTTTTTTCAACTGGTTTTTCCTCCTCTATTTTTGCTTTTTCTGTTTTTGAATCTTTAATATTTCCCTCTTTACTTTCTTCTACCTTTTCTTCTTTTTTTATTGGAAATTTTCTTGGCAAAACATTTTTCTTTTTACCTTCTATAATTTTTCTTTCAATAAGAAGATTATGGACAGTACCAGAAAGTTTAGCGCCAACAGATAGCCAGTATTTAACTCGCTCTGTTTCAAATTTAGCTTCTTTTTCTTTTCTTGGATCGAAATGTCCGAGTATCTCCAAAAATTTACCGCTTTTGGGACCATTTTTTGAGTCGGTCAAAACAAGCCGGAAAACCGGCTCATGTTTTCTGCCAACTCTTTGTAACCTAATCATTAACATTGCAAAAATATTATCAAAAAATTTAAAATAATGCAACTCCTTGTAAATCTATTTGGTTTGCTATATAAAATAAGACCAGGAGGTATTTTAAATGAAAAAAATTTTTTTCTGGGTACTCTTTTTGTTGTTCCTTCCCATAACTGCCTATAGTGCTCAATCTATGAAAATTGAAGTTGATTTTGAGAAAATGTCACTAACGGTTAGTAATGAAAATGGAGATATACTCAATAAATTTCTTGTAGCTTTGCCGAGAGTAACTCCTCCTTTCCTGCCTGTAAGAGGTAAAATTAAAGAGGTAATACTTGAGAGCATCTGGTATCCTAGCGAAAAAACCCGAGCTTACTACAAACACTCCAAAGGGCAAGTATTACCAGAAGCTGTTCCTTTCGGTCACCCCTTAAATGCGATGGGAGTTGGGAAAATAATAATAGATTTTGAAAGTAAAAAAATAAATCCTTTGATTAGAATCCATGGTACTAATGATCCTGGATCTATTGGTGAGCGCATTACTAGAGGGTGTATTCGCATGAAAAATGAAGACTTTCTAAAACTAGTAAGTCTCATCAAAGACAAAGATACCATTGTTATTTTTAAATAGTTGTGTAAATAAGCGAGGAAACTCGCTTATTTTTTTGTCGGACTGCTGGGAATCGAACCCAGAGCTCACGCACCCGAAGCGTGTATATTACCACTATACGACAGTCCGTTAGGGTGGGCACGAGAGGATTTGAACCTCCAAGGATTGCTCCATACGCTTCTGAAGCGTACGCGTATACCAATTCCGCCACATGCCCAATTAATTTATAAAACTATACCACAAAAAAATGAAAGAAAATAATAAGAAAAATTGTATTAAAAGTAGATAGGTCGAATTAGTAGAATAAATCTAAAATACAATGAAAAAAACCACTATAGGTCTATTAACCTTAGCCTTTGTTTTAGGAGCAATAAGCACCATTGCCGGCACTTCCCTAGCTTATAGAGGCGATCCTGGTGTTCCAGGGCCTGATTGTTCACCAGAACGTCATGAAGCTATGGAAAAAGCTTTTGAAAACAATGATTATAATGCCTGGAAAGAACTTATGGGCAATAGAGGCAGAGTTACTGAAATAATAAATCAAAGTAATTTTGCTCAATTTGCCGAGGCTCGCAAGTTTGCGAAGCAAGGTAATTTGGAAAATGCTAATGCTATTCGCAAAGAGCTTGGACTAGGCATGGGAGATAAATCAGGTAATGGCCAATATAGAATTAACAGAAGCATAAACGATTAATTCTATAATTAAAATACACCACTTTTAATTAAAGTGGTGTATTTAGTATAATTTTAATTATGAATGATTTAGCAAGTTTATCAGATGAGGAAATTGTTAAAAAAATTATATCTGGTGATCAGGAGCTTTTTAGTAAAATTATAGAAAAATATCAAAGTAAACTTTTGCGATATGCTAATAATTTGATTAAAGATAATAACAAAGCTGTAGATATAGTCCAGGAATCATTTATTAAAGCTTTCATTAATCTTCAGAGCTTTGATCTCAAAAAAAAATTTTCAAACTGGATGTACCGGATTGCTCATAATGAGACTATGAATGTATTCAAAAAATACAAAAAAGAAATAAGCTTGCCAGAAGACTTTGATTTTAAAAGTGAAGAAAATATTGAAGAAGAATTTGATAAAAGAAAAATTATTGAAAAAATAAATCAATATCTTCTTGAAATACCCCTACTTTATTCTGAACCTCTGACCTTGTTTTATATAGAAGACAAATCATATGAGGAAATAAGCGATATTTTACATATACCAATGGGCACGGTTGCTACTCGTATTAGCCGAGCCAAAATTTTAATGAGAAAATTATGTCAAAAGAAATAAAAAACTTCACCGAAAATATTATGAACCGCATTAAAAACGGTCAATTGAAAATGCGGCCCAAGTGGTACTTTGTTGTTGGTACCATTTTAACCTTTTTAGGATTAGTGATTTCAATTACTACTTCAATATTTTTAGTCGGTCTTATCCGTTTCGTCATAAGAGCTCAAGGATTAATGGGTGGCTTTAAAATACAACAGATGATATCAAATTTTCCATGGTGGCTTTCAGTTTTAGCAATAGGAGGATTATTGTTAGGTGTTTTCTTAATCCGTAAATATGATTTTTCTTATAAAATAAATTTCAAGATCTTAATAGCCGTTTTTATTTTGGGTATTGTACTTTCTGGTTGGGTAATTGATGTTATGGGAATCAATGAAATTTTATCACAACGAGGTCCAATGAGAGATATAATCCAAAAGCGAATTCTTAAAGGTCGGGATATAGGTCCGGGCATGATGCGTCAAGTTGATTTATTTTCAAAGCCCAACACTTTTCCCCGACAGCAATAAATAAATAAATTCAAAAGTGATAAAATAGACTTGATGTCTATTATTCTCAACAAAAAGAAACTGGCAACTAATCCGTTACGTGAGGCGGCACTCGATATTTTAGAAGCAGGGCTTTTAGCGATTGATACTAAAAAGATATTAAAAGAAAAAATTGGATTTGAAGATGGAATGTTAACTATAAAAAGTCTCTCTCATCTCGAAATCAAACCCGGTAGTAGTGTTGATATCAACCTTAAAAATTTCAACCGCCTCTATTTTATTGGTATTGGTAAATGTGCTTTGGACGGAGCTAAAGCTCTGGAAGAAATATTGGGAAATTTTTTAACTGAAGGTATAGTGATTGATGTTAGAGATAAAAAAGAAGCTCAAAATTTAAAAAAGATAAAATATTTTCAAGGTGACCACCCATTGCCTTCAAAAAGAAACATCGAAGCTACCAAAAAAGTTTTGGGAATGGTCGAAAATTTGACTGAAAAAGATCTGATTATTACTTTGATTTCTGGTGGTGGCTCTGCTTTATTCGAACTTCCTGTACCAGGGGTTCCTCTTGACACTTTGATTGCGAAGACTAAGGAACTCACTGCACAAGGGGCTGATATTTATGAGCTTAATAAAATCAGAAAAGAATTATCACAAGTCAAAGGTGGTAAATTTGCCCAACTTTGCAATCGAACTAAAATAATTTCTTTGATTTTTTCTGATGTTTTAGGTAATGATTTATCTGTAATCGCATCGGGCCCAACAGTTTTAGAAGAAAAAGATGGTCGGATACAAAATATTCTTCTCCTATCTAATCATGATGCTCTTATTGCTATGAAAAATAAAGCTATGGAACTTGGCTTTTATACTGAAATTAAAACTGAAAAATTATCTGGTATCGCTAGTGAAGTTGGTAAAAAGTTAGCTATGGAAAGATTAGATAGCAAAAGCTGTTTATTATTTGGTGGTGAGACTACTGTGGAAATTAGGGGTGAAGGTCAAGGTGGTCGTAATCAAGAGATGGCTCTCTCTGCCTTATTATTTATTCAACCTGACACAGTTTTACTCTGTGCTTCTTCAGATGGGTGTGATAATACTGATTTTGCTGGTGCTTTAGTTGATCGCGAGCTTTTTGAAAAATCAAAAAAAGAAAATTTATCAATAGCTGAATTTCTTGCTCAAAATAATAGCTACAATTTTTTTAAAGAAATTTCTGACGGTGGGATATTAACAGAAAAATTAGGGTCAAATGTTTCAGATTTGGTTATAATGTTAAGTAAATAATGGAAAATAAAGATAAAAAATTTGTTCTTTGGTTTGACCAAGTAAATAATGATGATGTGGCTCTGGTGGGCGGCAAGAATGCTTCATTGGGAGAAATGTATACCACTCTTACTCCAAAAGGTATTAAAGTACCCAATGGTTTTATTGTGACCGCTCATGCTTATCGCTATTTTATAGAAAAAGAAAATCTCTTACCTTTCATTGAGGAAACTCTTAGAGATTTGGATACTCACAATGTCAGAGATTTGCAAAAAAGAGGTAAAGCTATCAGAGATAAAATAATAAAATCTGAAGTACCTCAAAAAATTGAACTCGAAATTGCTGAAGCTTACAAAAATCTTTCCAGTTGTTATCAAATGAAAGAGGCAGATACGGCGGTTCGTTCATCGGCGACAGCTGAAGATTTACCGGGCGCTTCTTTTGCCGGCGAGCATGAGACTTATCTCAATGTGGTTGGTGAAAAAAATATTTTAAAAGCCGTCAAAATGGCCATGGCTTCCCTTTGGAATGATCGAGCTATTTCTTATCGAGTTGATAAAGGTTTTAATCATTTTGAAGTAGCGCTTTCAGTAGGTGTCCAAAAAATGGTTAGAAGTGACAAAGCTTCTTCGGGAGTGATGTTTACTATTGATACTGAGAGTGGATTTCGTAATGTTGTCCAAATTGATGCTTCTTGGGGTTTGGGCGAGATGGTTGTCCAAGGTAAAGTTACTCCTGATTCATATTTAGTTTTTAAACCTTCTTTGTTACAAGGTTTGCCAGCTGTTATTAAAAAAAATGTTGGCAGTAAAGACAACAAAATGATTTATGCTGGATCCAAAAATGTAGCTGTCAAGCAAGTCAGAGTGTCTGATAAAGAAAGAAATATTTACGTTTTAAATAATGATGAGATTTTAACTCTCTCACGTTGGGGCATGGATATTGAAAAGCACTATAGTGAAAGAGCTGGTAAGGAAACTCCTATGGATATTGAATGGGCCAAAGATGGGGTTACTAACGAGCTTTTTATTGTTCAAGCTAGACCGGAAACTGTCCAATCAGAAAAACAACATACTAGTATAACTGAATACAAACTTACCACTGATAAAGAACCCATTGTTACCGGTATCGCCGTTGGTACCAAGATCGCTTCTGGTAAAGTACGATGTATTACTTTGGTCAATAAACTTCATGAATTTCAAAAGGGTGAAATTTTAGTAACCGAAATCACTGACCCAGATTGGGAGCCCATAATGAAAATTGCTTCAGCTATTATCACTGAAAAAGGCGGGCGTACTTCCCATGCTGCTATTGTGTCACGAGAACTTGGTATCCCGGCTGTTATTGGTACCGAAAATGCTCTTTCTAAACTTAAAACTGGTCAGGAAATAACCGTTGATACTTCTTCTGGAACTCTTGGTAAAGTTTATGAAGGTAAATTAGAGTGGCAAGAAGAAACTCATGATGTAACTAGTCTACCAAAAACTCGAACCAAAATCTGTATGAATATTGGCTCTCCAGAAAGTGCCTTCATGAATTCTTTTATTCCCAATAAAGGTGTTGGATTGGCTCGTGAAGAGTTTATTATCGCTTCTGGTATCAGAGTGCACCCCAACGCTCTTTTAAATTTCGGAAAGATAAAATCCAGCAGCTTAAAGAAAAAAATCAAAGATGCTACTCTGGGGTATGAAGACAAAATAGCGTTTTATATCGATAAATTAGCTGAGGGTATCGGACAAATCGGCGCTGCTTTTTATCCAAATGATGTAATTGTGAGATTTTCCGACTTTAAAACCAACGAATACGCGACTCTTTTGGGCGGCAAAGAATTTGAGCCGGAAGAAGAAAACCCAATGCTTGGCTGGCGAGGTGCTTCGAGATATTATCATCCAAAATTTACAGAAGCTTTTAAATTAGAATGTCGAGCTATCCAAAAAATCCGCAATGAATTTGGCTTAAAAAATATTATACCCATGATTCCTTTCTGTCGTACGCCAGAGGAAGGCCAAAAGGTTTTGGACATTATGGCTGGTGAAGGATTAAAAAGAGGTGAAGACGGCTTAAAAGTCTATGTTATGTGTGAAATTCCATCTAATGTTTTGCGGGCGGATGAATTTTTAGATATTTTTGATGGTTTCTCGATTGGTTCCAATGATTTAGCTCAACTTACTCTTGGTTTGGATCGAGATTCAGCTATCGTTGCCCCTATTTCTAATGAAAATGACTCAGCAGTAAAGAGTTTAGTGGCTCTGGCCATTAAAAAATGCCGCGAACGTGGCAAATATATCGGTTTCTGTGGCCAAGCTCCCTCCGACTATCCAGACTTCACTAGATTCTTGGTTTCCAACAACATCGAAGCCATTTCTCTCAACCCCGACTCGGTTATCCCCATGATTCAAGCGATTGCGGAAGAAGAATCTAAACAAAATTAAAAGTCCCGTTGTTCTAAGACAAATAACGGGACTTATAAATCAGAAAGAAATATCAAGCAGTGGGTCTTCTCATAATCTCATCCACGATTTCTTTTGAGGTATTTTTTGTAATGACTCTTATGTGAGATGTGGATTGCATACATTTTGGAGAAGTTAACCTGTGCGAATCTTCGATTAAATGAAGAACTGTATATATATCATCACCCTCTTTATATTTAGCTGTCCCTCGTTTCCCGCATACATCGCAAAACCAAATCTGCTTTTTTGTTTTTCTCATTCCTGATCCTCCGATCTTTGACCCATCCGGGTCTGGAATTGTTGTTGCATCGACCACACTATTTTCTGCCATTACTTTACAACTATTTCCAAAATTTGCAAAGTCTCCTCAAAATTGCATTTTTTGTTTTCTCAACTCATTCTTTTGCATATACACTTTTGCGCGGCCGCGCAATTCTGTATAATTTGAGATAAGGAAAATGAAAAAAGAGACAAAACAAAAAGTTTTATCTGCAAGCAAAACCCTGCTTATTATTATGGGAACTCTGGGTTTTGTTTTTGTTGCTGCCGCTGCTGGTAATGCAGTTCAACTTTTGAAATATACTCCCCTGATGAAAAGATCTAAGCTTAAAACTTTTGAAATTAATCAGGGTATCAAAAGATTATTAAATCGTGGGCTTATCGAAATTAAAGAAGACAAAAACCACAAGTGGCTTAAAGTTACCGATAAAGGTAGAAATTTACTTTTAAAGTATGAATTAGAAAGTTTGATCCAAGAAAAACCAAAAAAATGGGATAAAAAATATAGAGTTGTCATTTTTGATATTTCCGAAGAACGTAAAAAGACTCGTGATCGATTGAGAAGAATACTCAAATCGTTTGGATTCACCCAATTACAAGGCAGTGTTTGGGTATATCCCTATGATTGCCAGGAAATAATAGATTTACTCAAACAATATTTGAATCTAAATGATGAAGCAATCTATATGACAGTTGAATCTATAGAAAATGATAAACGGCTCAGAGAAAGTTTCAAACTGTAGATTTATACAAAAATGCGCGGCCGCGTAATTCTGTATTACGATGAATCTCGAAGAGAAAAAATAAGGTAAAAATTTGTAAAAAACTAATTTGGCCAATGATAATTTAGATCGTTTGACACTCGCCATTTAAATTTTGAGTAGTGTTTCGGTTCCTTGCGGAGCAGATTAGACTGATGAGAACGATGAAATTTAACTTTACCAAGCCAAGATGGTAGTTCGTTTTTTTTGTGTATTTTGAAAGCCAACAATTTTTTTTTGAGATTATCAACGAAGCCCCTTTTAATCCATTCATCACAAATAACTACTCCGTACTCTATTAAGGCTTTTTCATAACCCCGCCACATTTTGGTAGCCGGATGATTATACCAAGCAGTTTTCTTTACTCCTGAACCACTGTTTAAAGGCTGAAACCACAAAAGTTCATAGTGTTTCTGACCGTTTACAGTTTTTTCTCGAAAAGCAATTTCTGGACCCTGTAGATTAACTTTTAGAATTTGATAAGCCTCTACTCTTTGCTTACCAAGTCGTCTGTTGTCGAGAGTTTTAGCTGATCGAGAGAATGATGAATATGGTAAAAAGGTTTGCATATCAATATTATAAAACATTTTTAATAAATTGCAATATTTTATTAAATTTTTTATTA
>JAFGCQ010000004.1 GCA_016932555.1 Candidatus Zambryskiibacteriota bacterium
CTTCGATGTTTAAAGTGATGGATTCCCTCTGTTTTTGACCTTGAGGGTCCTTGTATTCAAAGGTGGAGGTGATTTGGGGAGTGATTTCATTTTTTTCTTTGCCAAAAAGTTTATTTTTTCTGTTTTTTAATCTTTTTACAAAAAGATCGCCATTGTTAGATTCTTCACCAAGTAAGGATTCTGCCTTATTTTTCAAAATTTGAGCTTTTTTACCGAATGGATCTAAACTCGCAACTTCTTTTAATGTCAGATGTCTAATCTCGCCTGATTTTTCTTTTAATTCTTCAATTGCTTCATCCCCTCTAAGTTGCTTTATAGTATTAAATTGAAAAATATCTTCTGGTAAATCTAAATCTTTAGCGGTAAGAGTGATTAAAAATCCTTTTGAAGCCAAAATTTTAGCCGCCAAAATTCTATCTTCTTTGGAATATTCTTTGAAAGTCAGAGCAGTTTTGAATCTTTCATCTAAAAACTCAGCAAAACTTCTTTCTTTATTACCAGTTTGTTTTTCTATAAGCCAAGATGAAAGTATGGCTTCAATCGATCCTTGGGTCATGACAAACTTTTTGAGAGAATGGAATTTACCTGAAGCGTCCATAGCACCAGATTTTTTGGCCACTTCTCTGTCAGTTTCATTAGTGTATGACTCTTGTATTTCAGTCATAACTTTACAGAGATTTGGCAAGGTGGTTTGCAAATCATAAAAAGACATATCTAGAGACCCGTCTTTGTCTAATAAGCGAGAGAGCATAATGTCATAAGCTTCTTCCTTAGGATTGTATTTGACTTCAATATTGTTTTGTTCAAATTCACGAGTAATTTCAGGCGGAAGTTCTTGTCTTTCTGGGTTTTTTTCGGATTTCAAATTAGCTGTGAAAATCATCTGAAAGCCCGGTTTTATCTCTGTTATACCATTACCAACAATATTTACCTTATCTCCAATTTTCGCATTAAAAATCCCTTTAATGAAAACCATCTGTTCCTTTGGCAAAGCGGTAAATTCATCAAAAATAACAGCCTTGCCTTCAGCCATAGCTTTGGACAAAGGACCGTAAATCTCTACAGTTTCAATAGTTCCACCTTTAGCTGGACGGATACCGGTTTTACCCCAAACATTTGACTCTTTGGTTTGGGGACTACAATAAACCATTTCTGGATCTCTAGCAGTGAAATCTCCGGCCACAAGACGAGCTAAAGAAGTTTTACCAGTCCCTGTCGGTCCATGCAAAAATATCGGTTTGCCAGTAAGCATCCTTTCACCGACAGCGTCAGCATTATTTTTAACACTAGGAGTCATACAAATGTGTCCCGTTTCTGAAAGTTCCTCTTTATATTTTATAAGTTCTGTTTCTCTTAAAACTAGCGGATCCATTTCTGACATTTTCCCCTCACTTGTCTTAATCTCACTATTAGCCATTTTTATAACATTTTCGTTTCTTTTCTTAGTAGAAAACGAAACTGTCGGATCCAAAATTTCAAATTGACGACGCATTCTAAATCTTTTTAATTCATCAATATTTTTTATTTCCTTCAAAACTGGATCAATTTCTGGTTCTGTTTTCAATATCTCTTCATAATCAATGTTTGCCCTATTACCCAAAATTTCGGATTCGTATTCTGTTTTTTGCTTTTTCAAGGTTTCTTTAGCTTCACCGAAACTTTCGTAATCTTCTATTTTAAATTCCCTTGCTTTCGCATTTATTTCTTCCATTGGTTCTTTGTAAAACTTCTCAAAAATTGCACCATTAGAACTTTTGAGATCCGTAATGGCTTTCCTTAATTCTTTTCTCTGTTCAGAAATTTCGTGAAAATTAAGAGATTTTTCACTTTCGTTTGGTAGTGTTGAATTAGGTATTTTTTCCATAGCGATATTTTATCACAAATTTAAAATCTTGGAGCCGTTGGTGAGAATTGAACTCACGACCTACTCCTTACCATGGAGTTGCTCTGCCCCTGAGCTACAACGGCTTATTTATTTTTATATCATATTTTATTGAATCTTGCAGACTCTTTGAAGTTCCGCTAGATCTTCTGGGGTGAGATTCAGAGAAGTTTGATTATCGCCGCTTGATAGATAATACATAATCGAATCTGGATTATCGACATGCTCTAAACCTAGGGCGTGACCAAATTCGTGTGTTAGAGCTAATATCAAGTCTTTTTTATTGCCATATTGATAAACATTTATCTCTTGACCATTATATTCGGCTTGGTTGAACTCTAGCCCTCTATCGTATCGTTTATTATAATCTCTGGCTATTTGATTGTATTCAGATGCTTTATTGTTGCGAGTCTTTAAAAGTGTATTTAATTCAACACCCATTTGGTTTACAGCAGAAGCTTCGGTGTTTAATCTTAAAGCTTCAGAGTTTAAATAATGTCTTTCTGCTTCCAAAGATTCAAATATGGCTTGTAAGGCACCTGCCTGCGCAGGCAGGCCGCCTCTACTATTCCAATCTTGGACTTCGGCTTCATAAGCTGCTTTGCGACTTTGAAATATAGCTAAAGCTTTTTCATAAGCGGAAACTCGGCTTTCATATTGGTTTTTAAAACTATTGAATTCCTGATCCAATTTTTTAAAAACTTCTTCAATAGCTGAAAGACCAAATTCAGTTCTCTGTTTTTGCAAGGTAGCCAGCTGTCTTTCATCGTAAACTAAATTAACCTTAAAATCGGCTCCCTCTTCGTAAGAAAAAACATTTTTATTCAAGGCCCTCTCCCAAACTTCCTCGGCTTCAAACAAATAAATTTTAAATTCAGCTTCAGTAATACCAAACTCTGTGTCAAATCGACCAATTTCGTATTTAAGAGCCCGATCGCAAGGGTTTAAAGTCTTTTCATAAACAAAGTAGCCTGAAGCGCCGATGAGCGCCAAAAGCGCTATTATCGCCAAGCCATTTCCCAGTTTTTTTAGCATAAATTAAATATATCATAAAAAAGCCGCCCCAATAAAAATAATTATCAAGGCAGCTCGCTTTTAAAAATAAAACTAATGCACCTCTTTGGAAAAAACAAAGGACATAAAGAAATCTTGCTGCTCTTTTCTCGCTAGAGCATCTTTGATTGCTGGCCTTAGTATCTCAGACAAGGCTTCAGCCGCTTCAATAGTAAGTAATAATTTAATTCTTCTTTTACCGCCGCGCCTCACAAGTTCCAATTGCATAGGCTCAAGCTTGCCGTTTTTTACATCTTGCGGTCCAATTTTTTGCTGGAAGACAAGTATTAAATCACTTGAATAAACTCCAGCTGGAAATACAGATACTTGTCGGCCACCACCAAGAAATCTGCAATAAGCCATAGGTTTTTTGAGCATGTTGAAACAGTTAAAGAATGTTTTGAGCATAAAGACCTCCTTCTGCCTTAGATAATACCCAAAATTTCGCAAAAAACAATCTCCAACAAAGAAAAAAGGAGGAGGGCTCCCCTTCTCCTTTTTGAGTGTGGTCTAATATTTTTTACCTTGACACAGACTACTTGTCCTGAGTTGAGCCGAAGGAGTGGTTTACTATGAGCCTGTCGAATAGACGATGCCCGCCACGTGATAAATTGTGTAGCAATTTATTTTACGTGGTTAGAACTGCAATTATGAGTAACCACACGCATTTTCCTGAAATAATTTATGCTAAAATAACTTCATGAAGAAAATCAATATTTATATTGATGGAAATAATCTTTATCGCAGTGCCAAAGAACTCGGATTTGAAATTGATTATAAAAAATTTAGAGGCTGGCTTCGCCAAAAATACAATCCGCAATTTGTTTATCTTTTCATAGGTCTCGTTCCAGAAAGGGCAAAATTCTATGAATATTTGCAAAAATCAGGGTTTATTTTGGTTTTCAAACAAACCGTATCGGTTGGAGAAAAAATAAAGGGAAATTGCGATGCAGAATTAGTGTTAAAAACCACTTCTGATTTTTATACCAAAGCTTTTGATTCCTGTATTTTAATAACAGGAGATGGGGATTTCGGCTGTTTGGTAGAATTCTTGCAAGAAAATAAATCGATGAATCGTGTTATAGCTCCCGATGAAAATAAATGCTCTTTTTTATTAAGAAATAAAAATGTTGAGATAACATTCTTAAACGACCACTACCACAAGTTTTCTAAAAAGATATAAAAGAAAAAGCCCCCGGTGCAGACGAATCTACACAAGGGTCTTTTTCATAGTGATACCTAGAGTATATACCTAAAAAAATATCTGTCAAGCAAAGTTGTGGATGATGTTAGAACTGATATATTAAAAAGAAAAAGCCCGTTGATATTATCTCTGGGCTTTGTTTACCGAGAAGAGTTTTTAACCCAATCCTCCTCGCCCTTAACTTCATGCAGGGCTTTGAACACTGAGTGTTGAGTATATGTTTTCCAGAGATATTCGGTTTTCTATCCCTGCTGCACCAGGAGCATCTGCACTTCCACGAATTTCAGGATGCTGATAATGCCAGTTGCGAGTCCATTCTTTGTCAGTCTCAACAATAACTGCATCAACTGGTATTCCATGTTCTTTAGCAAAGACAAAAATACTCGCTACAGCAATCTGACCGTTCAAACAGAATGCTTTATTTCCCAAGTATTCAATAACCTGTTCAGCGTTATTGTTCAGATTCTGGCGCAAATAAAAATAAGAGTATTTTGGTGAAATATTCGTTGGCGCGACCGATGGGATTTGGTCAGGAATATCCCACCCTTCAGTCAAGGGCGGGATTTCACGACCCTGGCTCGCCTGTTTTGATTGCTATCAAAACATAGCTGTGCCTTTCAAGTCACCAACGCAAGCCAGAGCAGTCTGGCTTGCTTCTGTTCCGAGCATAGACACAAAAATCACTAGCAGAAACTAGTGATTTTTGGTCTTGCGCGACCGATGGGACTTGAACCCACAACCTCCCGCGTGACAGGCGGGTGCTCTAACCAAGTTGAGCTACGATCGCATTTTTATATATTTTTCAAAAATCTCTCTTTTCCTTTTTAGAAATAATTTTGAAAAACCTATCCTATTATACATAAAATCATAGAGTTTTAAAGACCCTATGCTATAATTTAAACATGCAACCAGAAGAACAAAATAAAATAGCCGAACTAGAGGCTAAGATTGACGCAATTTATAAGTCAGTCGAGAAAACTCGTAAAATAATGCTTTGGACGAGCATAATTACTGCAGCAGTCATCATTTTGCCACTAATCGGGCTCTTATTCGTGATACCTTCGTTTATAGATTCTTACACTACTGCTCTAGACGGCCTTCTGTAAGCTTATTCCTCATTTCTATAATCATAGTAGTAAACCAAGTTAAGAAAGAAGCCAGGCCAACAACAAAAAAAGTTAGAACATATTGCATGATAGTGTTTGGCCCTTGAGATGACTGCTCCATAGGGCCCCAAATAGCTATGAGCATGAGAATAGCGGTAATCACCATGCAGGAAAGGAATATTCTTAATGTGGCTTTTTGTAATTTGCGCATATTTTATTAAATTATTTTTAATGGCTTGTCATGTGGGACGTGAATTTGCGAAGTGAATTTTTACGTTCTTTACGTGGTGCCGACGATTGGACTCGAACCAATGACCTGGCGCTTATGAAACACCCGCTCTAACCACCTGAGCTACGTCGGCAATATATCCTTAAATTATCCACATTTTTGGTCATTTTGCAAAGCTTTGTTTCTTAATTTTTTTATGGTAAACTGCAATTTACAGATTGGTTTTGTTATTGCGGGGTAGAGTAATAGTAACTCGCAAGGCTCATAACCTTGAAATTTTGGTGCAAATCCAAACTCCGCAACCGCGTAAAAGAATTGCTGCGCAATTCTCACGCGGCTGCGCCAGCAAGCCGAGTGAACAAAAACACCCATGTTGGGTGTTTTTGTTTTAAGCGAGCCACGTTATGAGCGATAGCAAATTTTACATGGCCATGATTTTAAATAAGATAAAACTCTTTAAAGACCGCTTCATAGAGGGAGATGATGCGGCGAATTTCACGCTGATTGACCAAAAAATCGTTGCCTTCGTGAGCAATCTTATTGCGCGCTTTATGAGCTTCCCAGGCTAAGTCTATGGTTACAAAATCGCTTTTTTCTACAACTTTCATTTTGTCTGCCATTGTGTCACCTGGCAGTTTAAGTTTTTCCAAGAGTTCATCAAGCATGATATCAGCTTCTATGATAGCAAGTCTCCAATCTGAAGAGTTTTCTGATTCTGAAAGTTTTACAATTCTTTCCCATTTTTCATTTTTTTTATCTTTACTTGAACTTTCCATTGGAATATTTGCTAGCATATCTGATGGATAAACTTTAGCTCTTTCTTCCCGTGAGATTCGATTCCATTTCTGGGTGAATACATAAGCAGCAAACATAGCAAAAAGAGCAATAATTAAACTAAGGATTTTCCACCAAAAAGCAGTGGATTTAAAGAAAGCTATTATACCAACTAGTTTAATACCATAAAAAGAAATTTCTCCAGAAATAAAATAATTTATGATATTTGGCACTATAGCGCCGACAATAGCGGTCAAAAATAAAAGTACTACCGTCATTTCTACAGCATCAAAATTCCAACCCTCTAACCAACTCTCTGATTCTTTGTCATTATTCATATTTTAAAATTATTAAGTTGTCTCTCCCAGAAAATTTTTGCCAATTTCGAATAAAACATTTTCATTGCCATGAGCAGACATAAGTTGTATGCCAATCGGCAGATCTTTGTCATTTATTTTAGCAAATCCAGACGGGATCGAAATAGCGGGTATGCCGGCGATATTAGCTGTAACCGTAAAAATATCAGCCAGATAATTTTCTAAGGGGCTAGTTTTTTCTCCTATCTTCCAGGCTGGTGTCGGAGCCGTCGGAGTTAAAACTACATTTACTTCATTAAAAGCTTTATTGAATTCATTCTTAATAACTTCTCTAGCTGCCATAGCTTTGCCATAATAAGCGTCATAATAGCCGGCTGAGAGCACGTAGGTGCCAAGTATAATCCGCCTTCGTACTTCCGGACCTAAGCCTTCACCCCTAGTTTTTTTGTAAACTTCCATCAGATTACTTGTCCTGAGCGGAGTCGAAGGGTTGCCGTCCAAAGATAAACCGTATTTGATACCATCATATCTGGCCATATTTGATGAGACTTCTGCCGGCATAATTATGTAATAAATAGTGAGTGATTTGTCTATATTTGGTAGTTTAATATCTTTAATTTCAAAACCCAAATTTTTTAATTTTTCTACTGATTCTTCAAAATTTTCTTTCACTTCTCTCGAAATACCATCCTGCTCAAGTAAATGATAAGGCACGCCGATTCTTAAATCCCGAGATGAATCTTGGAGTGACCCGACCGATTTGCCGTCATGGCGGACAGGAATATGCGAAGTGCTATCATACTTGTCCTGACCTTTTATAACATTAAAAATTATTTCAGCATCAGCAACTGATTTAGTGATAGGTCCTATTACATCAAGAGATGACCCCATGGCCATAAGGCCATAGCGAGATACGCTGCCGTAAGTTGGCTTCAACCCTACACAGCCACAAAAGCTGGCTGGTTCCCTGATTGAACCACCCGTATCCGATCCTAAGGCTCCTAGAGCCATATTAGCCGCTACAGCGGCCGCAGAGCCACCAGAAGAGCCACCAGCTACTTTTTCCGGATCATGGGGATTTCTGGTCACTCCAAACGCTGAATTCTCGGTAGAGCCACCCATAGCGAATTCATCCATATTGGTTCTGCCTATAAATATTCCATTTTGTTCAAGAATTTTCTTCGCTGCAGTAGCTGTGTATGTCGCTTTGTAATTTTCTAAAATCTTAGAAGCAGCGCTGGCCTTCTTGCCTTTTATTAAAATATTATCCTTTATAGCTAAAGGTATACCGGTTAAATCTTTGGAATCGCCTTGATCAATGATTTTTTGAGCCAATTTGGCTTGCTCTAAAATATCATCATAAACTTCCAAATAAATATTAAGTTCTTTATTTTTATCTTCAATCTGCAGAAGGGCACCTTCTGTAAGTTCTTTAGCCGAAATCTCTTTGCTATCTAGCAATTTTCTCGCTTCTTTAATTGTCAAATCTTCTATTTGTGTCATTCGTTTTTTATTTGTAATTAGTGTCGTGTTAAAGTATTTTTTTGACTTTCAAATAATCGCCTTCTCTCTCCGGAAATTCTCCAATGAGCTCTTCTCTACTATCAGGCTTCTCCGGATCAGATTCGTCTTCACGCATTACATTTCGAATTTGATTTTCATCAAATTCGTCCCGCGAAGCTTTAGTGAAGTGGGAAATCTGGCCTATATAATCCAAAATGTCATCAATTTCGGTACTGAGTTTCTCTATTTCTTTTTCGGTCATCTCTATCCTCGCCAAATCGGCCAGCTTTTTTATGTCTTCTTTAGAAATGCTCATATTTGGATTATAGCATTTTCCTAAGGTTTTAAAAGATTCTGAAATTCCTTTTCGTCTATAATTTTTACGCCTAATTCTTGAGCTTGATCATATTTAGATCCAGGATTTTCGCCAACTATCAAATAATCAGTTTCTTTGGAAACTGAACTTGAGACATCACCGCCAAGAGAACGGATTTTTTCTTTGGCCTCATCTCTTGTCATTTTTGATAAAGTTCCGGTCAAAACAAAAGTTTTGTTGGAAAACTTAGAGCTTAGGACTTGAAGCTTGGAGTCAGAAATGATTTTGATGTGTTTCAGTAATTTGTTTAGAATTTTTTGATTTTCTTTATCAGCAAACCAATCAACGATAGACCGCGCTACAATTGGTCCGATTTCGTTTATTTCTTCTAATTTTTCTTTTGTGGCTTTTTGTAAATTGAAAATTGGTTCGTCAGCTGATGGATGAAAATTTTTTGCCAAAAGCAAAGCTGTTTCTTCCCCAACATTGGGTATTGATAAAGCGATTATAAGCCGTGGTAAGGTAATTTTTTTAGATTTTTCTATTGAATTTAATAGATTTTCAACTGATTTTTCCCCAAATCTAGGCAAAGCTAATAAATCTCCCTTTTTAAGAGTGAAGATATCATCATAGCTAGCGATTAAATTATGTTCTAAGAGTGCATCTATAACTTTGGGTCCTAAATGATCAATATCAAAGGCGCTCTTTGACACGAAATGGTAAAATCGACGCTTCTTTTGAACAAAGGAATCTTTGCTTTTACAACGCCAAGCTGCTTGGCCAGGTATTCGCTCTATATCACCAGTTCCGCCGCAATCTGCTACCTTTTTGGGCCAAACAAAAGGTTTTTCCTTTCCGGTGCGCATTTCTTTTAAAACTCGTAAAATATCTGGTATAACATCACCCGCCTTTTGTAGTATCACTGTGTCGCCAATGTGTACATCTAATCTCTTGATTTCATCTTCGTTATGTAAAGTTGCTCTGGAAACTTTTGAGCCAGCTACTAAGACTGGCTGTAGGTGAGCCACTGGAGTAAGCACACCAGTACGGCCAACTTGCAAGATTATATCTTCTACTTTAGTCGCTACTTGCTCTGCTGGAAATTTAAAAGCGATCGCGAAACGCGGTGCTTTGCCGGTATAACCCAATCTCTCTTGAGCATTTATATCATTTACTTTAACAACTACCCCGTCTATCAAATAATCTTCTTTGTTTTTTTTATTTTGCCAAGATTTATAAAAATCTATCACTTCATCGACATTCTTGCACAATTTAAAATTATTATTTACTTTAAATCCGAGTTCTTTTAAGAACTCTAATTCTTTGATTTGAGTGTTGGGCGTTTTCTTAAGGTTAGGCCTTTGTAATGTTCCTAAGGTCTCACCTTGGGAAATTTGGGCTATATCATAAATAAAGCTATCCAATTTTCTTTGTGCAACAATTTTAGGGTCAAGCTGGCGCAAAGTGCCGGCGGCCGCGTTGCGGGGATTGGCAAAAGCAGGTTCTCCTTTTTTCTTTTTTTCTTTGTTTATCTGATTAAATTTTTTCCTGCCTAGCCAAATTTCTCCCTCTGCAATAATATCCACCAGTTTCTCCAACTTAAGAGGTATCGATCTTATAGTTTTTATATTACTTGTCACATCTTCACCGACTTCACCATCGCCACGAGTCGCTCCCCTAACCAAAGCTCCTTTTTCGTATTCAAGCACTATCTTAAGGCCGTCTATTTTGAGCTCGCAATTATATTCTACATTTCCTAAGGTGTCACCTTGGGAAATTTTTAGGAATTTTTTGATTCTCTTATCAAAATCTAAAATATCTTCCTCAGAAAAAGCATCGTTAAAAGACCATTGAGGTACTTTATGTCTGACTTTTTCAAATTTTTCTATTGATTCACCGCCAATTCTTTGGGTTGGACTATCAGGAGTTTTTAAATCTGGATATTCATTTTCAAGCCCAATAAGCTCGTTCATCAAAGAATCATAGATTGTATCCTCTATTTCTGGTTGGTCTTTGACATAATAGAGATAATTATGATGATTTATAAGCTCTTTGAGCTTATTTATTCTATCTTTTATATTTTGGTTTGCCATTCTACTAGCATACCAGAATTTAATAGGTCACCTCAATACCTCTCTCTATCCTTCTAGGACTAGAATCACAAGTATTATAGCCGCGAGACTTGATGTAAGTTGAACCATCAAGATTTTTGGTGACAGTGACAATAACGCAGCTATTGGTTGGATTAGCTCCTTGATCTAATTTAAATCCAAAAACACTAGTACGAGTCTGGGGAGATTCAAATGAACCACCTCCAATTAAAGTATCAGAAGTTATAGCGGTGTTGTTTTTACCAATTATAGGATCATGAGTAAACATATTGTATCCTCCACAATCTATAACAAATCCAGGAAAATCAGGGTCAAAAGCGCTTGTGGCAGGTATAGAATCCCAATAAAGAGCACATTCGATGCCGGCATCGGCGGCATTAAAGGCATAATGAGAATCTCGGCCAGAATAAGCGAAGATAGTGCTCTTTACAGCGATACTTACAACAGCAAAACTTATACTTAATAATATACTTACTATTACAACTGCCATTAAAAGAGTTATCCCTTTGTTTAATTTTAATTTTTGATTTTTAAATTTTATTTTTATCATCCCACCCAATTTATTAGATAAGTTTTTAACATAACATTCCTAGTTTCAGAGCCTTTAGTGTAATAAACCCATACTGTGACTTCTATTTCTCTCCCATTGGGTAATTCTTCAATTTGAATTTTTCTATTAAAAGTGGTACTGTTCCCACCTAAGGATTGACTATAAATAAATTGGGCATTTTGTTGTAAATTTGGGCAATTTCCGGCTGGGCAAAGTACTAAATCCAATGTCCCATTAGAATTTACATTAGCTCGGCAAAATTGACCCGTAGAACAATCAGCAGCTCCCGTTATTCCATCCAGCCAATTGCCTCCTCCACCATTTATTATTTTAAGTTGATTTGAATCTCTTATGTTCCTCACTATCTCCATACCTTCTTGAGCTAAATAAAAAGCGGTAATTTCATCTTTAGCTATAATATTTTGGGACAAGCTCTGCCTGACTGCTCCAAAAACTGCAGTGATGGCGAGAGTGACAGCTAATATAGCCACTATGGCTTCAAGCACTGTAAAACCACCCTGCGGATTTATATTGAATATTGAATATTGAATATTGAATATTTTTTTAATCATAATTTTATAAATCCAAAGTTCTCCTAGAAGCTACAGTCTGCAATGAAAATTCGGTTTTAGTGGTTGCATCTTCTCCGACATGGCCTTTTACGACAATGAGTACGTATGGTTGAATATCATCACCAGGATTACTACCATAAACATAAAATTTTAAATCATCAATGATGGCTTCTTGTGAAGTAATTCTTTCAAAATCTCCTCCATTGTAAGATTTTTCAATAGAATGTTTAATATCATTAAATTTATATTGTACTCTGACATTATTTGTTAAATCGGTATCATAAAAAGTCACTGACAGCGTCCCACTTCCATCATTGTTAATATTGCAATCGCCCACATCAGGATCCGGACTGAGAGCACAATCATAATTTTTGCCAAACTTTATAATCCTGGCCATGTCTTCAACTACAATATTTAAATTGTCCACTACTGTCTTAGATGTCCTAGACTTTCGGTTAGCATCAATGATACTAATAATAGATCCAGCAGAAATAGCCACTACTAAAAGAAATAAAGTAATAGCTACCGTCATCTCTATCAGAGTAAAGCCCGCCCGCTTCGCAGGAATTTTCAATTTCCGATTTCCAATTTTCAATTTATTTCTCATAATTTTATTGTACTGAGACTTGACCGCTAGCATCTACCGTTATGAGAGAAGTTTTACTCCCACCTGCAGATTGCAAAGTAATTTTTACTGGTGGAAAATCTTTATCAATTCCTCCAACATTGGTTAAAAGAATTTTTGCTGCAGTATCAGGCCTAAAAAACCGAATATCTGCTTGAAACAAAGATCCACCGCCTTCAAAACACCAATTTTTTACAGAACCACAAACGTCCTTAATTGTTATTCCCTTATCAAATTTTGTTGTTTCGATTTCTTCCCCTGCATCATATTTTTCATTATGATTTTTATCTGCATAAAAAATATATTTATCAGATAAACCTTGTCTCATATAAATCCCATACCCCACATTAAAAATATCCCCCGCCACACCTAGTTGGCCTTTTACGCCTAAACTATAAATTTGAGCTTGGCGAATCATTAAAGCTAATTCATAAGCTTCGGTATTTACAGCCAACTGTTCATCCCATTGCCTTTGTTGCATCACAAAAACAGTTATAATAATCATCGCTATAGATATAGAGACCAAAAGTTCTATCAGAGTAAAACCTCCACTTCGCTGAAGCTTCACAGGATAAGCTATTTTTAATTTTAAATTTTTAAAAAACATTTAAGAGAAATTTAATCTGAAAAATATCCAGATTTAATAAAAAGCTCAAAATAATTCCCAAAGAAAGGAAAGGGCCGAAGGGAATTTCAGATTTAATTGTAAAATTATTACTGAAAAGGGGCAAGTTTATATGTGATTTAATTTTCTTAATTAATAAAACTAAAACTGAAAAAACCGCTCCTATCCAAAAAGCCAAAATTATCGCCGATAATCCCATCGCCGGCCCCAAGAAAAAACCTAAAACCGCTATGTATTTAACATCACCAAAACCGAACCAACGTCCTTTGGATATGAGAAATATTAACAGAAATGGGAGAGCCAGAATAATGCCCGTTACTAAATTAAACAAGATTGCAGGCAAGCTTAGAGCTAAAAGCTTAAAGCTTAGAGCAAAAACAAAAAAGGCGATAAGAAAAGCGTCGGGGATAATAAAATGTTTGAGATCGTAAATAGAAATAAGTAAAATAATCGAAAATAAAGCCGTAATCAAAAGAAAACTAATTCCCATCTCTAAGCTCCAAGCTCTAAGCTCTAAGCTTAAAAAACCTGTCTCAAACGCCACTAAGACAACTAGAATACCCATGATTATCTCTATAATTATTGCCGATATTGGTATTTTAGCTTGACAGTATCGACATCTACCTTTCAAAAATAAAAAAGAAAAAATGGGAAACAAATCTTTATTTTTAAGTTTAGTATTGCAAGAAAAACAAATTGAACGGCCCTTAAAAAAAGGTAAACCCGTATTATACCGATCTGCTATAACACCCACAAAACTTCCTAAAGCAGTTCCAAATAGAAATATGACAACATCCCACAAATATAACATTTTTTTATAATCATACCATCTCGGCTCTCTCAAATCTATATGTCAAAGGCAATCTTTAAAATGCTTTGATAATTTTAATTCTTCTTTTATAACACAAAACCCCGCGTATGCGGAGTTTTGTACCCAAATTTTCTAAATAATTATGTAGTGATTATGGATTGTTACAAGTAACATCACCATCGGGCTGGATAGCGTCTTGCTGTTTTGATGCTCCACTGCTATCTATGCACCAATACTTGCCACTCTGAGAAAGCAAGTTAGCCGATACTGCATAAGCGGGGGCTGCAGTGGTAACACATTTAAGTGTTACACCGGTTGGGAACGAGTCTGTTCTTGTATAAGGGGTCAGAACCGCATCGGCAAACATAGCAAGAGCTGGCGCGCCGTCATTACATGCAGGATCATTTCCTGCAGCACCATAATTCCCATTAGTATCGTAATAAAGTTCTGCAGCTGCTCTTATACCAGAAAGCTGGGCTTTGACTTTAGCATCATTACCTCTACTTCGAGCAGTATTAAGTGAAGCTAAAACAACTGAGGAAAGAATACCAATAATAGCGATAACAACTAGAAGTTCGATAAGCGTAAAACCTTTATTTTTTAATTTAGACATAATTTTAAAAATAAACTAATTAATTCTCTCTCGAGAGAGAAGCTTGTGTATTATCGACCAATCAAGCTTTACTTATATTATATAAAACTCTCATATTTTGTTAAATAATATGTGGATAACACTAATAATTTAAGGACAAGAAGTGACAGGACCTCCTATTTCTTCACTTATTACTCTAGAAGCACCTCGGTTATCAACACAATAATACTCATTACCAGAATATAGAGTAGCTTTTACAGCGTAATCAACACTATTGGCTCTACATCTTATTTCTGTAAAATCAGGTAGATTGCCAGCAGCAATTAAAATACCGGGTTTACCATTATTTGGATCAAAATCATTAAATATACCCTGACTACAATTGTTTGCATCGCTGTAGTTACCATTATTAGCATAATACATACTAGCCGCTGTTCGAAATTGGCTTAGTTGGCTTTTTATTTGAGTATCATAAGCTCTTTCTCTTGATTTGGAAAGACTATTTAAAATAACTGAAGCAATGATGCCTATGATAGTTATAGATATCAGTAATTCAATTAAAGAAAAACCCTCTGAAAAATTTGAATTTTTAAACATATTTTTATCATATACCCGAAGCGATATTGTAAATCGGCATAAGCACCGAGGCTAACAAAACACCGACTCCAACGCCAAGCATCACGATCATTATCGGCTCAATCATACTTACCAAAGTATCAACTGCTGCCATAACTTCTCTCTGATAGAATTTGGACATAGTTTTCATAATATTTCCCAACTCCCCAGTTTCTTCACCCACTTTTATCATTTGAGTAAGTATATTGGGAATTTCTTCATTATCTTTCAAAGAAGCGGAAAGGGGTTGCCCGCCTCTTATTTTAATTTCTGCTTCTTCTAATATTTCTTTATATACTTCATTATCTATAACTGAAGCAGTAACTTGAATGGCTTTTAACATTGGAATACCCGAAAGCACCATGGTGCTTAAGTTATCAGAAAAACGTGATAAATAAAGTTTGCGATATAAGTCGCCGACATAGGGTATGTAAAGTCTAGCGTTTGATATCCATCTCTTGCCCTCCTTAGTAGTACCATACCAAAACAGACCGCCAATTAAAGCAATTAGTCCAAAAACCATATACATCCAATAAGCGACAAAAAAATCACTTACCCAAAATACAATTTGAGTATAAAACGGCACTTCTTGAGCCGATTCTTTGATTATCAGGCCAATTTTCGGCACTATCACTGTAAACATGATGACCATAACTGCGATAAAGGTAAAGATAATAAAAGCCGGATATATGAGAGCATGTTTAGCTTTAGAACTAACTTCATAAGTACGATCTAAGTAATCAGCCAAGAATGAAAAAACTTGATCGAGATGTCCTGATTCTTCTCCTGATTTGACCATATTAATATAGAAATTGGAGAAAACTTCGGGATGTTTAGAGAGAGCACCTGATATTGAAGATCCTGATTGTAAGTCATCAACTATTTGCAGTAAATGTTTTTTCAAAGCTGGATTTTCACTTTCGGTACCAAGTAATTTAAAAACTTTCAGAGCAGAAACCTGAGCCTCAAAAAGAGTGGACATCTGGCGAGATAATATGACAATTTCTCTATTGGAAACTTTGTTAAAAAAGGGAATTCTTTTGAGAATATCGCCATCACCTTCTTCTATTGGCTTTATTGAAGAAATAATTAAGCCTCTGTTTTGCAATGCAGAGATAGCGGCTTCCATACTGAAAGCTTCTACTTCACCTTCTTGTTTGATACCATTTCTATTAATTGTTTTATACGAAAAAAGCATAGATTACAACATCTTTTCCAAAACATTTGGATTACTTGAGTAAAGGAAAGCGTTTTCTACACTGATATCTCCTTTATTTACCAGATTTACTAAACATCTATTAAAATCAATCATACCCTCTTCCGAGCTAGTTTCTATCACAGTGTTTATCTCATGAGTTCTTTTATCTCGAACAAGATTTGCCACTGCTGTGTTGTTTATAAGAAGCTCATAGGCTGGTATTAAGCCCCCAGATATTCTTGGGATCAATCTTTGAGAAAAAATTCCAGATAAGGAGCTAGCTAATTGCAAGCGAATTTGGTTTTGTTGTTTAGAATCAAATGAGTCAATGATACGATCAACTGTTTGAGCGGCGTTATTAGTGTGTAGAGTCGAAAATACTAGGTGTCCAGTCTCAGCTGCTGAAACTGCGGTAGCCATAGTTTCAGCGTCCCTCATTTCACCAACCATAATAACATTTACATCTGCCCTAAAAGAATCTCTAAGAGCCAAATTAAACCCTGGGGTATCTATACCGATTTCTCTTTGGTGAATAATAGACTTCTTAGGTGTAAATAAGTATTCTATTGGATCTTCTATGGTAATTATATTTTCCAATCTTTCGCCATTTATAAGTTCAATTAAAGAAGCTAAGGTGGTAGATTTACCATGACCTGTAGGACCAACTACTAAAAAGAAACCTGATTTTAATCTAGCGAAGTTTTCTAAAGCTTTGGGTAGATTCAAATCAGATATAGAGAGTATTTCTTTGGGAATATGGCGAAGGCTTAAACAAATTCTTTTTTGTTCAACATAAACATGCACTCGAAATCTTTCTTTATTGTGTTCATAGGATACGTCAGCACTTTTCCTTTCCAGAAAAGATTTTTTCTTGGATTCTGAAAGTATTTTATCTAAAATGCTCTCTATGATTTCTCTAGAGAATTTTTCAATTTTGGAAATGGGCATTAAATGGCTGGCCACTCTAATATAGGGAATTCGACCTTCAGAAATGTGCAAATCAGAAGCTCCTTCTTTAACTAAAATTTCAATTAAATTGTCTAAATAATTCATAATTAATTTTTTGAATTTTTAATAATTCTCATAGTTTCTTCGACTACTTCAAGGGGCGTAGCAGCGGATTTAATAATATAAGCAGCAACACCTAATTCTTTAGATATATTAATGTCTTCTTCATTGTTTTGGTTAGTGAGCATTACTATCGGAATACCCTCTCCCAACTTCTCTTTTCTCATCTTTTTTAGAGCCTCTATACCGCTCATATCAGACATAACTATATCTAAAAGGATAAGATCGGCTTGCAATCCTGATTTAAGTTTTTCTATGAAAGAAGTTCCCGAGTTGCAAGCCTCAACTTCAACACCAGAGTTATTAAACTTAGTAACATACATATTAACCAAAAAATCATCGTCATCAACTAATATTATTTTGTATTTTTTCTCTTCATTAGTCATATTTTTATATTGTTTATATTATATATTGAACTCATAAATACCACCATCTTAAAAGGTGTTAAATTCTTCGTAAGGGATAATTTTTTCAAAGGATTTTATCAAAGCATCATCTTTCATAGTCATCATACCTCTTTCTCTGGCATATTTCCAAATAGATTGCTCTGTAGGATTTTTGAGAATTATCTCCTGCAAGCCCTTATCAACCTTCAATACTTCCATAATAGCAGCGCGGCCCTTTATACCACTTGGACAATTAGGTGCTGGTGATATTTTATAAACTTCTTTACCAAAATTTATCTCCCCTCTAAATTGTTCCGGTAAATCTAAAAATTGTTTTTCTATTCTCATTCGTAAACTTTCATCTATTGGCATAGCTTCGCCAGCCCCCGGTGCTAAAGTCCTAGCTAACCTTTGGGCAATGGCCAAAATCAAAGTCGGAGCAATAAGATAAGGATCAACCCCCATATCAACCAAACGAGGAATAACTCCAATGGCATTATTGGTGTGAATAGTAGAAAACACCAAATGACCAGTTAAGGCTGCCTGAATAGCTAATTGGGCGGTTTCTTTGTCTCGAATCTCACCGACCATTATAATATCGGGGTCTTGCCTTAGAGTAGTGCGTAACCCTGAAGCAAAAGTATAACCAATTTCAGGCATTACTTGAGATTGACTCATACCTTCCATGTTATACTCCACTGGATCTTCAAGAGAAAGAACGTTTTTATGCTCTTTATCAACTTCATTCATCATAGAATAAAGAGTGGTAGATTTACCACTACCGGTAGGACCAGATATTAAAATCAAACCATAATGCCTTTTTATGGCTTCTGTGATGTAATCTACATTTCTTTTGCTTAATCCTAAATCAATCAATTTACGAATACCCTTTTCCTGATCTAAAATACGGATAACTACCTTTTCACCAAAAGAAGTGGGAAAAGTAGAAACTCTGAAATCAATTTTCTTTTCATTTAATTTGGCACTAAATCTACCATCTTGAGGTTTTCTCTTTTCATCAAGGCGCATATTAGATATTATTTTAATCCTAGCTACTACTGCACTGTGGATTTTTGTCGGCAAGACAATACTAGTGTTCAAAATTCCATCTATTCTGAAACGCACTTTTACATTTACTGAGGTTGGTTCTATGTGAATATCAGAAGCTAAACCGTCAATTGCATACCTCAAGATATTAGCTACTATTTTGGTAACTGGAGCATTTTCGATAACTCTGGTGCCTTTTTCTTTCTTAACAGTTAAATCAGTTTCGTTATCTTCTTCAATTTTAGTAAGTTTTTCTTGTTTTTCTTCAGATTTATTTTTATCTTTAGAATCAGAAGAAAATTCCATCTCCAGTTCTGTCAGAGCTTTAGTCACTTCACCAGTAAGACCCTTATAAAGTTTAAGAACATCTTCAAAATCTTTTCTGGATATAAGAAAAGCTTTAAAAGGCATGTTTGCCTTAGAAGAAATAAAACTTAAAGCATCTCGAGCTAAAATATTATCAGGATCAACTATACCAACTTCCAAAACACCATCTTTGACAGCTAAGGGTACAAATTGGTAGTAAGCGGCAGATTCTTCTGCAATATAATCTAAAACTTTTTGATCTATTGAGGCTATTTCAACTTTTTTAACAGGGACAGTATAATATTCTGATTTAGCCCTTAGAATATCTTCTTCGCTTATACCAAAAGAGACTAAAGCATCTTCAACATCTTCTTCTGAGTCGCTTTTCTTAATTTTTATAGAAGAAAGATCTTTGGTCTCAATAACACCTTGTTTTACAAGAACATCTAATATACTCATAACAAAATGCGACTAAAAATTAGAAAATGGGTTATCGCGACCGACTGGTATTGATATTAGGGGGGTAGCTATACTTTTTAGCGATTCAAATTTTTCATTTATTATTATATCCATATCAAAACTTACCACTTCAATTTGATCTAATAAACTTTCCATTCTTTGGCTAGCTGTAACATTTTCATCAATAAGCAACGCCTCCTCTTGATCAGGCATATACATTACTTTATAAGCAATAACAAGAAGTCCGATGAGAATTATCAGCATAATCTGTGTTCGTATTTTGCTTTTTGCTTTTTGGTCAGCCATTATCTTAATTTTTTAACAAATAATTAATCAAACCAATAAGTTTCAAACTCCACGTCGTATGAATTTATGCCTTTGTTTGTAGTATTTAATTTCATGGATTTTATATCTAGTAACCTCAAACTTTTTTCAAGATCCAAGATGAAATAATTGAAATTCTGATGAGAAGTGTCAAAAGAAAAACCGATAATTGCAGATTTATAATTGTTTTGAACTATTGATTCATCCTCAGAATTCAGATTTTGAGATGTTTGAACTTCTATTAAACTTATCCCCCCTATTGATATACCGTACCTAGCTGCCACATCGGCGATTTGAGAAACCAGTCTCACAAAATCTAAAGATTTTGGCAAAATAGTGTCTATTTTTTCCTTATCTTCATTTGATATTTTATTTAATTCGTCCAATAATTCCTGTTTTTTAATTTCAATATTTTGGGCCACACTTAGAGAATTTTCATAATCTTGCTTATCTTCTAAAGTCGCAAAAACATCTTGAACTGTCGGATAAGCAAAAAGATACCCAATGATTATGGCAAGCAGTATAAGTCCAAATTTAAAAACATTACTCATAAATAAACTGATGTTTTATGGCGAATAAATGGCAATTTCCGGATCAACTTCAATCTTTAAAGAAAAAGATACTCTACCTTTATCGGTTAAATTCAAGTTAGAAAAAGTTACTGATCTGAAAAATTCGTTTTTATTAAAAATATCTTCCTGTAAAGCCAAAGTGGCATAGCTTGAAGATTCACCTTCCAGATCAGCAGTTAAGCCCCCCTGCTCAGACATATTATAACTGAAGTTATCAAACCAAACACGACTAACTGTTGTGGAGGAGAGATTCTCCAAAAAATTTGATACTACTTTATGTTTGTTAATCAAAGTTTTAGTTAAATCTAATTTTCTATCAAAAGCCAGTATTTCGTTAATAATTTCTTTATCCATGTTTTTCTCAACTTCAGCTAACTGGGCCTGCAAATCTCGAATTTCTTTATCTAAAGTAAATTTATAGAAATAAACAAATCCAGAGACAATGAGAGTCGACAAAAATAAAGCTACTGATAAAACACCTAAAAAACCAGTACCTTTTTTCTTATAGGTCTTTTCAGTATTTACTGAACCCTTGGGTATAAATGATGATCTAAACTCGGGTGCCATATTGTTTTAATTATACTCTATCTAAATATAAGAATAAAAATAAAATTGTTAATTACTTTTCATTTTTAAATCTCCTGTAAACACCGAAGTGCTGATCCAGTAGCCACAGTAAATTCTGGTCCAGTTTCTTTGAGAATATTTTCTAAAAATGCAGGCACTTCGACATTTTCAAAAGGATTGCCAGAAATAACTTCTACTTTAAAATTTTCTGCTGCTAAATTTCTAAAACCCTTTAAAGCTGAACCGCCACCAATTAGAAATATACTTTTGATGTTTTGTTTATTTCTTTTTTGGAAATCAAACAAAAATCTGTTAGCTTCAGAAAAAATGCTGCCAGCTACGAGAGAGACTGATTCTGACAAGTCGATGCCATCTTTGGTTTTATTCATTCCAATAGATCTTTTTGCTATCTCCGCATCTTCCAATGAGACATTTAAGGTTCTGGCAATATTAGCCGTAATATCCTGAGAACCTCTATTTATGATATGAGAATTATAAACTAAACCTCTATCTATAATGTAAAGTTTAGTAGTAGAAGCACCCATATCAAGTATCATGATTGGACCTTTAATTCCTTCCAAAACTGATCTCATAGAAGCAAAAACTTCTATCTCAAAAAATTTAGGGTCAAGGCTTGTTCTTTCCGATATTTCTTTATATTGATCAATAATATTGTTATGGATAGCCACTAAAAGAATATCTACTGTTTTAATACTCTCTTCACCTTTAATTAGAGGTTTTCTTTCAGTATCTTTTCTAGGAATAATAGACCAATCTAAAGTCACCTCAGAAATAGGTACCGGAATATATTTTCTAGCTTCCATTTTAACCATATTATCCATTTCCTCTTCTTCAATTTCAGGAGTTTCCACCACAGATAAAAGAGAGGCTTTAAATGGAATAGCTAAACCACAAGTGCGAGTAGTTAATGCTACTTCTTTTTCAGTTAATAAATCATTCATCGCTTGAACTAATTTCTCGGTTGACAAATTAACAGATTGGCCAACTGAAGCCCCTCCATAGGGACCTAAAGATAGCTCTCCATAAGTTTCAAGTATTGCTTTGTCTCCTTTTTTCTTAAGTTGAACTATCTTAATTGAAGAAGAACCAATATCAATACCTAAAGCGTTAACAACTTTTCTTTTAAAAAGATTGGAAAAAAAACCCATATATTAAAAAGTTATAAAGTTTTTAAACTTGCGTAAGACATTTTTTTGCCTTTTACTAATAATATCATAATGTCTTTATTTAAATTAGTAAATAACTGGATAAAGAAAACTAGAGAGTTAATTTTTGATATCATTGCGCCCCATAATCAAAATATTCACAAACTTTTACAGCTTCCTCCAGAAACAATGAGAGATCTTCTGCCAAAATCGGCAGTTTTTATGAAAGATGTTTTTGTACTCTTTGATTATCAAAACAAATTGGTCAGATTAATCATCAAAGCTATCAAATATAAAAATAACAATAATTTACGTAGACGCATTGCTGGTATTTTATATGAAGAAATAATGGTTATGGCTTCTGATACTTCATTATTTGAAAATTCAAAAATTGTCCTTTTGCCTATGCCAATGAGTAAATTAGAAAAAAGAAAAAAAAATTTCAATCAATGTGAAGAGCTTTGTAAAGAAATCAAAAAATTAGATAACCAAAATATAGAAATTTCTTTTAATACTCTTAAAAAAATCAGAGAAACTAAAAGACAAACCGAGCTTAGCCGTTCTGAAAGAGAAAAAAATGTTAAAAATAGCATGAAAGCTACTCTTCAACAAGATCAGAGTCGCGTAGTTATCGTCTTAGATGATGTCTACACGACTGGTGCCTCTTTCAAAGAAGCTCGCCGAGCTCTTCTTTCTGCCGGTGCTCAGAGGATAATTGGCCTTTTTATCGCCCATTAATCTCTTTCGTAAATTCCTGTAAGACCACCGGAAGCGATAAGATGATTTCTTATAAATCCTTCGAGTTCATCGTTATTTGTCTCTACTGGCAAATCAAGTTTAGTATCTAAAGCATAAAATTTAAATAAATAATGATGACTACCCGATGGCGGACATGGCCCGCCATAACCAGAATTACCGAAGCTGGTTTGACCTTCTATTGCGCCTTTGGGTACATTGCCTTCGGTTATTTTATTTATATTTGGATCAATATTCCAGACAGTCCAATGCACCCAAACACCCGATGGGGCATCAGGATCGTCAGCAATAAGAGCCAAACTTTTAGCTTCAGGTGGTATATTTTCAATTTTAAAAGGCGGATTTATATTTTCCCCATCACAAGTATATTTGGATGGGATTTTACCACCCTCTTCAAAGGCGACGCTGGTTATTTTTAATATTTTCATATCTCCAATATTAATCATATTTTTATTAGATTCAAAACTAACAATAAAATCTGCTAAAGGTTCTGACCAATATCCTTTAGTAAAAATTAATCCTAATCCTAAAACAATAATTAATAAAAGTATTATTTGTAATTTACTCATAACTCTTATTTTGCGATAAAATTCTTAAAATTTTCAACTATTCCCTTTTCAGATTCAAATCTGGTAATCTTAGCTTGTTTAAAATCACGCTGCAACCAATTTAAAAATCCTTCAACCGCTTCCTTTTTACCCTCAATTTCCATATAAACTGTATTATCCGGATCATTACGAATAAAACCTTTAATATCAAACTTCCCAGCTTTAACTTTAGCCATATAACGTAGGCCTATGCCTTGTACTTCTCCCCAAATTTTTGCATTAATATGAATCATTTTTATTGGAAGAGTTGTCTGATTTTTTAAGCTCTTTTCTTACAATAAATAATTGAAGATTTGAAACAAGCTGTTTAAATTATTTCTTCTTAAATGGGAAGCCGAGAGTTTTGAGGAATTCTAGAGTGTCAGATTTATTTTTGAGATTAGTGACAATAGTAACGGCAAAGCCGAAAACATCCTTGAGATCTTCGTCGGAGGTTTCGGGGAAAACAGTATGCTCTTTGACAGCTAAAGTGTAATTGCCCATTTCATCAACAGCCCCGGAGAAAATACCCCTGAAATCTTTGGTTCGCGGCAAAGCTATATTTAAAAGACGATCCAAAAAACTCCACATCCTTTCACCCCGAAGAGTTACTTGGACGCCAACAATATCTCCTTCCCTAGTTTTGAAAGAAGCAATTGATTTTTTAGCACCTTTTTTAATCGGTCTCTGGCCAGTAATTTTAGAGAGTCGATCTATGACCACTTCTAAACGGTTTTTATCTTTCGATGAACCGGTGCCGGAGCTTATAACTACTTTTTCAATCTTTGGTGCTTGCATAATATTCTTTAACTTGAATGTATCTTTCAAGTTTTTGTATGATTCTTTTGTTCTATCTTTCATCATTTTCATGTCAGCTTTTTAATTTTTAATTCTTTTAACATTTGATACATGTATCGGTGCGGCTTGATCAACTATTTTACCTTTTTCGTTACTCTTTTTTCTGCGTTGATGAACTTTTTTAATATTTATTCCTTCAATTAAAACCATGTCTGATTTAGGAAAGGCGCGTAAAATTATACCAGATTTACCTTTATCCTTACCAGTTAATACTTTTACTTTATCTCCTTTTTTTACATGCATACTCTCGAATATTACGAATAAGATCGAATAATACGAATCCTATTTTTGCTATTAATTTGATTGTTCTTTATTTGTAGCATTCGATTAAATTTGTGGTTATTCGCTAGATGACTTCTGAAGCTAATGAAATAATGGCCTGATGGCCGGCCTCAGCAATTTCTCGAGGAATAGGACCAAAGATTCTTCCTGCTCTTGGAGTAATTTCACCCTTCTTCTTATCTACTACAACTAATGCATTTTCATCAAATCGGATATAAGAACCATCTTTTCTGCGTAGTGGTGTCTTTTGGCGAATTACCATTCCTAATAGTACTGCTTTTTTCTTTATTTCTTTGCGAGGTTCAGCTTTTTGAACTGAAAATTTAACCAGCTCGCCAATTCTAGCATAGCGCTTTTTAGAAGAACCTAATATTTTAAAAACCCGGCCGATTTTAGCACCTGAATTATCTGCTATTTTAACTATAGAATTTGGCTGAATCATAATTTATGTTTTTACGATTTTACTATTTACTTAATTATTATAAAATGCTTATCTTTTGATATTGGTTTAACTTCCTTGATTTCAACTTTATCACCTATTTTCTTAGTATTACCAATATCATGGGTTTTATATTTTTTATTTACTTTGTAATATTTTCTGTATTTTTTATGTTTAACAAATCTTATTACTGAAACCGTGCAAGTATCTTTCATTTTGTCTGATACTACAATACCCTTCAAGATTCTCGATCTGATTCCATTTTTCTTCTCTTCTGTTTTTTCTATTTTTTTATCCATAATTCTTAATTCATTATTCATTATTTATCTTCGTCAAAATTCTAGCAATTTCTTTTTTCAGATTTTTCTGCCTTTTAACATCCTTACTTTTACTACCAGCTATACCAAATCTTATATCACGCAAGGCTAGCTTTTTTTCATCAAGCTCTTTTTGTAAATCTTGTGTGATATTTTTTTTTGGTTTTTCTTTTTTCATAATCGTCTTTTATTCGTATTATTCGATCATATTCACAGTTATTGGCGAGTAACTATTTTAGTTTTTACTGGCATTTTACAGCCACCTTTACGCAAAGATTCTCGGGCAATAATTTCCGAAGTGCTTTCAGCTTCAAAAAGAACTTGACCCGGTAAAATTCTTACTTGGTAACCTTCAATATCTCCTTTACCTTTACCCATTTTCACTTCCGCCGGCTTTTTAGTAAAAGGCATATCTGGGAAAATACGGACCCAAACTCGGCCAGTTTTACCAAGATTTCGGCTAATAATTTTTCTAGCAGCTTCTATTTGATTAGAAGTAACTCGACCGGCAGAAATAGCTTTAAGACCATGTGAACCGAAAGAAATTTCTATCCCGCGAGTAGCTGGGCTTATCTTGTTTGGATTTTTGCGCATTATATGCCATTTCCGATATTTAACTTTTTTAGGGAATAACATGATTTTAGGTTAATTGGTCAATTAAAATAATTTATCCTTGCTTAGTAAAAATCTCACCCTTATAAATCCAAACCTTGATGCCAACTTTGCCGAGAGGCAATTTTGCTTCATAAAAAGCGTAATCAATGTCTGCCCGCAAAGTTTGCAAAGGAATTTGCCCAACCTTTTTACTCTCTACTCTAGCCATATTAGATCCTCCTAAGATACCAGAAAGAGTAATTTTCACACCTTTAACATCACGGTTAGCAAAAGCTTTATCAATAATTGTTTTCATCACCCTACGAAAAGGCATCCTTTTTTCTAATCCTTCAGCTACCATCTGGGCAGCAATCATTGCACTAGACTCGGGTGACTTAACTTCTTTAATATCAATTTTTAATTCTTCGTTTAGATTAAATTTTTTGCGTTTTATAAAAACTAATATATCGCTTCTAAGTTTCTCCAACCCTTCACCATTGCGTCCAATAATAAAGCCGGGTCTAGATGATTCAATAATTATTCTAAAAGTTTTCACGCTTCTTTCTATTTCAATAGAATTAACAAAAGATCCTTTCAAGCGTTTATATAAATATTCGTAAATTAAAACATCGCTTTTTAAATTTTCTTTATATTTATCTTTTACATCAAACCAGCGAGACTTCCAATCACGAATGATGCCCAATCTATGAGAATATGGATGTACGGTGTGAGTCATAATAATATTAGCTTTTAGTTTTTAATTCATCTGATAAAACAAGCTTAATTTTTGAGGTTCTTTTTTTGATGGGATGAGCAGCTCCATGAGCTACTGGGCGGCGCCTAAAAAGAGTTTGGCCTTTATTTACAGTGATCGATTTAATTTTCAAATTATCGGTTTCAATACCAATGTTTTTAGCATTAGCTAGAGCCGAATTTAAAAGCTTTTGCAAGGGGCCAGTGGTTTTTTTGGTAATAAAATTTAGTCGATTTCTGGCTTCCTTTACTGACTTGCCTCGAATAGCATCTGCTACTAAACGGACTTTCCGAGGAGATTGGCGATAATTATTAAGCTGTGCTGCAACTTCAACCATATTTTTTATTTACCGCTAGTGTTTTCTGCAGCAGTTTTAGCAGCTTTAGCTTGATTTATTTCTTCTTCTTTCTTTTTAGCTTCAAGTTCTTTTTGCATCTTACCACCATGTTTGATGAATTTGCGGGTGGGAGAAAATTCGCCCAAGCGGTGTCCGACCATATCTTCACTGACTAAAACTTCGATGTGATCTTTCCCATTATGAACTCCAAAAGTAAAACCGACCATTTCTGGAGAAATTACACAAGATCTAGACCATGTTTTAATAACCTCGGTATCTTCCGGTTTTTTCCCTTCAATTTTTTTAAGAACCCTTACATCTACGTAAGGTCCTTTTTTTAGCGATCGAGACATTTTTTCAATATTAAACCCGCCTGGCGGGAATAGGTTATATACTAACAAATTAGGCCTCAAAGTCAATCCTTTTCTTACTACATCTTATCAGGAACTTTGATAGCAAGGAGATTGAGACCAAATTTTAGAATGTTATGAGTAGCTCGAGTGAGAGCGATTTTATAAGGCGAAGATAGGTCTTTTTCGTTTACTATCCTTTCTTTACCGTAAAAACTGTTAAAAGCTCCTGCTAATTCGGTGAGATAAGTCACAATGTAATGTGGCGCATACTCCTCACCCGCCCTTTTGACTACTTCTGGAAATCGATAAATATATCTCTCAAGTTCAGTAATCTCAAAATCTTCCGGCCTTTTAGTTTTGGAATTTAAGAATTTGAATATTGTTTTGAAATTTGGATTTTGAAATTTGGATTTTTCAAGCACGGAGTTGGCTCGAACCGCTGTGTATTGTAAATACGGCCCTGAATCACCTTCAAAAGAAATGGATTTGTCAAAATCAAAAATAATGTCCCCGCCAATGGCTTGTTTCAGTATTGAATATTTAATAGCGCCAATTGCCACTATTTCGGAAATTTGCTTCTTTTCTTCTGGAGAAAGCTCTCTGTCCTTTAATTTTTCTTCCACTTTCATCTTTATTTGATTAATTAAACTTTCAGCCATAATCACTTCTCCTGTCCTCGAAGACATCTTGCCGCCAGGTAAGCGCAACATACCGTGAGAGAGATGTAGCAGCTTGCCTTTAAGCTCAGGGAAAACTTCACCAATTGCTACCTCAACAACATCAAAAAAAGAATCTTGTTCATTGGCAGTAATGGTGATTGATTTATCATATATGTATTTCTCCTTTTTGAGCTTAGCGAGCCCTATTTCTTTAGCTTCGTAAGTGGGAATACCATCTGTATTTACAAAAACTCGAGTATGGGTCTTGGGCTTGAAATTTTCGCCGCGAAAAATTACCGCTCCATTCGATTTTTCAAATATTTTTTTTACCCCGTCATCTACATTAGCAGATTCTTCGGGGGACATGTTTTTTTCTACAATTTTTTTGCCCACTTGCCCAGCCTCACTTTCATAAAAATGAAAATCAAATTTACTACCTAACTGCTCATAAATTTTTTCAAAAGAATTCAGAGAGAACTTTTTACCCTCTTCATATAATTTATTTATTTTCGGATCAGATTTTTCGTAAATTTTTTTATTTATTTCTTTTATTTCCTCTTTATGATTCTCGTAATTTATGCCGCCATAAACATAAGCTCCGCTCCAATCCAGCTCTGGTTTTTGAATTTTGCCCCAAATAGTCTTGGCCACATGAAGTCCCATGTCGCCGTGATAACTTACTGGTATAGTTTTTGCTCCACTGACCTCTAAAATGCGTGTTATTGATTCACCAATAGCATTGTTCATTAAATGGCCGATATGAAATTCTTTGAACGGATTAGGTGCTGTGTGGTCAATTAAAATTTTTCCTTTGCCCGATGTAGCTTTAGCGAATTTAGGTCCTTCTTTATTTATTTCGTTAACAGAGTCAGTAAAAAATTCTTTAGACAAATAAAAATTTATAAAGCCACCGACCCATTTCACTTTCTCTATTTCCGGAATTTTATGGTAAGAGAGCGGTTTACCGATTTCCTCAGCTTTATCTCCTGCAAAAAATGAAAAATCGCCATTTTGTAAATCCTTGGGATGCATTAGGATGATCTCTTCCATTTTAAGTTCTTTTTTAATCCAATCCTTTATCTTTTTTTGAATTTCCATACTTTTATATTACCAATTTTTGATTCTAAAATCTTGTCTCATTATAGTTGACTAATTGTTATTAATATGGAGAATACTATACGGAATAGATATTTGAAATAGGATATTTGAAAGGAGAAAAAATGACAATAATCAAATATAAACCTTATCAAGAAAGATTGCTGGATTGGCAATATCAAAATTTGCTTAGATTTATTCGATGTTCATCTGAAACTTATCTTGCTAAAAATCCATATCAGGATAGAGGTCGTTGGACAAATTTAGAAACACCAAGAATGGTTTTTAAATTTGAAAACGGTTTTCCTATAATTACTGAAAGAAAAATTTCTTTCTGGAAAACTGCCATTACAGAAATTATTCTTTTTTTAAACGGCGCCCGCAAATTTGAGGATATGTTAAAAGCCGGGTGCGGTTGGTGGGCTGAATGGACCTCATTGGAAAAATGTAAAGATTTGGGTCTTCAAGTTGGAGATTTGGGTCCGGGATCATATGGTCCAATTCTTCATAATTTACCAAATTTCGTATGGGATCAGCAACCATATGGTTGTTCAAGTTATAAAAATCAACCTTTCAATCAAATAGAACATCTGATTCAATCTCTCAAAGATGGGCCTGGACTTAATACCCATGTGATATCTACTTGGTATCCGCCGTTTGATATGCAACACAGCAAATTACAGCGCCAAGTTTCGGTAGCGCCCTGCCATGGCACCAAAATGCAATTTACAGTAATCAATGGCAAAAAGCTTGTCTATACCATGACTCAGCGCTCTGGTGATGTGCCGGTTGGTGTTGTCTCAAATATCATTCAGCATGCAGCACTTTGTATTATGGTAGCTCATGTCTGTAGATACGAGCCTTACAAATACATTCATGTCGTTGATGACGCTCAGATATACGAAAATCAAATAGAAAAAGTTGATGAGCTTTTAGACAGAATACCCTTTCGTTTACCCACTCTTCAACTCACCAAAGAGGGCCAAGAAATCAAAAATATTTTTGATTTCAAGGCCGATCACTTTGAACTTTCTGATTATGAATGTCATCCAGCTATGAAAATTCCAACTACACTTTAGAAAGGAAAGATATGTTATTGGGAAAAACTATCTCAATTATCTTTACCGCTCCCGTTTATGCTAAAAATAATCGTCTGATTATTGGCAATGGTAAATTTATTCCTTGGTTAGGTAAAGTTTCTTCAGATTTAAAGAGATTTAAAAAACTTACCTTAAATCAAACTGTGATTATGGGACGCAAAACCTGGGACTCTTTGGAACACAAACCTTTGCCAGATAGACAAAACATAATTCTTAGCAGAAACCCAGATATAATCTTCGAACCAAGCGATATTCCACTCAAAGATTGGACTTTTCTAGAAATAGGAGTGACCAAATCTTTTGAAAGTGCTATTTTAATGGCAAAATCTCAAACAGTATGGATAATAGGCGGTGCTGAAATTTACAAATTAGCTTTGCCTTATGTTGATTATATTCACAGAACTCTTATTTCTGGAAGATTTGATGGAGACATCTTCTTTCCAGAATATAACCTAAATGAATGGAGAAAAGATAAAGAAAAATCTATCTTTTTAAAAGCCAAAGAATTAGAAAATACGATGGATGAATATGATTCTTTTTATGAAGTTTTTGAAAGAAAGGAGGTGATATGACAGAAAAAAAAATAATGGAAATGATTCATGCCAGAGTCGATGCCCAGCGTAAAAAAATGGAAGAATGCATTCGTCTTGGTATATGTCCACTTTGTTGGGAAAATTTAGCAAAATGGCATAATGCTCCAATATTAAGATATGGAGATTTTTGGGCCATTACAGCTAATGATCATCCTTATGAAGGTACGAAAATTCATCTCTTGGCGATTTATAAGCATCATATAAATTCAATTGACCAAGTAGAAGTAGCTGCAGAGAATGAACTTTTCAGACTTTTTTCTCTGTTCTGTAAAAAAAATAAAATTGTTGGTGCTTCGATATTAATGCGTACAGGTGAAATGAACTACACTGGAGCAACTTTGGCACATCTTCATGCCCATTTTATTTCTGGGGTTTCTAGAGAAGAAGTAGAGAAATTTTCAGAAATCAAATATCCAAATTCATTTATCATATCGGTTCTTGGTTACAAGATTCCGAAATGAAAATTACCCCGCACTTTTTATAAAAGTGCGGGGCTTTTTATTTTTTCACTTTTAATATTTTGACTTCAGCAGCTTTTAAAGTCTCGAAGCCTTTAAGCACACTGTAGCCCTGATTAAAGATTAATCTTTTGATTTGGCATTTAGCTAACATACGAGCACAATCAGCACAAGGAAAATCTGTGACGTAAACTGTTGCACCCTTAAGAGAAATACCCTCGCGAGCACAGGTTGCAATGATTCCTTTTTCGGCGTGAAGTGATAGATAAATTTCAGATCCAGCTATATCGCCTGCATCAAAATTTATCCGCGGATCACTAAAAATTGCGGTTTCGTATTCGTTTGGATAATGCTTATTGTAGGCACAGGCAATCATCTTCCCGTCACGAAAAGCCAGAGCTCCAATTTGTCGCCACCAATCTGGTGATTTTTTACCGAGGTTAAAAGCTGCTATCATACGAAGAGTGTCGATTTCTTCGTAAGTTATCTCCATATCCGGCATAATTGGTTCTTGCCTTTTGACTGCAGTCATATCCCACCTAGCCCAGATCGGCTCAAATTTCACCTCACAATCACAATTTTTGAGATATTTCTCGGCAAAAACATGAGAAATATCCTCATCCGGCATTAAACAATCCTCTTCTATAGATATAGAATCTTCCAGAAAAAAAATTTTGACGGAGTTTTTTATAGACGGATTTCTTTTAAGACCGGAAATTATAGTGTAGACATCAACTGCAGGCAAAGCGCAGATATTCCTTTTTAATCTGGGAATAAGAGCTTCTGCCAAATCTTGAGATATAAGATGCAAGTGAAAGGGCTCGTGGTCCTTAAGCCAAAGAAGATATTGCCGATTTATAACCGGCATATAGGCAATGAGATTATTCATTTTTCACCCCGATTTCTTTCAGATGGTCATTGATAGTTTTTTGAATTTTTTCAGGTAAACCTTCAACTCCATCCGACATGAGTCGAAGAGTTTTGGCAGTAGTCGAAGTAGCTGCTTTAGCTTCCAGATGTTTTATTTCTCCGCAAAAAGCGCTCAGTTCTTTTTTGTCTTGATCTGTAAAAGAACTGGTGGTTTTAGACATAATAAGCACATCAGGTCGAACTAGTTTGATAAGATCATACTTATCTTGATCTGTATCTCTGCGAGTAATGACATTTACCGAAGAGAGCATCGAAAGAACTTCTATTCTTTCTTCAAAAATATCAAAAGGTCTCTTGGGGCCTTTCATTTTTCTGGTTAATTCATCAGAGTCAACTCCAACAATAAGTATATCCCCGTATGATCTGGCTTCGGCTAGATAGCGACCATGACCAACATGGAACATATCCCAAACACCTTGAGTTAAAGCGATTCTCCAACCACCTTCTTTGAGTTGTTGGACAATATTTTTTAAATCCTCAAAATTAGGTATGTATTTATCATCTAAACGATTTTCACCCTGCAGAATACTCTTCAATGTAGACATAACTCCTCCTTTCAAATCAAAGATTATTTCAAAATAACTCCTATCCAGTTTTCTATCATAAACACAATTAAAAGACAAACCCCGATTGCAAATCTGCAATCGGAGTTATTTTAGAGTCTTGTTACTACCCTAAGTTCTTTAAGGTGGTGAACTGGGTTGTCTATAGTTTTTTATCTTTTAACATTTTCGCCACTGCTATCAGTAAAATTTTTTCATCATCGTCAAATTGGCTATATCTCTCTTTGATTGTTTCTTCAATAGCAGTTGAGAGAGAAATAGGTTCATCACTCATGAGTTCTGTCAGATCACCCTCAATAATATTAATCTTATTGCAATTACCAAGTTGGCAAAATTTTTCAGGACGAAGATTAAATTGCCCCTCAGGATTACCGTAAGGACAATTTGAACCATCTACCCAACACTTTTGCTGTTCGTTACACTTGAGTTGTTGAACAAAACTCAAAGACAATAAATGTTCCTTAATACTTGATTCCATGAGAAACCTCCAATGAAAATAAAGATCAAAATTCCTTTTAAATTTTTAGCATACTACCCAAAAAACAAAAAGACTTGTAGAAAAGTCTTTTTGTTTTGTAATTTATTTTTGTTTTTCCCCTCTCCTGCATCTAGAGGAGGGCAACTTGTGAAGCAAGTGGGAGGTTATCGCACTTCCACTCCCATACTCCTACATTGTCCAGCAATGATCTCTATGGCAGCATCGATGTTATTAGCGTTAAGATCTGGCATTTTAATTTGAGCTATTTCTTCAAGTTGTTTTCTGGTGATAGTGCCCACCTTTTGAGCTGGCGTTTTGCCAGCACCCTTTTCCAGACCTAAAGCTTTTTTAATAAGACTTGAAGCTGGTGGAGTTTTTAATATGAAATCAAAAGTTCGATCTTCATAAACATTAAGTTCAGCCGGAACTAGACCTTCCATATTTTTGGTAGCTTCATTAAATTTAGTGATAAATTCACCGATATTGATACCAGCCGGACCCAAAGCTGTACCCACCGGCGGAGCCGGCGTAGCTTTTTTTGCTTCTATTACCAACTTTATTTTTTTAACTACTTTCTTTGCCATAATTGTTAATTTATATCTTCTTTACCTGCAAAAAGTCAAGCTCTACTGGAGTTTCGCGACCAAACATTGGGACCAAAACTTTAACCTTACCTTGTTCTTCATTAACTTCACCCACCTTGCCTTCCAAATCTTTAAAGGGTCCATCTATAATCCTTACTGATTCATCAAGAGAAAGATCAATATTATGTTTTACTTTATCAGAATGCATCCTGTTAAATAGCTCCTCTATTTCTTTTTTATCCAAAGGTACCGGAAAAACTCCAGCGCCAACAAATCCTGTTACTCGAGGAGTGTTTCGAACCACATACCAAGAATCATCAGTTACAATCATATCTACCAGTACATAACCTGGATAAATTTTTTCTTCCTCTTCAACTCGTTTATTACCCTTTATCTTGATCTTTTTTTCAGTTGGGACAATAACATCAAAAATTTTATCCTCCATACCCAAAGATTCTATGCGCTGTTTTAGATTTCTCATTACAGCATTTTCATAACCAGAATAAGTATGAACAGCATACCAATTTCTTTCGCTTCTTATTTGTTGTTTGCTCATATGATCGAATATTACGAATAAGATCGAATGATACGAATCCTATTTTTGCTATTAATTTGATTGTTCTTTATTTGTAGCATTCGATTAAATTTGTGGTTATTCGCAGATTAAATAAAGAAACTAAGAATTTTAGAAAATATAAAATCAAAAAAACCTAAAAATATAGACACCAAAATAGATATTACAACCACTACTATTGAAAAAATTATAGACTGTTTTCTAGTAGGCCAGTTAACATGAGAAAGTTCGTTTTTAGTTTCTTTTATGTAATTTGTTAAAGACATAGTATAAATTTCTAATTTTAATTAATTCTATCAAAAAACCCCGTCTGGGGTTGTTTGATTATACTTCAATAATACACAAACCACAATTCTTGTCAAATTTATATTCATGACATTTGATCTCATTCACGGTTATTCGAGAGTTATTTGATTTCGTAAGTAATAGTTATATTAGAAGTAATCTTGGTTTCTCCGGCAGGCAAATCAGCCGCCATCGGTACCGCAGATACAGCCATCTCTTCCACTCCACCACCTCGGCCATAAGCTTCGTAAGGATAAACTCCATTTTCATTATAGTACATAATTTTACCTAAGCGCACTCCAAGTTGGTTAGCTAGAATTTTAGCTTTTTCTTTGGCTTTTTTGATAGCCTCTTCTCTAGCTTCTGCGATATATTTATCCCTATTATCAACAGTGAATTCCATTCCGCTTATATTTGAAACACCAATATTGCCGATTTTAGTTACTAAATTGCCAGCTTTATCAGTTTCTTTAATTTTAACAGTAATAGTTTGATTAACTTCATAGCCCACTAAAACTTGTTTGCTAGTTGGGCAAGGGTAGGTAACGCAAGCTACTCTATTCCATTCATATTTAGGATAAACATTATAACCGATAGTTTTGATATCTTTATCTTCTATCCCCTCTTCCTCAAGAATAGACAGGGCTTTATTAATTTTTTGCTCAGCTTTCTCTTGAGCACCAGCTACAGTATCACTAATCTCAACTACAGAAAAATTAAATGTAGCGATATCAGGAATAGCATAAGCTTCACCCTCACCAGAAACTGAAATTGTAGATTGAGGATAAAATTCATCACCGATAGTTGGTATAGTCTTAAGTTCACTTATAACTTTAGTTAAGAGAAAAGCCGAAAGCAACATTAAAGAAATAGCTGCCCACTTAGAGATTCTTTTAAATCCTTCTTCACCTAAAAACTGATTAAACATATTCATATTTTTATAATTAATAAATGATAATTTATAGATTATAGTAGCATAAATCTGATAAATTTTGAAATAAACAAGCTATAGTTAGAGGTCCGATACCTCCCGGTACTGGTGAAATTGCTTTTAATTTATTAACTAATTCAGTAAAATCAACATCGCCCACTATTCTATCTTTCATCTTGTTTATTCCTACATCAATAACTACCTGTTCTGGATTTATAAATTTCTCCGTTATAATACCTGCTTTACCGACAGCTGAAATTAATAAGTCGCATTTTTTTGCAATTTTTTCCGGATTTTTGGTATTGATGTCACAGCGAAAAACTTTTGCACCTCTTTTTTCAAGCTCATCAGCTATAGGTTTACCAGCTAAAATTGACTGGCCTATAACTGCCGCTTTTTTGTCTTTAATTTCAAAATTATAAAAATTTAACAACGATATAACTGCACGTGCTGTGGCTGGAATAATTCCACTTCCTGATACTAGCCCGTCTACATCTTTTCTTTTATCAATCAAATTTATTATCTTTTCTGAATCAAAACCTTTAGACCTGCCTGCGCAAGCAGGTAATGGTAACTGTACAATAATTCCATCTACGCTTTTATCTCCATTTAATTTTTTAATCTCTTCTATTAATTCTTTCTCAGTAATATCTTCGTTAAAATTCTTTAACAAAACTTCTACTCCGATCTCCTCTCCAAATTTGCGCTTGTTTTTAATATAAATACTTGAATCCGGCCGATCTCCAACTTGCACAATGGCTAAACAAGGCTTGCAGCCCAATTTTTTTACCCTCCTTATTAAATCTTCTTTAATTTTCTCCTTAACAGGAGCCCCATATAAAATCATGATATGATGATATATATGGATCCCAAAGAAATCAAATGGCAGAGATTAAAGAAAATTGTTTTTATTGCTTTTTTGGTTGCTATTGTTGCCAGTCTCATTATTTATTGGGTGTATGGTGAAAATTTTGAGCTGGAAAATTTAAAATATCATATAAGCGAATTTGGTATTTGGGCGCCTCTTATTTTTATAATTCTTTTCACTATCAGCACCATTTTCATTCCCTCCACACCATTTATGATAATTGGTGGTATTTTGTTCGGCTTTAAATTAGGGTTTTTCTATTCTATAACTGGAGGAATGGCAAGCGCCATTATAGTTTTTTACATTGCCAGAAGTTTGGGTAAATCAAATATAGAAAAAATACTGGAAAATAAATATCTAAAACCTCTAGATAAATATAACGGCCGTTTAGAATCAGGAGGAATTTGGGATCTTATATTCTTAAGGCTTTTGCCGATAATGCCTTTTAATGTTTTGAATATCTTAATGGGAGTTTCTAAAATAAATTTAAGGAATTATATAATAGGAACTCTCATAGGGTTCCTGCCAAATAATGCTTTAACTATTTATCTGGGAATTTTAGCTATAAAATTATTTTGAGTTATTACTATTTTTTCTATCTGCTTCGCCTATTACTCTCTCTATATCTTGAGCAATAGACTGCAAACTTTCATCTGACTTTATGACATAACCAACTGCACCCATAGACATTACATCACTTATCTTTTTAACGCTGGAAAGGTTTGAAGAAACCAAAATAGGCACTTTGGGCAAATCTTTTGACTCTTGAAGTTTTCTCAAGAATGCGGTGCCATCTAACTTAGGCATCATAAGATCTAGAATTATTAAATCAGGTTTTTCAGATTTAAGTTTTTCTAAGCCTACTTCTCCATCTTCCGCTACTAGTAATTCATATTTTTCCGCCGGCAAAGCTTTTTCTAAGGTTTTTGCAAAAAATTGATCGTCATCTATAACTAAAATTTTCTTCATATTGAATTATTATTTTGTAATATTTTTATATTAACATTAACTGAGCGGGATAGTAAAGAAGAAGCTTGAACCTATACCTTCTCTTGAAACCACTCCAACATTGCCACTGTGAGCTTCAGCAATGCCTTTAGCAATTACCAATCCTAATCCTGTACCTTTACTTTCATCGTCAATCTGATCCATCTTAACCTGCTTGTAGGTTTGGAATAAATCTTTTAAATGATCTTGAGAAATACCTATTCCCGTATCTGAAACTACAACACAAAGAGACGGTTTTCTTATTCTAAAATTAGAAATTTCGGGAAAAACCTTAAATTTATCCTTGTTTATGTTTATAGAAAAATTGCTTTTAGAATCTAGAGTAAAAGCAGAAACTAAAATAGAACCACCTTGGGAAGTAAATTTCATAGCATTGGAAATAAAGTTATTCAGGATTTGTTTAACTGCTTGAGGATCGAATTTGATTATTTCTGGAATATTTTCACTAAGAGAACTTTCTAGAGACAAATTTTTACTGTTAGCTGAAATTTTAAAGAAGGTGATTCTATTTTCTATCACATTTTTTATGTTTGCATCTTCTTTGTTTATCTCAAATTTACCGGCCTGCAATTTAGAGAGATCTAGAATATCATTGACCATCTCCAGCATAGACGATGAGCTTTGATGAGCCATGTTCAAATATTCTTTATACTCATCAGAATCGGCTTTGATAGAACCAGCAACCATAAGTTCTATAATTTTCTTTATGCTATCTAGAGGTGATCGGAGTTCGTGAACAATCATAGAAGTGAATTCTTCTCTGACTTTTTCAAGTTCTATGTCATGAGTAATATCATGAAAAACTACTACTGCTCCAAGGTTTTTGTTTTTATTTTTTTCTGGAGAATGGACTACTGGATAAACGCCAATTTCAAAAAATGTATTATCAATTTCTATTCTTTTTGAAATATAGGGCTCATTTTTAGAAATAGCTTCTTCTAAACGGCCATGAATATCAAATTTGCCCCCTAAATTATCTACAAAATCAAAAATGCTCAAAACTTTATCCTTTTCAGAATAATTAAAATTTATAATTCTCTTAACTGCCGGGTTGGCGACTACTATTCTATATTCCGGATCAACCATTAAAACTCCATCGCCCATACTTTCAACCATAGCATTCAATTTACCCTGCTCTATTTTAACTACTTCTTGCAACCTAGAAACTGCTTCTGAAGCTTGTCCTGTAATTTTGTAGAGGATAGTCATATCTTCCTCTTTATAAAGACCGGTTTCTGTATGAGCAATAGTTAAAACACCAGCCACTTGACCACTAATAACTAATGGAATATTAAATAAGGAACCGACTTTCTTTTTTACTTCATCTACGATAATAGCTCCCGAAATTACTTCATCAAAATCTGAAAGTTTTATATTTTTATTAGTTAAAGCAGAAAGAGAAGCCGCCATGCTTTTTTTTATATCATTTAAAAACTTGTAGTTAACGGATTTTTCAATATGAATATTTACTTTTATCTTTTCAGGAGTAGTGACCGCATAACCCACAGCTGTGTAATCAATAAATTGAATGAGTGAGCCAGTAATAATTTGTAATATTTCTTCAACATTTAAAGAATAGCCCGCCCTTACACCTAACTCTTTAAGAATAGACAGTTCATAAAGTCGGCGACTAGATTCTTCTCTTTCCTTAACAATAGCTTTTTTTTGGTTTATTAAATAAAAAATCAAATAAAAAACTAGGCCTAAAAGTACTAATAGGCCTACTAGACACGAAATTAGAGTGCCTGAAGAAAAAGCTAGCATTTTAGACATTCATTACGCCTTTGAGTAGTTTATTAGCACCAACAACCATAAAAATATACCCCATTGCAAAAAAGGCGGTGCTTATAATATTAAACCAGATACCAGGGAACCAAGAGTTCATGAAAACCGCAATAGTGCCTAAGACAATAAATAACATCCCCAAGCTGATAAAATTCAAGATAGAACCAAAAAGACCTCCTTTAAGCTTTTTAACTGCCCTAAAAACCAAATAAGTAGCAATAAGACCAATAACAACAGAAAGTAATAACGAAAGATCACTAGTAAAACGAGAAGCATAAGCGATACCATCATTAGAAATGGAAAAATTAACTTGTTGGGCTAAAACTAATTTCGGTGAGATGATTCCTATCATACTTATCAATAAAAACTTCTTCATTTTGTTAGAAGCCTTTATTTTTTTGTTTTTTTGCTTTTTCATTTTTGTTTAACCCGTTAGTTTTTTAGTCTCTAACGGGATTCATATTTTTTATTTACTTATTAAATTGAATTGATGGATATTTTTCAAAAATAGAGTTGACAGCATTTCTAACAATTTCACCAGAAAGCGCTACATATTCATCTATCAATTTCTGCAATATCGCTTGTTCAGAATCGTTAATCTCAGTTACTTCTCCATCGTCAGTAACTTTTAAACCCTGAATATTTCGAGCTTTAAGTACTGCAATTTGCGGACCCAAAATAACAATTTGTTTCTTGATAATTTCAGTCAATATTTGTTTGTAATCTACATTTTGATTATCCATTCCGTTTTTAAATTAGGTGGTAATGTGTTATTTACATTATATCAAAATAATTCTCTTGCATTTTGTTGTTGTGGATTGCTCAAACAAAAATAGGGTCTATATCTTGGGGTGACTAGCCGGATTCGAACCGGCGAAGACGGCTCCACAAACCGTCGTGTTACCACTACACCATAGTCACCATAAAAACTTTAATATTCTGACACAAAAAACTTCAATTTGCCAGATTTTAAAGGTAATCCGGCGACTCTTCCGCAATACCTACTTTATGATTAGCATAGCGAGCCAAAGCGTAAAGAGCACTTGAAAGCCGATTGATATAAGCTTTAGTTTGTTTACTAATATGTTTTTTATGGTTTTCGGGCTTATTATCATTTTGGGATATTGGTAATTCTGGCTGTAATACTTCTTCCGATAAGGTAATTATTCTCCTTTCGGCCCTGCGAGCAATAGTGCGAGCAATATCAAAGAGAGTACTGAGCCCCGCTCCACCAAGCTGCCATTTGGTCATTTCTGCCGAACCACCAGCAATAAAAAAAGAATTTACTGGTGATAATTCTTTTTCAATTTCATCTATAATATCTTCTAGTTCTTTAACTTTTGTTTTATCAATTCTATTATTATTACCCCAAACTTCAGATTGGATTATGAAAAGATTCTTCTGCATTTCATGAACAATTTCTGCTAAAGTTCTTTTTCCCAATTTATAATCCAGATGGATAGACTGAACTTTACAAAGCCCTAAAAAAGAATTGATTTCATCTAATACACCAAGAGCTTCAGCGGTAGTTGAACTTTTAGCGATTCTTTGATCGCAACCCCAGTTCATTTTGCCATTATTCCCATTTTTTATGTAAAGCATATATTTAAATAAATCCACAATTAAAAACCAGTAAGAAAATTTCTTATTAAATTTTGGAGTTATTAAACTTTGTTAACTTCAGTCCCTTCCTTAACCAGATTATCTACCTTCATACCAACGACATCACCAGCAGAAGCTTTCTCTACCGACTTGTGTTCAACCTGAAGTGAAGCTATTTCTTGCTCAAAATCAGCACCATGGCCCTCAAATTTGATTTTATCACCAATCTTAATTGAAGCTTCAAGCTCGATAATAGCAACTCCAATATTATTAAAATAATGTATTACTTTCCCGACCTTCATAATAAGTGATTATACCACAAAAATTGCATATGTGGTCTTTGTGCTCGGGACAGGACTTGCACCTGCACGTCTTACGACACACGCACCTCAAGCGTGCCTGGCTACTAAATTACAGCACCCGAGCATTCATTTTAAAGTATAGCTACTTTCCCAGGTTTTTCAAATTTAAAATCACCCCTCGGGGTGATCCTTTATTCTGATTTTTCTTCAGTTTTTTCCTCTGTTCCATTATCTGCTTTAGCAGATTCTTCAGAATCATTTACTTTTGTTTGTGTGTTTGTGTCAAATTCTTCTTCTACTTCAGGTACTTCCTTGATATTTCTCATTTGCCTTCTAACTTCCTTGGTTGCCTTTTCGCGGATATGATAAAGCTTGGCGCGGCGGACCTTAGATCTTTTTATCACTTCTATTTTTTCAATAGCTGGAGAATAAATTGGAAATATTCTTTCTACTCCTACTCCGCTAGCCATTTTACGAATAGTGAGAGTACCTCCAGCTTCTTTGCCATGCTTTACTGCCAAACAAAGACCTTCAAAATCTTGCAGGCGAGTTTTCGGCTTACCGGTTTTTTTATCCTTTTCAACAATTTTTTGAGTCACACAAATAGTATCTCCAGAACGAATATCTAAGTTTTTGCGTTTCTCTATGTCTATTGGTGATATCTTGATCATAATTTTTATTTTAAGTTTTCGAATTATGAATCTTGAATTATGCTTAATTCTTAATTCATACCTCTTGCCTGACTAGTGTTTCTTCCCCACTTTTCTTCGACTGACGATAAACTTCTCTGAATATTTCTTGGGCGATCTGGTTTTTTGACCTTTGCCAGTCGGTTTACCCCATTTAGAAACAGCTCTCCTTCGGCCGCGACCCTGTCTCCCCTCACCACCACCATGCGGATGATCAACCGGATTTTGGGCGGTGCCTCTAACAGTTGGTCTTATGCCTTTCCATCGGCTTTTGCCAGCTTTACCATAATTTTCAAGTTTTTTTTCTTCATTAGAAACTTCTCCGACACTGGCCCAGCAAGTTTCTTTAACCTTTCTAACCTCAGACGATGGCATTTTGAGATCTACCATTCCAGCGTCTTTAGCAATTACTTGAACGAAATTACCAGCACTGCGAGCAATTTTGGCTCCACTTTTGGGTTTTAGTTCAACATTATAAATAAAAGTGCCAATTGGAATATCTTTAAGCGGCATTCGATTGCCCGTTTTTATTTCTGCTCCTTCGGCTGTTAAAAACTCCTCGTTAAGATTTATACCTTTAGGTAAAAGTATATATTTTTTTTCACCATCTCTATAAATTACAAGACCAATAAAACCAGTGCGATTTGGGTCATATTCTATAGAAGTTACTCTGTAAGGAATACCAATTTTGTTATATTTAAAATCAACTTCTCTAAAAAGCCTTTTGTTTCCTGACCCTTTGTGGCGAGTAGTAATCCGACCAGCATTATTTCTGCCAACTGCTCTTTTGCGTCCAAAAGTTAAAGATTTTTCTGGTTTGGTTTTAGTTAGTAAAGACTTATAAAACACATTGGCCATATGCCTTCTGGATTTAGTTTTTGGTTTGTATTTTTTGATGCTCATTTTATTTTCTTATTTCGTAACTCTTAACTCGTATCCCGTTACTCTATCTTATCTCCTTTTTTCAGATAAACATAAGCTTTTTTCACTCCTGATTTGGTACCTTTTTTACCTCGTATAAAAACTCGCTTTGTTGGATTCTTAACAATATTAATTTTTATAGGCTTAATTTTGTAAAAAACTTCAATAGCTTTAGCAATTTGGTTTTTAGTGGCCTCTGAAGAAACCTCGAAGGTATGGGTATTCGCTTCTGCAGCTAAATTAGCCTTTTCAGTAATTCTAGGTCTTAAAATAATATTTGCGTATTTTGCTTTTAAATCTTTCATCATGTTTAAATTTTATTTAAGCTTTAAAGATAAAATTTCAATTGATTTTTTTGGATTAACAATAATAAGGTTCCTATATTGAAGCAAATCTAAAATATTCAAATCTTTCACTTGTCCAATCTTCAGATTACTAAAATTACCGAAGCTCTTTAAAATATTGTTATCTTTTTCTCCCAAAATTAAAAAGCATGCATTTTTTCTTCCCTTCAACGAATCAAATCCTTTAATTTTAGTTAATGAAGTCAAGATGTTTTTAGCTTCTTTAGCTTTCGGCTCTTTAAAGACAAAATTGTCAATTAAAATAATTTCGCCATCGCTAAGTTTTTTAGAAAGTATACTGAAAAGCGCTTTGACCTTCATTTTTTTATTTATTTTTCTAGAATAATTTTTGTCAGCTCTGGGTCCGTGAGCTACACCGCCGCCGATCCAGATAGGTGACCGGCGAGAACCATGCCTAGCTTGACCAGTACCTTTTTGTTTCCAAGGCTTCCTGCCAGTACCGGAAACTTCACCTCGAATCTTAGCGTGAGCGGTACCAGTACGTTTATTCGTCATCATGGAATCCACCATTTGACGAACCAGTCTTTCAGTTTTGGTATTCCAAGATAAACCAAAAACTTCTAGGGGAAGTTTTATTTCTCCTGTTTCTTTCCCTTCTTGATTGTAAATTTTTGCTTCCATAATTTTAATCTCGAGTTACGATAAACAAGTCAAGAGTTACGATTTCGAATTTCGTGTTTCGTTACTCACATTTTTTACTTCAACTAATGTTCCTCTTCTACCGGGTATTGCTCCAGAGACCAATAAATTGTTGTTCTCCATATCAATACCTACTACTTTAAGATTTTTAACTGTTATTCTTTTACCTCCCATGCGACCAGCCATTCTAGTACCTTTAAGAACTCTTTGTACACCACCAACTCCGATAGAACCCGGTTCTCTTTCAGAATGTTTCTGGCCATGAGTACGGGGACCACCATGAAAACCATGTCTCTTCACAACCCCCTGAAAACCTTTAGCTTTAGATATGGCTGAAACAGCAACAGTATCTCCTATTTCAAAAATATCAGCTAAAATCTTTTCATTTTTTTTGAATTCTATATTTTCTACTCTAAACTCCTTAAGAACAGCTGGTTTTAATTCTCCCAAGTGGCCCTTAAGCGGTTTAGAGATTTTGTTCTCCTTGCGATAGCCGAAAGCGACTTGAACAGCATTATAGCCATCTTTTTCGTTAGTTTTGATGAAAGAGACTACATTAGGTTCCACGTTCAAAACAGTCACCGGAGTCACTCTGTTATCTTCCCCAAAGATTTGGGTCATATTTACCTTTTTGGCCAATAAAAATTTCATGCTACAAATTTCCACAAATTAGATCGAATGATACGAATAAAGACTTTTTTATTCGCGCGAATAAAAAATGCCGCTCGGCTCCGAATAAATTAACAAATATTCCGTTAAATTGCAAGCCCCCGCCGAGGCGGGGGCTTAAGAGTTACATTATCTTTACATCTATGTTCACCCCTGAGGGTAAAGATAGATTGGTCAGAGAGTCCATTATTTTAGGAGAAGGATTGATAATATCAATCACCCTGCGATGAATTCGCATTTCAAACTGTTCTCTCGCATTTTTATAGATAAATGGCGAGCGATTAACGGTATATTTCTTAATTTGAGTAGGTAAAGGGATAGGCCCCACTACCTGAGCATCATAACGCAAAGCGGTATCTATAATCTGCTTTACTGAAATATCAAGCACTTTGTATTCATAAGCCATTACCCTGATACGAAGCTTAGAAATTAAGTCTTCTTTCTTTTTTTTAGAAGATTTTTTTGCAATAGTTTTCTTCTCCTTTTTATCTTTTTCTTGCCCGACTTTGTTTTTCAGGCGGGTTTCTTTTTTTAATGTGCTCTCTGCCATATCAATAAATTTTACTAGGCAACAATTTTGGTTACTACTCCAGCTCCAACAGTCTTGCCTCCTTCACGAATAGCAAATCTTTGCTGTTCTTCAAGGGCCACTGGAGCTACTAATTTTACTTTAAAAGTAACAGTATCACCCGGCATTACCATTTCCACTCCTTCAGCAAGAGTAACTTCACCGGTTACATCAGTAGTCCTGATGTAAAATTGAGGTTTATAGCCAGTAAAGAATGGAGTATGTCGACCGCCTTCTTCTTTCTTTAATACATAAACTTCAGCTTCAAAATCGGTATGAGGAGTGACAGTACCCGGTTTAGCAATAACTTGGCCACGATGGACATCTTCTTTTTTGAGACCGCGTAAAAGAATACCAGCGTTGTCGCCACATTGACCTTCTTGAAGTTGTTTATTGAACATTTCTACACCAGTAACAGTAGTTTTCTGGGCATCTTTAAGCCCAATAACTTCAACTTCCTCACCAACCTTAACAACACCTCTTTCTATCTTACCAGTAACTACAGTACCTCTGCCTTCAATAGAAAATATGTCTTCAATGGGCATAAGAAATGGTTTATCTAGATCTCTTTCAGGAGTCGGGAAGTAAGTGTCAAGGGCATTGACCAATTCCATAATTTTTTGCGCCCATTCATCACTAGCATCTTTAGCTTCTAAAGCTTTAAGGCCAGAACCTCTAATAATCGGAGTATTCTTACCATCATACTGGTTTTTGTCCAAAAGCTCTCGGATTTCTTCTTCAACTAAATCAATTAAATCAGCTTCTTGAACCATATCACACTTGTTTAGAAAAACGATAATTTTTGGTACACCCACTTGGCGGGCCAAAAGGATATGCTCTCTGGTTTGAGGCATCACACCATCAGTAGCGGCAACTACTAGAACAGCCCCGTCCATTTGAGCCGCCCCAGTAATCATGTTTTTGATATAGTCGGCGTGTCCTGGAGCATCAACGTGAGCATAGTGTCTAGTTGGGGTCCAATATTCACTGTGGTGCAGAGCAATAGTAATACCTCTAGCTTTTTCTTCAGGAGCATTGTCAATATTACTAATATCTTCCACCCTAGCTCCATAACCCTCATCTTTTTTCATATCAAGAATCTTGAGGATAGCAGCTGTTAAGGTAGTTTTACCGTGGTCAACGTGGCCCACAGTACCAACATTTATATGTGGTTTTGAACGATCAAATTGTTCTGCCATAATTTTTGATTAAAATTTATTATTAATTTATTTTTTAAAATAAGCGTTAAAAACGCAACTCGCAATCCTCCCACTTTCGCGGGCAAGCGAGTCTTTTATTTCAATAAGTTAAATATTAACAAATCTACAAAACAAGTCAAATTTTACCAACAATTTTCCAGTGGAACGGCTTGGCAGCCAATAGGATCATTTGTTACGGCAGGATTACTAGTTATTTGCCAAGACCAAATTTCGTTAGTCGCGGGAATATATCTGTGATAATCAAAAAATTTAGTTCCATAAGCAGGCCAACTATCTGCGACACTTTCTATTATGAACTTATAATTAAATCCATCAGAACAATATAAATAACCACTCCATTCGACAGTAATCCCCGAGGGGTCAACTGGTAATTCTGATATGTAAGTTGGGGCAAGGTCTGGTATATAACCATTTAGTCCGCTAGTATTTTTAAAAGCATCGGGACAAAGATTACAAAAACCATACCAATCTTTGTCTGGAAGCTGACAAGCGCCAGTAAAGGGGTATGATCCATGATCTAAATGATAAAGCTCTAGAGCAGTTTGTATTGCTAACATATCTTCTTTTCTTTTGGCATCTCTAGCGTTACCCTTAACTTCATCTAGATTTGCAATTGTAATACTGGATAAAATACCAATAATGGCAATAACTACCAGAAGTTCCACTAATGTAAAACCCTTTTTATATTTTTTCATTGTTTCGGTTGAATAAAAGGCGGACCCTGATTATAAATAACTTCATATCCGGCGGGTGCTTTAATTTCTAAACTAGGACCCATAACTCTTTTTATGAAAAAAGAACCAATGAGAACTAGAGTGGCTATTAATACTAGTATTGTCAAAAATGATTCTAAATTCAATTTAGAGAAAAAACTTCCATAATGCTTTTTTTTGATTTCTGGTTTATTTGGTCTACCGCCTATTTTTATAGCAGGATACTCAATTTTCTCTTCATTGTTATTAAACATAAAATTAAGCCGCTTTTTGTAAACGATTATTTCTATTAATAGCCATAAGATGTTCGCCTAAACGCTTGGTTAAATTTTACCTCTTTATTAGTTGAATCTGTTCTTAATTCCGGAGTTTTATTAATCTTTTTTATTAAACTTTCATCAGCTATTAATTTAAAAGCTGGTTTCTCGGTTTTAATTTCAACTGCAGTTTCTGGTTTAGGATTTAATATTTCAGGCACTTTATCTTCAATTAAAGCTTCATTGGGATGAGCTTTGACCCAATCTGAAATTTTTCTGTCATTCTCTAAATCGATATCTTCTCTAGCGCTGCCGGGTTTTATTATATCCCTAGCTTTTTGCAGTAGATTATTTATTTTATCTGCATCCCTAAAAAGCTCGGATAAATCAAGTTTATTGCCTACTCTTAAAGTATCACCACCCAAACCATATTTGGCCGGATCTTGAAATAATTTGTTTGTTAGTGCCCTTAACGTGTATGATTTTTGGGTCTCCGTTAATTCGCTAAATTTTTCAGTAAACTCATTTAAATCTTCTTTCAAAAAATTCCATACTGAGTCTCCTGACACTACCTTATGCTCAAACGAAGACTTTGGCGAAGCTTCAATTTGACTTTCTTCTAAAACAGGCTGAAAACTTTGTCTCGACAGCAATCTATTTTCCGTAAAGTTAGGTGCTTCTTTTCTTTCTTCCTGAGATTTAGAGATTTCTATACCATTTTCTAAAGTAGATTTTGGTTCAGATTCTATTTCTTCAGATATTATAGAATTTTTCTGCTCTTCTAACCATTTTTGCTTATCTTGAATGCTCCAATTCTCAAAATCTTCGGGGAATGATTTTTTATTTTGGGATACAGATTCCATATTTAGATTATAAATTAAAAAACCGATAAATTAAACTCTTGACTTGTTAATTACTCAGGTATATAATAGTTGTAATACTGAAAGATAGAAATTCCGCTTAACCCGCGGAATTTTTATTTCAAGTTTTTATTCATATCATTCGACTTGTCCGTTCGTAGTTTTAGTGAAGTTGAATCTTATCCGTAAAATTCACAAACATGTTTGATTTGAAAGTTATAAATTCGGTTCTAGACCAATTAGAAGAAGAGCGCGGTATACCAAAAGAGAAAGTCATCGAAGCTATCGGGGAAGCTTTAGCTTTTGCCTACAAAAAAGAGTATGGTAAACGTGGACAGATTATTCGAGCCAATTTTGACATAAAAACCGGTAGCGTAGAAATGAATCAAATTAAAATTGTAGTCGACAATTCCAAAGTTTTTATGAACAAAGAAGATCTGGAAAAAGCCATTGAAACTGCTGAAGAAGATGATGATGATCGAGTACTTTTTAATACTGAACATCATATCCTTTTGCCTGACGCTAAAAAGATCAAAAAAGATGCCGTAGTTGGAGATGAAATAATTTTCCCACTTGAATCCAAAAACGACTATGGCCGTATTGCTTCACAAACAGCTAAACAAGTTATTATTCAAAAAATTAGAGAAGCTGAAAGAAATTCGGTTCTTAAAGAATTTGGGGAAAGAGAAGGCGATATTATCACTGGCACTGTCCAGAGGATAGAAAGAGGAAATATTTTTATAGATGTTGGCCGAGCTGTCGGTATTTTGCCTTACGAAGAACAAATACCCGGAGAAAGATTCGGTCAAGGTGAAAGAATCAGATCCTATCTCTATAAAGTAGAAGATGGCCCCAAGGGTGTAGCTCTGAGACTTTCACGTTCTCATCCGCGTTTTCTTATAAAACTCTTTGAGAATGAAGTTCCGGAACTCAGCAGTGGTGCCATTGAAATTAAATCTGTAGCCAGAGAGGCTGGTTCGAGATCTAAAGTAGCTGTAGTTTCTAACGATGATTATATAGACCCAGTAGGATCATTAGTTGGACAAAGAGGTGTCAGGGTAGCTACAGTTACAAGTGAGCTTGGTGGTGAGAAAATTGACATTATTGAATGGTCTCCCGATTCAGCTGAGTTCATAGAAGATGCACTCTCTCCGGCTAAAATAGTTTCTATTAATATAGATGAAGAAAATAGACAAGCTAGCGTAGTGGTAGCCGAAGATCAACAATCATTAGCTATTGGTAAAGGTGGCCAAAATGTACGCTTAGCTGCTAAATTAACTGGTTGGCGAATAGACATTAAGTCAATTGAAGGTGAAAAATTAGAAACTGCCGTATAGTAAAAATTATTTAATAAAAGATATCAAGGTATTGGAATATTGATCTTGATTTTTTGTGATATAATAATAAGCGTAGAATTTGGAATTAATTACAAATAATTTAAAATTATGAAAAATAATATATTGGTTTTTATTGCTTTTATTTGTTTATTAGTTATACCAGTTTCGTTATTAGCCGTCACCGTTAACAGTACGGGTACTCAAAATCAAGAACAAAAAGCGCCAGCTGAATCTGTTAGTGCTATCAAAGAGCAAGAGAGAAATCAAGTTGAAGAAATGAAGAGCGAAATAGAAGGCCAAATAGAAACTATCAGAAACAGGATAGAGGCGAAAAAAGAAGAATTAAAGCAAGAAATGGAACAAAAAAGAGAGGAGATTAGAAATTCTATTGAAGATAGGAGGCAAAATATAGCTAACCAGATTCAAAGTAATCTTAATCAGTTTATAGAAAAAATTATTGAGAGATTTGATGCCGCAATAGAGCGTTTAGAAATCTTAACAATCAGAATTGAATCACGAATTGAAAAAATAGAAGCTAGGGATATTGATGTCGAAGAAGCCAAAAGTTTGTTAGATATTGCCAATGATAAAATCGATACAGCTAAAGTTAGTGTTACTATTATTGGCTCCACACTTGAAAATGACGGAGTACCGACTACAAACACCGCAAAAGCTGAATATGAGGCGTTTAAGATCCAAATTGCCCAAGCCAAATCTGACATAAAAGCAGCCCATACGTCACTTATAGACGTAGTAAATAGTCTCAAGCCGGGTGCTAACAAATTGAGAGAATTAGAAGAAGATACTCCAAACGAGATCTCTGATGAATAATCTTTGAAATTTATTATTTATAATTTAAAATTAAAAATATGGATACATTCAACCCAAATCAAATGCCCCCGATTCAAGATAATCCTGAAAAAAAATCGATTGGGCCGCTTATCTCTGTTATTATAATTTTAGTGCTAATTATAGTAGGAGGTTTATATTTTCTAAAAACCAGATCTGAACGCAATGTTTATATTCCAAATACAGAAGAAGGCGCTGATTCTGTAGTTGAATCCTTAAAACAGCAAGAAGAATCTGATGAGTTAGATTCTATAGAAGCCGACCTCTTAAATACTGATCTGGATAATCTCGATCAAGACGCCGCAGCCATAGAAGCAGAGTTGGAATAAACAAAATAAAAAACCGAAAAAACCCCGTAATTCCCGGGGTTTTTTGATTAGTTATCTTGATTTATAAGCATTTTTAAGTTAGACTGCTAAAATGAGGTACGAGATAAAAATAGAAAAATTGCCAAAATCTGAGGTAAAACTGGAAATATCACTTCCAGCCGAATTTTTAGATGAAGCTAGAAAAAAAGCAATAAGGAAATTTTGCGCTGAATTGGAGGTACCGGGATTCAGAAAGGGTAATGTGCCGGAAAATATCGCCATCGAAAAAGTCGGTGAAAACAAAATATTACAGGAAGCAGTGAATATCCTCCTACAGGAACATTTTCCAAAAGTGATAGAACAGGAAAAACTTGATATAATTGGTCGACCGAATATTTCTATAACTAAGCTAGGACTCGGCAGCCCAACAGAATTTAAGGTTGAGTTCGCTACTCTGCCCGTTTTCAAATTGCCAGATTATAAAGAGATAGCAAAAAAATTAAGAATTGCGAATAACGAATCAAGAAAAGAAAAAAAGATAGAAGTCACTGATAAAGAGGTTGACGATGTACTTTTACAAATCCGGAAAAATAAGGCTCATTTTGATTGGCATAAAAGTCATCCAGAAGAGAAATCCGCCCAAGGCGGATCCGCCTTGGACGGAGGCCACAATCATCCAGAAATAAGAGATGAGGATCTGCCGCCACTGGATGATAAATTAGCAGAGGAAGCTGGTAATTTCAAAAATTTGGATGAACTTAAGGCCAAAATCAAAGAAAACATAAAATTCGAAAAAGAAAATAAAGAAACCGAAAAATTAAGAGCCGAAATTATGGAAGAATTATTAAAAGCGACCAAAATAGAAGTTCCAGATATATTAATAGAGAGCGAAATCGATAAAGCTTTAGCCCAGATGAAAGGTGATATTGGAAGAATAGGTGTTAAATTTGAAGATTATCTAAAGCAGGTCAAAAAAACTGAAGAGGATTTGAAGAAAGAATTAAGTAGTAGCTCAGAAAAAAAAGCCGGCATCCAGCTTATCTTTAATAAAATTGCCGAAGCTGAAAAACTTGAGCCTAACAAAGAAATTTTAGAAAATGAAATTAAACACCTGATGGAGCATTACCCCGACGCCTCCGAACAAAACGCCCGCATTTATGTTACCACCATTCTCCTAAACCAAGAAGTATTAAAACTTTTAGAAAATCAAAAATAAAAATATGAAAAACGAAATCAAAAATCAAATATTAGTACCGACAGTGATTGAAAAGACCCACCAGGGCGAAAGAGCTTTTGATATTTACTCAAGACTTCTTAAAGACCGCATAATCTTCCTGGGCGGGCCAATCGAAGATACTATGGCCAACCTTATTATTGCCCAGTTGCTTTTCTTGCAGTCTGAAGACTCCAAGAAAGATATTTCCATTTACATCAACTCCCCCGGCGGCGCCGTTACTTCAACTTTAGCTATTGTGGATACTATTAAATATATTAAACCGGATGTAGCCACTTACTGTGTGGGCATTGCTGCAAGCGGCGCCGCTTTGGTGCTTTCGGCTGGTTCTAAAGGCAAAAGATATATTCTCAAAAATGCTGAGGTGATGATACATCAGCCCATCGGTGGCGCTGAAGGTCAGGCTACTGATATTGCTATCACTGCTAAACACATTTTAAAAACCAAAGAAAACTTAAATAAAATGCTGGCTGAAAATACCGCCCAGCCGCTTAAAAAAATCGAACAGGACGCCGAGCGTGATTACTTTATGTCAGCCGAGGAGGCAAAAAAATATGGCATCGTGGACAAGATCTTATAAAATTTGCGAAATTTAGATAAATTTTGTATAATAGTTTTGTTAATCATTATTTAATTTAAATTTCGTAATTTCGTTTAAGAAAAAAGGGTGCTAAAAAACTAAAATGTCTTTGTTTTTCAATACAAAAGTGAAACTATTGAAATAAATTTCACCGCTCTAAATTAAAGCGGAATTACAACAAAATATATGTCATTAAAAATAGCAATGCTACTCGCGGGGCTGGCAGCTCTTATTGGTGTAGGGTTCGGGTATTTTTTGCGATGGATTATATCCCTAGGCCAGAGAGGATCAGTAGAATTACGCATAAAGCAGATGGAACTTCATGCTCGAGAAGAAGCCAAGAGAATCACTGAAGAAGCAGAAAAAAAAGCTGAAGAGACTATCAAAGAAACCCGTAAAGAATTTAAAGAAAAAGAAGAAAAAATCAAAAAAACTGAAGATCGACTTATTAAAAAGGAAGAATTTTTAGACAAAAGACAAATTGATATCGACAAAGAAACTGAGCAAATAAAAGAAAAAATCACAGAAATAAAAACTATCAAGAACAGAGCTGAAAAATTAGAAAAAGAAAAAGAAGAAGAATTGCAAAAAATTTCAGGATTATCTGAGGAAGAAGCTAAAAAAACTTTAATCAAAGAAATGGAGAGGAAATATGAAGAGGATATAAGTGTAAGATTGCAAAAACTTGAAAACGAGAGCAATGAGAAAATAGAAAACCGAGCTAAAGAAATACTTACCACTTCTATCCAACGCTTAGCTAACTCAGTCTCTTCAGAAGTTTTTTCCACTACAGTTACTATACCCTCAGATGAAATTAAGGGTAAAATTATCGGTAAAGAGGGCCGAAATATCAAAGCTTTTGAAAGAGTTTCCGGTGTGGAAATCATTGTTGATGATACGCCCGGACTCATCACCATCTCATCTTACGATTCGGTAAGAAGACAGGTCGCCAAAGTAGCTTTAGAAAATTTGATAACTGATGGTAGAATTCAACCGGTCAAAATTGAAGAAATGGTAGAAAAGGCTAAACAAGAAATTAATAAAATAATTAAAGAAAAAGGTGAACAAGCTACTTATGAATGTGGAGTATTCAATCTCGACCCTCGGATTATTTCGATTCTAGGCAGACTGCATTTCCGTACTTCATACGGCCAAAATGTTTTACAACATTCAATTGAAATGGCTCATATTGCTAGTATGTTAGCCACCGAAATCGGCGCTAATGAAAATATTGCCAAAGCGGGTGCCCTACTTCATGATATTGGCAAAGCTGTGGATCATGAAATTTCTGGAACTCACGTAGAAATTGGCCGCCGAATTCTTCAAAAATTCGGTGCTGATGAAAGAATAATACGAGCTATGGAAGCACATCATGGCGAGCATCCTTACACTTCTTTGGAATCTTACATTGTTCAAGCCGCTGATGCTATTTCTGGTGCCAGACCTGGAGCTAGACGCGACAGTGTAGAAAATTATTTAAAGCGTTTGACTGAACTTGAAGCTATCGCCAACAGTTTTGAAGGTGTAGATAAATCTTATGCCCTGCAGGCCGGCCGCGAAATCAGAATCTTTGTCACTCCAACTGAAGTCAATGATTTACAAGCTAAAGATATGGCTCGTGAAATTGCAATTCGCATTGAAAATGAACTTAAATACCCAGGCGAAATTCGTGTGGTCGTCATCCGTGAATCTCGCAATATCGAATTTGCGAGATAGAAAAAACGCCTTTAGGCGTTTTTCTTGAAAAAATCATCAACATTTTGGACGATCGTCAAATTTGTCAATGAAAAATTATATGATAAGCTCTAGAGTAAATCATAAGATTTTTCCTCCTTCGGATATACTGCATCAACATTCAAATAATCTTTAATGCGCTGGACTAAGAAAAGTGAAGATTTCGGCTCGCCCATTATAACAAATACGCGCTTAAGTTTACTCTTTTTCTCCCTCTCCTTCGCAAAGAGAGAGCTACGTGTAGTGAGGGATGAGGTCGCTACCTTTTCTACAAACTCCAGCAAATGCTCTGAGTCTTTGTGTGATGAATAACCAGTGATATTTTCTATGGTAGCCCTGACTTTCACTGCTTCTTTTTTCTTATTACCACCAGTGTTAATAAAAACTTTTTTTACTCCATCCTGTAGTGCTCTGCCCAAAGACCCGATAGATTGATAACCCACTAGAATAATTGTCGCTTTAGGATCAGGCAAATAATTTGCCTCATGATTTACAATTCTACCCCCTTCCGACATGCCTGAACCGGCCATGATTATTTTAGTTCCTTCAGTTTTTTCTATTTCTTTGGATTCTTCAAAATTTTTAATAATTTTTAACCCAGGAAAATTAAAAATGTTATCACCTTGTTTAATTTCTTTTTGGATTAAATCTTTGAAATCAGAGGAATATTTTTGATAAATAGCAGTTACCTTTTCAGCTAAAGGTGAGTCCAAAAATACCGGCACTTTGGCAATTTTTCCACCCTCTATCATCTCATTAAGTTCATAGAGTAAAACTTGAGTTCTTTCTATGGAAAAAGCCGGTATAATAATCGCACCGCCTTTCTTTATACCTTCTTCTAGAGCTCTTTTAAATTTTTTTCTTCTGTCTTTTTTGTTTTCATGATTCCTATCGCCATAGACACTTTCCATAACAAGATAATCAACTTCTTTGGGAAATTCAGTATCAGGTAAAAGTAGTGATGGTGAATTACCTAAATCTCCAGTGAATGTTATTTTTGTTTTTGAAATCGTAACACTCAAAATAGCCGAACCTAAAATATGCCCGGCATTTTGCATTTCTAAAAAACAATCATCAAAAAGTTTTATCTTCTCTCCATATTTTTTACCTTCCCAAAAAGCAAAACTTCTTTCAATATCATTTTCATTAAAAAGTTCTTGTTTAGGGTATTTTGAACGCATAACTTTAAGCGCATCTTGAAGCATGAGCTTCGCTAATTCCATTGTTTCTTTGGTAGAAATTATTTTGCCTTTGAAACCTTCCTTCACTAATTTTGGAATTCTACCAATATGGTCCATATGGGCATGGGTGATAAGTAAGAAATTTATACCTATCGGATTGTATTTAAAGGGTTTAAAATTTTTATCCTCGGCATATTTTGTTCCTTGAAAAAGACCGCAATCAATCAGAATTTTTCTTTGATTGCATTCTAGCATTATATTAGCACCAGTAGTAGAACCTACGCCGCCAAAAAATCTAAGTTTTTGGTCATCATTCATATTTTTCTTCAACTTTATAATTTTCTAACTTGAATCTTTTTAACTCTTTTATATAAGCGTAAAAACACATAACAGTTGCTCCTAATACACCCATAATAAGATCCAGAACGGTATCAAAAGGATATTTAGGGCCAAGCATTACAGCTTCTCCGATTACTAATTCGTAAATTTCCCACATTAAAGCTACAGCTACTAAACCCAAGATAGAAATTTTTAAAAATTCTATTAAATTTCTTTTTTTTGGTTTAAAAAGCTCCGTAAAGAAATATAACAAAAGAGAAAGAGCGCCTAAAGCAGTTCCAGCTAAAAAATGAACTAAGCTATCAAATTCCCAAACTGTCCAATAGAGATCATAATGATAAGCTATCTGATTTAAAATCCCCACCAGAGCAAATAAAACAAACATTTCCCTAAAAAGCGGTTTATTTATCATTTAATAATATAATATCATAAAAACTTAAAATCCCATTTAAAAGCGCTCGCCGCAAAGGCAAAGCGCTTTTGTAGGATTGTTTGTGATTATTCCCTAATTGCAAAAATTAAGGTGGGTGACCTCAATTGTATTGATTAGTTCTCGATTGTTATCGAGCATCACCTCTTTACAAAGATATTGGTCTCCCTAAAAAAGTTCAAACTAGAAAATATCCAAACAATCCTACTTTAATTATACTCTATTCCAGTATTCCATCCAAGTTTACATCATACAAAATCTGTTCGGCAATTAAACGATAATTTACAAGCTCATTTTCCTTAAACCAAAGTTTTATCTCTTTATTTGCCTCCTCAGTCGAACCAGAAGCGTGTATCAAGTTGCGAACTGCCCGACCATCAGTGTCAGACACTATATATGAATCCAAAACAAAGTCTCCACGAATAGTGCCCACATCTGAAGTTCGGGGTTCTGTTCCACCAGTTACTTTACGCACCACTTCCACCGCGTGCGCCCCTTGCCAAACTAGCGCTACCACCGGACCTGAAGTCATATATTTAATTAAAGTTTCCAAAACTCTGTTTCCAGCTTCTATTGGGTTTTTTAAAGGGGGCTCTATGCCCTTTTTTTGATAGCTAGCGATAGCTTTTTCACCAGCTTTTTTTTGCCATTCCGGATCAACCGTGTAGTGTTTTCTTACAAAACTTGCATCAGGAACAACCATTTTTATCGCAATCATTTTTAAACCCATCTTTTCATACCTTTTAATAATTTCGCCAATAAGGGATCTTTGTACACCATCGGGCTTTATAATTACTAGCGTTCTCTCTTTACTTGGATGATTATTCATGATTCTAATGACTCTAAAATTTTTAATTTTTAAAACTATCTTGTCAAAACTTCTATTCCATTCTTTGTAACCGCTACTGTATGCTCAAAATGAGCAGAAAGAGATTTATCACGAGTAATAAAGGTATAGCCATCAGAGAGACGCTTGATTTCACGACTACCTAAAGAAAACATCGGCTCAATAGCAATAACTAGCCCTTCTCTAAGTTCCGGCCCTTCGCCCCTCTCGGCTCGATTGGGTACATACGGTTCTTCATGGACACTATAACCTACCCCGTGACCTGACAAGCCTTCTATTATGCCCAAATTGTATTTCATAGCCACTTGCATAATAGCCGCCCCAATATCACCTATATGGCCACCGATTTGCATAGTGTTAATGCCTTTTTCTAAAGCTTCATAAGTCGCTCTAATGAGAGTCGCGGCATCATCGCTAATTTTACCAACTGGTACAGTAATGGCTGCGTCAGTAATCATGGGTCTTACTTGTGGTGAACCAGTCAAACTATAAGTAAAACCCATATCCAAAGAAACGATATCTCCTTCAAATAAAATCCGATTGCCGTCATGATTTGGAATACCGTGAACAATTTCTTCATTTATGGAAACACAAAGCGAGGCCGGGTAGGGTTTTGAAGCATCATCAGATTGATAGCCAAAAAAAGAGCCGACGCCACCCGCTTCATCGATAAGTTTTTCGGCGTAATCATTAAGCTCTTGAGTTTTAACCCCTGCTTTAACTTTTTGGGCCACTTTTTTTAAAATCTTCGCGTGAATCTTACCTCCTTCCCGCATCACTGCTATTTCTTCTTCTGTTTTGTATTTGATCATAATCCAATTTTGCTTATTATCTCTTTATGAACTTCATCGATTGTTTGTTCGCCGTTTATTTCTATAAATTTATAATAGTGATTGTTTTTGAGATATTCCACAGTTGGTAAAACTTTTTCTTTAAACCAATCTAGCCTGTTTTTTATATCTTCTTCATTGTCATCAGTCCTGCCTCTATCTTTCATTAGCTTGGTAACCCATTCATTTGAAGCATTTATCGAAATAACCATTGGGTTCTCTCTTTCATAAAATTTTAAAGCATCACTCAGTATATACGCTTCACCAAGTTTACGAGGTGTACCATCAAAGAAAATAGTCACATCTGGAGAAAGCTCTTCAACCAAGCGCTTAGTCCAAATGTAGATAGGCATAAACTCAGGAACTAATTCACCCTGATCTAAAATTTTTTTGACTCTTTGGGATGTGAAAGATTGGGTTTGGGTAAGTTTTCTAAATCCTTCCCCAGTTTCTATATAGATAATTTTTTGCTCAGGATATTTTTTCTTAATTTCTTCCTGTAGGAGCTTAGCTTGGGTACCCTTACCGCAACCAGATGGCCCTAAAAATATGAAAGTTTGCGGTTGCATGAAATAAGTATAACATAAATCCCCCACTCGGGACTAGTCCTCGACCTCCCCTTGATCAGGGGAGGCAATGCGCGATAATTAGGAAATGACAAGAGTTCATAATATCCGCAAACTTTCAGATCGCAGGAAAGAATTACGAAAAAACCAAACAAAAACCGAAGAAAAACTCTGGTGGTATTTGAAAGATAAGAGGCTGGGAATTAAATTCAGAAGACAGCACAGTATAGGAGGATATATTTTAGATTTTATATGCAAAGAAAAGAAATTGATTATAGAAATTGATGGTAGAGTACATTTGAAAAAAGATAATAAAGAATACGATAAAGTTAGAGACAAATATTTTGAAGAGTTAAATTATAAAGTTCTGAGATTTACGAATGATGAGGTTGAAAATGGGGTTAAAGAGATTATTGATGTTATAAAGCGGTATCTTTAACCCCCACCCCTCAATTCGTGTAGCCCTTCTCTTGATCAGGGGAGGGAAAACCAAAATCATACAAAAAGAAAACCGCCATTCAGCGGTTTTCGGTTGAAAATCATTGAAGAGCGATTATATCAAAATCCTCCCATTATACTCATGGAACCCGATTTCTCCACTGGTAGCCGTGAAAAAAATATGCTCCATTCCAGCAAAATTTTCGAATCCGCCCCCGAGAAAAATAGTGTTTTCATACTTAAGAAGGTTTTTATCATAGTTTCCTACACGAGTATCATTATAAAAACCGTGTGTAGCTAAACCTCGTCCACCATGGAATTCACGTTGTTTGTAGGCGTAATTAAGCGCCATTTTCAAAAAACTGATCACTTCCTTAGGATAACATCCAGAATAAGACATCCACCACACGGCCATCCATCTTCCTCTGGGTCTGAACCTATAAAAGATAGTGGTTGTACCGGCGGAAAAATCTGAAAGCGGTGTCACACAATAGTGATCTACCACTTTGTAGTTACCGGATACAAAAGTGATTCTTTTGTATCCGCTAGATTCTATGACTTTAACAGAATTCTTTTTGTTTCCAGCATATCCGTCAAGCATAGCATCGAAGAATACTTTTTCTGCTTTTTGAATGATTTTCTTTCTCTGTTTGGACTCTAGTTCCACTGTTGGCTCCTTTCACCCATTAGGTCTGACTCAGGTTATACAACAATATAAAAATTAAAGCAAGAATAAAAAATACCGCGCGTTCCCTCCCCCGTCCAGGGGGAGGGCTACACGAAGTGAGGGGTGGGGATTAATATTCTCTTGCAGAGATTTGAGCATCAACTTTTTTAACGAGATCAAGAACCACTGAAACTACGATAAGAAGTCCTGTACCGCCTATAGCCACTGCGCTGATACCAGTAGCCGCCCTTACTATTAAAGGCAAAACAGCAATTAATCCCAAGAAAATAGCGCCAATCATGGTTAAACGGGAAAGGATTTTGGCTATATATGAGGAAGTCGAGGAACCGGGTCGAACTCCCGGAATAAAAGCACCGCCTCTCTGTAAATTTTTGGAAAGATTCTCCGGATCAAAAGTAATAGCTGTGTAGAAATAAGTAAAAACAAAAACTAATAAGAAGTAGGCAATGCCATAAAAAATCTGGTTAGAAAGCAAAGCAAGTAGAAATTCAGAAATCTTTTGGATTATAGTATTGTCTACATTAGCTAAAAAGCGGATTATCATTTGAGGAAAAAGTAATATGGAAAGAGCAAAAATTATAGGAATCACCCCAGCTTGATTAACTCTTAAAGGTAAATAAGTGGAAACTCCACCATACATTTTATTACCTCTAACTTGTTTAGCGTAAGTTATCGGTATGGGTCTTTCTGCTTCAGTAATAACTACTACACCCCAAATCACTGCTATGGCAGCCGCCAGAAAGCCAATATACATCGGCAATTGAGATGGATCAAAAGCAAATAAAAGCTGGCTAGTCGCACTGGGTAAAATAGCAACAATGCCGGCAAAAATGATAAGCGAGACTCCGTTACCAATACCAAATTCAGATACTAACTCACCAAGCCACATAAGAAGCATTGAACCGGCAGCAATTACTATAAGATTTGTTAGCAATTCAAAACCAGCAAGTTTACTTAAAACATTCTGATTTTGAAGAAGAATAATAAAAGCATAACCTTGCATTAAAGCTAGAGGCACAGTCAAAAATCTTGAATATTGAGAAAATTTTCTGCGTCCTAATTCACCCTCTTCTTGATACATAGCCTTGAGTTTAGGAAACATAACAGTCATAAGCTGCATAATAATAGAAGCGGTAATATATGGCGACACACCGAGCATAATAATTGAAAGATTAGACAAACCACCACCCGAAAAGATATTTAAAAGTCCAAAGAAATCATTATCAGACATAAACTGCTCTAATTTAAAAGTATCAATACCGGGAATTGGGATAGAGGCCATCAAACGGAAGAGAGCCAACATTACAAGGGTAAAAATTATTCTCTTTCTTAAATTTTTATCCCCTAAGACTAATTTTATTTTGTGAATAAAATTTTGCATTCAATTTATTTGCTTAAATTTTTGACCTTTTTTGAAGTTTCAATATTTTCAAAAATAAAGTTTTTCTTTATTTCTTTATCAGCTAAAATTTTTGCTTTCGGAATTCGGCCGTTCTTTTTATTTATAATACCTTTTTCTAACAAAACTTGATGATTTATCTTATCTCCTGCAGAAAAATTTTTATCTAAAATGGAAAGCTTTATTGGCATAGCTTTTTCAAGTCGAGACTTAAGAAAATTTTTACCTCGACCTCTTAATTTTGGTAATTTTTTAATTATATCACGCATTTCTGGTCTTTTTTTCCTGCCGGCCCTGGCATTTTGGCCTTTGGTGCCGCGACCAGAAGTCTTGCCGCGTTTACCCCCCCGACCAATTTTTTTGGCTTTCCGATTAGTTCTATTTTTTTTTAAATTATGGAATTGCATTGCACGAATATTACTAATAAGATTAAGTCTAAGAATTAATTTTTACTTTTTCTTTATTTTTCTCTTTCAGTTGTAAAAGAGCTTTTACCGCAGCTCTGGCAATATTAAGCTTGTTTTTTGATCTGGAAAGAATTTTTGAAGAAACTTCTTTTATCCCAGCCAGTTCGAGAACTACTCTCACTGCACTGCCAGCAATCACTCCTTTCCCAGGAGCAGGATTAAGAAATATTTCAGCACTAGCGTATTTGGTATTTACCGGATGAGCAATAGAGCCTTTGTCAGTTAAAGATACTTTAATTATATGTTTTTTTGCGTCTCGGATAGCTTTTTCTATGGCAATAGGAGTATCACCAGCTTTACCAATACCCACACCCACTCTGCCTTTTCTATCGCCAATTACTACCACAATACTAAAACTGAACCTGCGACCACCGGCAACTACTCTGGTTACTCTTCTAATGTCTATTATTTTATTATCAAACTCTTGTTTAACCCTTGCCGGACGTCGAGAAGGTCGGCGTTCATTTTTTTGTCGAAATTTAGTTTTATTTTCATTTTTAAAATTGTTGTTTATTTTAGTTTTTTTATCAGTTTTTTCAACTTCTTTTCTATCTTCTTTTTTTATTTCTTTTTCTTCCATAATAATTTTAATTAAAACTCTAAACCAGCCTTCCTGGCACCCTGGGCTAAAGCAGCAATTCTACCAGTATAAAGATAGCCCTCTCTATCAAATACTACTTTAGTGATTTTTTTGGTTTTAGCTTGTTTAGCGATTTCTGCCCCAACTTCACCTGCTTTATCTAAAACCGATTTACTTTTAATGTTTTTGCTAGAAGCAAAAGCTAAACTTACACCTTTTTCATCATCAATAAGTTGAGCAGAAATATATTTATTCGATCTAAAAACAGAGAGTCTGGGTCTTTCTGCTACACCAAAAATTTTAGCTTTTATACGCTTTTTTCTCCTGTTTCTTTTTTCTGTTTTTAATTTAGTATTCATAACTTTTAAACTGTTTTCTTACCTTGTTTTCTTCTTATAATTTCATTCTCATAACGAAAACCCTTGCCTTTATAAGGTTCCGGTTTTTTTAAGCTTCTTACTTTGGCAGTAAAAGCTCCGACTAACTCTTTATCAAAACCAAATATAGTAATGAGATTCTTTTCAGCTTTTACTTCCAAGCCGTCAGGGATTAGAACTTCTACCGGATGGGAAAAACCCAGAGAAAGAATCAACTTATTGCCTGCCTGCGCAGGCAGGCCATTAACTTGGGATTTAAAACCTACGCCTTCTAATACTAATTTTTTTTCAAAACCATCATTAACTCCTTTTATCATGTTTTTTATATGAGAGGCATAAGTACCCCATAGAGCCTTAGTTTGATTATTTTCTTTGGGTATAGAAAGATTGATATGATTTTCTTCAATTTTAATTACTACATCATCACGAAATTTTCTTTCCAATAAACCTTTTGGACCTTTCACAAAAAAAACGTTATCTTTTAAGGAGACTTCTGTACCTGGTAGTATCTTTATTTCTTTTTTACCTATTCTTGACATAATTATTTATAGTGAGCGTAGTCGAACTACCAAATATTAAACAAATGTTCTCCTCCTAAATTTTCTTTTTTAGCATCAACATCGGTTCTAATACCTTCAGGAGTCGAAAAAATCGACATGCCAAAACCTTTCTTAAAAATTTTTATGTCCTTAGCTTTAGTATATAAGCGTCTTGATGGCTTAGAAATTCTTTTAACTTCAGAGATTACCGGTTTTCCATCCTCTTGATATAATAATTCTACCTCCAGAGATTTTGTGCTGCCGCGACTTTTTTGACTTACATTACCAAGATAATTTTTAACAGACAAAAGTTCAGCAATAGCAAGCTTTAAATTGGAAAAAGGCACGGAAACTTTTTCCTTTTTCATAATACTTGCATTCTTCACTCTTATTATAAAATCTCCTATTGGATCGTTCATATATTTTCTAGGCAGTATCCTGAGCGTTAGCTGAAGGACTTACCAAGAAGCTTTTTTAACTCCTGGAATTCTTCCTTCGTTAGCAAGTTCTCGAAAACAAATCCGACACAAATCAAAATCTCTCATATAACCTCTACTGCGACCACATTTAAAACAGCGTCTTACAGCTCTGGTTTTAAATTTAGGCTTTTTTTGAGCCCTTGCTATAACTGAAGTTTTTGCCATTTCTATTATTAAATCCGTCCGTCAGCCGACGGACGAGACCTTCTAAAACTAACAAATATATTAAAAAAAATCAAGCGCTTTGCTGTCTTGAGATAACAACGAAGCGTTTACCGTGTCTATTTTTTGGAATGTTTCTATTTAGTTTTTGCAGTAGTTTAATTTTTAAATCTCTGGAACGGCAGTGATGTAAAAGACCGTTATAAGATGAGAAATTTTTGTCAGTCACCCTATTAAATATTCTTCTTTTAGTTTTAGTTCTCAAAACTCTATGGTACGGGAAGCAAATATAACCCAAATAATCGATGCCGCTGGCATATGTTTTAAGGATAATTTTTTCAGGGTGGATTTTTAGCTTCAAATTCTGCCAGCAAAAATCTCGAATCTTAGGTATGCAAGATTCCAGAAAATTTTTATCAGGATGCATCAAAACAAAATCATCAGTATATCTAATATAGCCCTTTACTTTTAAATCATGCTTCACGAACTGATCAAATTTGTTCATAAAAATATTGGCAAATATTTGAGAAGTCAGATTGCCAAGAGGTATGCCGCAATTGAAACTTTCAACAATGTCCTTGGTTAGGATGATAAGCTCTTTATCAAAAGTCTTTTCCTCTAATATCCGCAGAAGCTTATTATGATCGACAGATTCAAAAAACTTTCTTATATCCAACTTCAGCACCCAGATAGTTTTGCTGTTATTTCGGGAAATTTTGAGTCCTATTTTGTGGAGTCTTTTAACCGCAGCATGAGTGCCTTTATATTTTCTGGAAGACCAAGAGTCAAAGATAAATTTTTTATCCCACATTGGCTCTATGACTCTGATTATGGCATGGTGCAAAAGTCTGTCTCTAACGCTGGCTTTGTTAATGTGCCTCCTTTTGGGATCACTTATATAGAAAGAAAAATATCCGCCATGCCTGTAATTACCGCTTTTCAAATCCTCATGCAGTTTGAAAATGTTATCTTCCAAACCAAGCTCGAATTCCGCCACATCTTTCTTGCCTCGCTTATCCTTGCGAAACTCAGCCCAAGCGTCGAAGAGATTTTTTAATGAAATAATTTTTTCAAACATATGAATAGAAACAACAATAATAAAACAGCGGAGCAAACACCATTCTTTCAAGCAGTTTATAAATTGTATCTATCATGGTATGTCAGATGCGGACAACTGCCAAAGAAAGACAGGTTTACCATTGGACAGAAGACGGAAAACTTGCTTCTGGAAATTCTCCTGTTAACGGTGACTGCCTACCACACAAGCAGCTTGGATTTAAAGAGACAATCATTACTCAAAGCCAATACTACTCTTGAATGCGTTAAAATCAGCATTAGATTGGCAAAGGACATCAAAGCTCTGGAGCAGCATTGGTACATAGATTATCAGAGAAGAATCCAAGAGATGGGCAAGATGCTCGGCGGCTGGATTGCCAGCACTTACAACAAAACGGGCAAGTAATTTGCCCGTTTTGTCTGCATGAGAGCGACTTCGGAGGGAAACGACACCGAGATTGTCATTCCGATTGTCGGGGTTATTGCCATTGACGTTCACGCCATTACGGTCAGCATTGCCGACATACACCAGATTGCCGTCAGAGGCGAGAGTCGTTTCTGCATCACTCCATCCGGATCAAAGGCCGTAACCGGACAGACGCATCTTATAAGATGTAAGTAGCGCCTGTTGTGTAAAAATGCGGCGGCTGGTTTGCTCCGTCACTTGTGTGAACCCCGTTAGAGGAATTCACACAAACATTATCCGTTAGGTAAATAATTTATTTCTCTAACGGGGTGAATTTACGCAAACCACCGCTCCAGAGCGATGCAAGCAGTTCTTCTCTCATAAACTTATACATTGGCGAGGACAATGACATGCACAATCCTTCATTAGCCAAAAATATTCTACCAAAAAATTTGTCGCGCCTGTCCACCGAAGCCCTGGCGTAGGCGGGAAGAAAACCAAAGAAACAAAGGAAAAAGGTCAAAGCATCAAGAGAGAA
>JAFGCQ010000005.1 GCA_016932555.1 Candidatus Zambryskiibacteriota bacterium
AAGCAACCCTGAAAAGAATTTATAAAGAAAAAAATTGTTTTAGATTACAGCCAGCCAATAAAAAATATAATCCTATAAAAGTTAAGGAGTTAGAAGTAAGAGGTAAAGTAACCGGCGTGCTTAGAAACCGCTTTAATTCCAGGCCAAAGCCGGCACAACTGCCCCTGTTTATTTTTCCTAAAAAAACAGATCAATTGCTTCAAATACATAACAGGCGGTTTTTGGGCAATAAAACCAAACTGCTTGGGTTTATCGGTGATATAGTGGCTGATAAGTGCCGGGGTTATTATACTTTTTGCGATATCTTCGCCGGCACGGGCGTGGTCGGACATTACTTTAGCCGGCCCGACACAAAAGTTATTTCTAATGATATTTTAGATAGCAGTTTTACTTCTCTGCAATGCTGGCTTAACACAAAAAATTATAACCAAGAAAAGATTGCCAATATAATTGATTATCTGAACGACCTTAAACCCAAAAAAGAAAATTATGTATCTAAGAATTTTGGCAATTCATATTTTACTCAGAAAAACGCTTTGAAAATTGGCGCGGTAAGAGGGGAAATAGAAAGATTAGAGGAGTCCGGCGAAATAAACTTGGAGGAAAAGAATGTCCTTTTAACCTCTTTGGTTTACGCTATGGATAAGGTGGCCAATACGGTCGGCCACTATGAAACATACCGAAAAAAACTTGATACTCTGCAGGATGTAAAATTATTAGTGCCAGATATAAATACCGACAATAACGCCAATAATGAAATTCATCAAAAAGACGCTAATAAATTAATACGAGAGATAAAGTGTGATGTTCTTTATCTTGATCCGCCATACAATTCAAGACAATACGGCGATTCTTACCATTTGCTTGAGAACATAATCACTTGGGAAAAACCAGCTGTTGAAGGCGTGGCCAAGAAAATGGTTGACCGCAGTCATCTAAAAAGTAAATATTGCCTCAAGAGTGCCGAGGACGCTTTGCGAGATTTGATTAAAAATGCTAAAGCTAATCATATCTTGCTATCATACAACAATACCGGCGAAAAAAAGAATGTTAGATCAAATGCTAAAATATCAGATGATAGAATAGTGGAGATTTTGAAAGAGAAAGGCGAAGTGGAAGTGTTTGAGCGTGATTATAAAGGATTTACAACCGGCAAGAGTGACACAAACGGCCACACCGAAAGGGTCTTTTATTGCAAAGTAACCAAATAAAAATATGAAGTATTTTCAATGGACAATAGGTTCAACAACAGTCCGCAATCCAGACAGATTGCGTGATGGTCTTAAAATATTAGACCAAAACTTTAAAGGTAAAAAATGGGATGTTTCCGAACAGGAAAAGTTTTTTGAATTGTTAAGAAAAAATAAGGTCTATGAAATGGAGGATGAAAACTACGATAAAATGATCAGCAAAAGAAAACAGGAACACGCCAGAAAATGGATATCCATTTTAAATCAACTGGGGCTTTGCTTTGCTTATCATTCTTCAGATAAACCCGTGATTATTACGGAAGCCGGCCAGGCATTGTTGGATAATCCAGATATTGAGGACGAGATATTTTTAAGGCAATTGTTGAAATATCAAAAACCATGCGTATTGCCCAAACAAAATGGCGCGTCATTTGAGAATGTTTCTGTTTTGCCTTTCGTGGCCAGTTTAAAAATAACTTACGAGCTGGGAGGATTATCCAAAGACGAGATAAGCATATTCTTAAATACTACAGTAAGAATGGATGATATTGATAAAGCAATAAAACAAGTAAATGATTACAGAAATCAAAAAGATAAAATTACCGGCCGAGTTAAAAAAAGAGAATTTTATTACCAGACTCAATTGGCACGTTTAGAGGAAGTTTTTAAGGATGAAGTAAATGAGCGAATGGTGCTAATAAAAAATCTTGTAGCTAAATTCAAAAAAGACAAGAGTTTTGTTTCCTCAAACGAGGGAGTTAAGCTGTTGGCCGATATTACTAAGGGTGGTAAGGGTTCAAATACTATCAAAGCCAAAAGAGCTCAAAGAGATATTAAAGAAGCGTTAAAATCTGGCAAAGGTGCGGTGGTTATCAAAAAAATATTTTTAGCTTATTATCTTCCCTTAAAAATTTCTACGCTAAAAGACTATGCTGATTTAACAGCCAGATATTTAAGAAAAAGCGGGTTGTTTTCTGTCAGCAGAGATAAGCTTATTACTGTTTCTGAAAAAGAGGATTTGATAAAAACTTTGTTGTCGCAAAAATGGGAGTTAGTCAGCGATGATAGATATTTGGATTATCTATGGAACAGCTTTTCACCTGCTTTGCCGAGTGACAAAAAAGATTATCTTAAAAAACACCTGAACACTATTAAAGCTAAAGAAAAAGCTCTATTTGATAAAGTGGGAGTTAGAGAGTCTTTGAAATTAGTCGGAAAAGATATCTCGCCAGCCGAGAATCTACTTCAATTAAAACAACAAACCAAAGCTGTCGAAGGTAGTTTGCTAAAGTTAAAAGAAGTGGAATTTTATTACTCCCAGAGAGAGGAAAAACAGGTTGACGATATTATTAATTTCTACGATTTAATTTTAACCAGACAAATACTGGGAGGCGAAGCTTATTACCCTGCTTATATGGAGTGGAACACTTGGCGTGTATTTTTGGCTATAGATACTTTGGCTAATAAGCCATACGAGGCCAGAAATTTTAAACTTGATGACGAACTGCAACCGATCAATCACGCCGCTGGCAATCAAGCTGATATGGTTTTTGAATATGAGAATTTTATCTTGGTGACCGAAGTTACTCTGCTCACCAGAGCCAATCAGTGGAGTGCCGAGATTGAGCCAGTCCCAAGACATGTGGCCAAAGTTCAATCGCAGAAAAAAGAAAAAGATGTTTTTGGCCTCTTTGTGGCACCGCAAATTGATATAAATACGGTTTTAACTTTCTTTAATAACAGAAAGTATGCGGTAAATGATGAGATCATTGATTTAACGATTATTCCTTTTTCAATTGACCAAATAAAATCCCTTTTATCTGTTTTTAAACAAAAGAGGTTCTCTACTCAAGATATGAAAAGGTTATTTGTTTCAATCCGAGAGGAAATGTCTTCTTCCAAAGACGCTTTGGAATGGAATAAAAAAATTCCAGTAATTATGAATGATTGGTCGCAAAAGCTATGAAAACAAACACTATCTACAAAGGCGATTGCCGAAAAGTATTAAAAGATAAAATACCCGATAAGAGTATTGATTTGATATTTGCCGATCCGCCCTATAATTTATCCGGCAACGGGTTGAAATGGAAAAATAAAGGCTATGGCGGTGATTGGTATATGGTCAATGAAGATTGGGACAAAATGTCTGAATCTGAATATTTACAATTCACCAAAGAATGGCTGGCCGAATGTAAAAGAGTATTAAAGCCAACCGGGAGTATTTACATATCCTGCACTTATCATAACATCGGTGAATTAATCATGACTTTAAAATTGCTTGGTTTTACACCTCGCAATATTGTCACTTGGCATAAAAATAATGCTATGCCCAGTATGACTAAAAGAATATTCACTCACTCTTGCGAATATGT
>JAFGCQ010000006.1 GCA_016932555.1 Candidatus Zambryskiibacteriota bacterium
AAAGAATAAGCAAACAAAAAAACGTTTTTCCCAAAACGGAAAGAAAGCCAATAAAAAAAATCCTAAGAATAAAAGTAAAAAAAGAATTAAAGTTTTAAATTCGTCAAAATCTCGTCAAATAAGCAAAAAAACTCAATCCAAATTGGAAATGAAAAAAGAGCAATTAGTGATAAAAGGTAAAGAGCGAGGATTTATTACTTTCGATGAAATACTCAAAGAATTTCCTACTATTGAAGATAACATTGCTCTTCTAGAAGAAATTTACGATGAATGCCACAAAGCCAGTATAGATATTCTGGAGGGTGGTCGACTCCTTGAAGATTCAATAACCTTAAAAGTTAAAGATTATTTTAAAGATCCGAATGTTTATGATTCTATCCAGATGTATCTTAAAGAAATTGGGCAACATTCTTTAATTTCTGGAGCTCAAGAAAAAGAATTAGCTAAAAGAATTTTAGCTGGAGATGAGGAAGCTCGAAATGTTTTAGCTCGAGCAAATTTGCGTTTAGTGGTTTCTATCGCTAAAAAATATGTAGGCCGTAGTGCTGATTTGACCCTACTTGACCTTATCCAAGAAGGCAACTTAGGGCTCTTTAAGGCTGTAGATAAATTTGATTATACTAAAGGTTATAAATTTTCTACTTACGCCACTTGGTGGATTAGACAAGCTATTACTAGAGCTCTAGCTGATCAATCCAGAACTATCAGAGTACCGGTACATATGGTAGAAACTATAGCTAAATATAAACAAGTTGTTCGCCGTCTCTCTCAAGATCTTGGCCGAGATCCTCTACCAGAAGAAATTGCGGTAGAAATGGGGCTTGAACCGGAAAAAATTTATATGATTGAAAAAATAGATCAAGGTACAATTTCTTTAGAGAGTCCGGTTGGCGGAGAAGAGGAAGACACCAAATCTACTTTGGGCGATTTTGTGGCTGACGATAAAATCATTTCTTCTGATCAAGAATCAAATCGTCGCATTATCCGTGACCAGCTACAAGAAATACTAGCTGATTTACCACCAAAAGAGAAAAAAATCATTGAAATGAGAAATGGTTTAATTGATGGAGTTTATCATACTTTAGAAGATGTTGGTAAAGAATTTGGTGTCACCAGAGAACGTATTCGCCAGATTGAAGCTAAGGCTCTCGAAAAAATGCGCCAGCATGAAAAAATAAAACGTCTTCAGCATTTCTTTTAAAACACCGATTTTTCATAAAAAATGTATCATCTAAGGTTAACAAGGGGCGCCCTTGTATTTTAGGAGTTATGATATAATCTAAATATGAAAAACAGAGATTATAAAAATTTTTCAATAGGAGAAATTTATCACGTTTACAATAGGGGGGTTAATAAGGAAAAAATATTTTTAACTCAAAAAGATTATAATGTTTTTTTACAAAGACTTAAAGAAAATCTCTTCCCCCATCTTGTAGACAATAAAAAATTGCTGTGGTCAAAGAGACGAAGAAAAATTCTTCCACCCAATTCCTTTGATCTTATTGCATACTGCTTGATGCCAAACCATTTTCATTTGCTTATACAACAAAAGACTGAACTATCTATAACAAAACTCTTATCAAAAATATGCACCAGTTATTCTATGTGTTTTAACAGAGTAAATAAAAGAGTAGGAACGATATTTCAAGATAGATTTAAAGCAATTTTAATAGAAAACAATGAACAATTATTGTGGACTTCATACTATATTCACAAAAATCCTATTGAGGCAAAATTAGTTAAAGACTTAAATGATTACAGATGGAGCAGTTATAAAGAATATTTTAATTCAGATAAAAACTTATTTGATAAATTATGCAATAAAAAAATTATTTTGGAACAATTTAATTCAGAGGAAAAATATTTAAAATATTTTCAAGATAAAGAAGAATTAATAGCGTCTTTTAAAGATTTATATTTTGATTTTGAAGAAGAATAACAATTAGCAAGTTAGCAAGGGGCGCCCTTGTAGTTTTGGATTTTTTGACTTTTAAAGAGAAATATATTAAATTTGGGGTAGAAATAAATTCTGAATAAGGGAGGTTAAAAAATGAAGGACAAAACAGTTCCCGAAACCCAAAAAGCCAGATTATGCGCGGAAGGACTTATAAGAATCCTGATAAGAGGATTTCTCACCAGGAAACAACTGTTTTCTGAAATCAGAAAACAGGTAGACATAATGGAAGCTGCAGCAGAAGACCTTGAAGAAGATGAGGACAAGGTCAAAACAGTGGGAGGCTGAAATGATCTTGTTATTTTTTAAGGGGCGGGAATGGAAACTCTCGCCCTTTTTATATTTATGCTAATCTTATTTTATGAAATCGACAGAATTTGAAAAGCAGTATAAAAAACTAAATCCGAAACAAAAAGAAGCGGTAAATACTATAGAGGGACCGGTTATGGTTATTGCCGGCCCAGGAACCGGTAAAACCACTATTTTAACTTTACGTATTGCTAATATCTTACTCAAAACCGACACTAAGCCAGAAAATATTTTAGCACTGACCTTTACTAACTCAGGTGTATCGGCAATAAGAAAAAATTTAATTGAATACATGGGTGATGATGCTTATCGTGTCAATATTTTTACTTTCCACGCTTTTGCCGAAAATATTATCAAAGAATTTTCTTTCTATTTTAAAGAACTAGAATCTTCAAAAATTATAAGCGATTTGGAAAAATTGGAAATCCTTGAAGAGATAATGGGGAATGGAAAATTTAAAGAAATTATCTCTAAAAATGATTTATTCAGTTCGCTTTCTCAAATTAAAAAGGCAATCAATTCCATTAAAAAAGAAGGTCTCAATCCTGAAGAATTTGAATCCAAGATCCCAAAATGGGAAAAAGATCTTTGGGTAGACGAAAATCTTTTTTATAAGAAAAAATTTGGAAAATACAGCGCAGGAGATATGAAACCAGCTGAAAAAGAAAAACTGAATAAAAAGATTGCCAAAACCAAAGAAATTGCCAAGGTTTTTCGAGAATATCAAAAAAAAATAAAAGAAAAGAGCTTTTATGATTTTGACGATATGATTTTAAACACTTTAAAAGAACTTGAAAAAAACCAAAACTTAAAACTTGATTTACAAGAACAATACCAATATTTGCTTATCGATGAACACCAAGACACTAATGACGGACAAAATCGATTGATCGAACTTTTAACAGATGCCGAACATTTGAACGGCAAGCCTAATTTGTTCACCGTAGGTGATGAAAAACAATCAATTTATCGATTCCAGGGAGCTAGTGAAAAAACTTTTAGACATTTTAATGAAATTTATGAAGAAGTAGAGATTATAAATTTGGAAGACAATTACCGGTCTACTCAGAATATTTTGGATTCTTCGCATAGCTTGATTGAATATACTATAGATAAACCTGAAAAACTTAAGGCTTGCAATAAATCGAATGATAAAAAAATAAATTACCTGGAATTTTCAAACTATAAATTTGAATTATTGTATATCGCAGAAATCATAAAGAATAAAATCGAAAAAGAAAAAATTAATCCTAAAGAAATTGCCGTCATTTATCGATCCAATAGGCAAGTTAATGATCTTAAAAATATTCTAGACCAAAAAAATATTCCTTTTACTGTTATTTCAAAGGAATATTTGCTTGAAGACCCTAATATAAATAACCTTATTTCAATATTAAAAGTTATAAATAATCCTAAAGATAATTATCATTTAGCAAAATCTCTTTTGGTAAATTTCTTGAAATTGGATTCATATAAAGTGGTAGATATTCTAAACAAATTCAATAAAAAAAACCGAGGCGAAGACAAAGTTTTATTTGATTTTATCGTTGGACAAAAAGAATTTAAAGATTTTGTCTCTAAGATAAAATCTCTGAAAACAAAATCAGCCAATGTAAATTTTGATCAGTTCTTCAAAGAATTCTTGAGTGAATCGAGATACCTTGACTATATGCTTGAAAGTCCCGATAGTCGATATCAGCTCATCAAAATTGATAAGCTTTTTGATGAAATTAAGAGACAAATTCAAAATAAAAAAGGTTATTCTCTAGATGATTTTATAAAATTTATTAATTTATATAAAAAATATAATTTGGATATCGAAACTAAAGATCCGGAAGTAATGGAAGGAATCCAGCTTATGACTGCCCACCGATCAAAAGGTTTAGAATTTGAGTATGTTTTCATTGTAAACGCTACAAGAAAAAGTTGGGAAAAGAGCCGCGGATTTGGCAGTATTGTACTGCCAATAGACAACTATAAAGGCAATCTTGACGACGAAAGGCGACTTTTTTATGTATCAATGACCAGAGCTAAGAAAGAGCTTTATATAACCAGTTCACTTACCGACTGGGAAGGAAAATTACAAGATAAAAGCCAGTTCATAACCGAAATCAAGAAAAATCTTATAAAAAATACAAATACGGACGAATTTGAAAAGAAAAATATTGATAATTTGTATTTGTTTATCAAAAAAACAGACACAAATAAAAGTTTGTTTGACAAAAAATATTTAAAAAATTTGTTTTTCGAAAAAAATCTTAATGTTACTGCTCTTAATAATTATTTAGAGTGCCCAAACAAATATCTCTTTAGAAATTTGATTCAGTTGCCAAGTGAATATTCTCCCATTTTACTTTACGGCAATTTAATTCATGACAGTTTGGAAAAATTTTTTGAAGAGAGTAAAAATAATAAAAAAATTTCAAGCAAGAAAGAGCTTGTTAGAATTTTTAAAGAATTGATTGAAAGATCGAGCTTTTATGGTAAAGAGTATGAGAGATATCTGGGGAGAGGAATAGAAACTTTGGGAGAGTATCATAACTATTATCATAAAAATTGGACTCTAGAAATAGAGAACGAAAAATATATAAGACGTGATTTTGAGCTTGGTGGAGGAAAGAAAATAAACATAAGCGGCCGTTTGGATAAAATAGAATTTTTGGATTCCAATCTGGAAGGTAGAATAAATATAGTAGATTACAAAACCGGCAGACCCTTTAGTGATAAAACCAAAAAACAAGAAAAAGAAAACTTAAAAAGGCAGCTCGTTTTCTATTACATTCTTTACGAAAATTTCGCCGACAATAAATTCACCATAAATCAAGCTATTTTAGACTTTGTTGAAAAAAACAAAAATGGCCAATTTGAGCAATACAGCGTTCCAATTGGAGATAAGGAAATAAAAGAAGTAAAAAACGAGATAAGACAGATGGCGCAAGAAGTTTTAAGCGGCGATTTTCTAGACCTCGGCTGCAATAAAAAAGACTGCCAATACTGCACTTACCGAAAATTAATTCTCTAAAATCATATCAATAGCAGATTTGACTTGAGAATATGGGTAAGCACCCGGTAGTTCATAATGTTCGCCGTTTTTAGTATCTACAATTACGTTGTAAGGAGTGCCCCCAACGCTTAATTTCTGACCGCTCTGGAAATCAGCTTCTACTTCTGAAACCAACTCCTCGCTTTCAAGACAAGCATTGAAATCAATTGATGAAAGGCCTATTTGAGTAGCAATGTTGATTAATTCTTTTGGATCAAGTCCATCATTAGAAGGAGTTATCTCGTAAAGTTTATTTATGTATTCCCAAAATTTACTATTACCGCCCAACTTATCAGCGCATTCAGTAGCTAGAGCTTCATTAAAAGCTTTGGAGTGCAGTTGTTCAAGTGGAAAATGTCGATATACCCAAGCTACCTCTCCTTCTTTGCCGTATTCCTGCATTATTGAGTTCATAGTAACATGAAAATTCTTGCAAAACGGACATTCAGTATCAGAATATTCAATTACTAAAATTCGAGCATTAGCACTACCCAAAATATGATCATTAGCATTAAGAGACAAAATTGATGCAGCAGTGTTTTGAGCTGATTCTAATAGATTTGGTTGGTTGTCATTGTTAATTTTACCGTTTAGGTAGATCCCTCCGGCAATCAAAAGAGCTGCTAAGATAATCGCAACAGGTAATGAAAATTTTTCAGGCATATTTTTATATTAATTACAATATCGATATTATAGCATAACCTTTATTAAAAAGGCAGAGTTCTATTTAAGGTAGCGGATTCTGGGGTTTTCCCCCAATCAGAAACATCTAATTTAACTTCATTCAAATTCGGTCCTTCTTTAAAGATAAGTTTACTTTCTTTAAGAGCATACTCGTAGATATCTTTAGTCAGGCGTACATCATTAAGGCAATATCTCTTAACTTTTTCAATTTCGCCATTACGCCACCATTTTATGGCATCAAGTCCATGGCCGCTTTTGTTTGCCCCGAGCGTACCTTCGGCAATTTGATCTAACTTCATTCGGCGGCCTGCAGATTTGTACATTTCTTTTAAAATATCTACACTCTTTAATTTCAAAAGATCACCAGGATAATATTTATTTAAAAGAGGAATATCAAAATGATCTCCATTAAAGGTAATGAGTATTTGAGCATTTTCTATAATTGGCCAGAGTTTATTAAACTCTTCTACTAAAAAAGCTTTATATTTATCATTAGCGTAATCATAAACACCTACTACCGATATATCCAAACTGGCTGGGTTATTTGATCCAATATCTTGGAAAGTATTTGAAGTTTCAATATCAAAAACTATTTTGTTCATAATATTTAAGTATAACAAACACAAAAATTAAAGTAATTTGACAATATTGATATTTATGATAATATATGAAAAGTAAAATGCTCTTTGAGAAAGGAAAATCACTATGAAAGAAGTAATGAGAGATCATTTCGAAGAATGTCTCGAAGATTTTTGTAAGCGTGTTATCAAGATCGCGCCACCAGGGACTCGGGCTCGAAATGATATTTTGCTGCCTCTTACCCGTTTTTGTAAAGTAGATTTTCAAACTTTTAGAAAATGGGCAACAGGGCGAGCATCTCCAACAGGAGAAATCAGGGTGAGACTTATGTGTTATTTAAGTCTACATGGTTACAAAATCATCGAATTTGAAAATCTACCTGCATTTTTGAAGGGGGTTTTTGAAATTATCGGATTCAACCTGCTTTCAGCAAAAGAAGTTGCTGGAATAGTGGGTTATACCAAAACTTCCTCTTTATTTGACGTTTTGTTCGGAAAACAAAACATAAGTAAAGCCAAGAAGTTTATAATGTGGAATCTCTGGAAAGTACACAAAGATACATTGGAAGAAATGTTTGATGAATCTGTTTCCGTGTGCCTTGATATTTCCAGGGAGGTTTCTTATTCAGAAACAAAAAATGTGTCTCCGATTTACTCTTCAATTCTCCTGTCTATGCAAGGCTTGGTCGTCGCTCTAGATAGCGGCATTTTCTCAAATCTATCTAAAAAAGAAATCGATTATTTGAGAAGCGCTGAAGGAAAGTCGGTTATACAAAGGCTTTCTAATCATCTAAAATCAATCGAGATCAGTTATCTGAAGGAGGATTGATTATGGAAGATAAAAATTACCAAGCAATAGTTGAAAAAGTAATTTCCGGCAGGCATGGAGAATATTGTCATACCCGTTCGAAAGAATTGGGTTCCGTCACTTTTTCCTTGGATGTCTGGCAAGAAAAAATAAAGCCAGAACCGGGAACTTATGTCATGCTTTCACAGGTGTTCAAGAAGCGCGCTGGTTGGCGTGCCGCCAGTGCAAGGTTTTTACAGCCGTCCGATGAGACGAGAGAGGACTAAGCAATGAGAACATTAGGAACTGAGAAAGTAAAACTCGCGGATTTAAATACTAATCTTTTTGTCCGCGAAGAGTTGGACCAGGATCATGTTTTATACCTGGCCGAGCTCATCCAGAATGGAGTGGCTCTTCCACCCATCGAAATCACAAAAGATTATGATGTGGTTGAGGGCAGACATCGAATTGAAGCTTTTGAACTCAACAGCATAAAAAATGTTGAGGCTAAAATCTTATCTTTCTCCTCCGATAGTGAGATGATAGGATATGCGTACAAATCAAACGCCGGTGGTCACAAACCGCCCACGACAGCTGACACCGAACACACCGTGGCCCTCCTTATTAAAAATGGGGAGACCATAAAATGTATAGCGGAGATACTCGGATTACCACCTAGTTTGACCCGCAAATATGTCCGGACCATCAAGTCCAAGATTTCCAGGCAGAAGATCAACTCCGCAGTCAGTGCTGTTACTGAAGGTGGTTTGACAGCTCCCAAAGCAGCTGAGAAATATGGGATTGAGGTCGAAAAGCTCAAGGAAACACTGAGCGGCAAGCGCAAGAAACAGCGAACCAATGGCATTGCTGAAATTTTTACTTCGCTGACCACTAATTACAAGTCGGCAAGTCAGAAAAACGCCGCTATCTTCAAGAAACTTCGGGATCAGTATGATGACGGCGACGTGAGCAAGAAGCAGATCCTGGAAGTTATAAAACGTATCAAGGATTTGCAGAAGAAGCATGTCAGATCCCTTGACCACTGGGAGAAGCGCTTCCTGGCCAAGTTTGAGAGTGATTAATCTTTCTCATCAAAATCGGGGTGCCAAGCACCCCGATTTTTTCATTTTAATATTTTGATAATCTCTTCCAGATTGCCGGGTTGTTCTTCTCGCGTCTCAGTGTTTCTCACGACAAAATTTTGATTTTCAAGCTCGTCTGGTCCGACTGTCATAACATAAGAAATCTTTCTTCTATCTAAAGATTTGAGCTGATCACTCAATTTTTTGCCAGAAATATCAACTGCTGTGTTTATTTTGTTGCTTCTCAGAGTTTCCGCTATTTTATAGACCTCTTTAATTGGTGTTTCTGGCGCTACGCAAATATAAAGATTAGTTCTGGATTTAAAATCAGGCAGTAAATTACGTGTCGTTAAAAAGTCTCTAATAGTCACATCGCCCATACCAAAGCCAAAACCCGAAATTGACTGGCTCGAAAAAGAACCAACTAAATCATCAAAGCGGCCGCCACCAAACATGGCTCTCGGGTTTTCCTTATTGGTGTCAAAAACTTCAAAAACTATGCCAGTGTAATAATCAAAACCACGAGTTAAGGTTGGCTTGAATTTTAAGTTTGATATGCCAGCATTTCTAAGATTATTAATAACTTGATTTAAGTATTTGGCACCAGCACTATCTTTCATTGTAGTTAAAAGACCTTCGCCAAAATAAATTGTCTCCATTAGTATTTTTGCACTTTCATCTCCAATTAGAGAATTTAGAGCATGATTGAAATCCTTCTCTGTCATTTTTAATTTTTTATCAAGTAGACGATAAACAAATTGCTTTTTATCTTCATCTACTGAGGCTTTTTTCAAAACATCGTCGAGAAAAGCTCGGTTATTTATCCAGATTTCAAAATCCTTTTCTCCTGCACCAAATCTTTTCATTAAATCATAAGCAATAGAAATCACTTCTACTTCAGCCATAAAATCCAGATTGCCAAAAATATCCACATTAAGCTGCCAGTGTTCGCGCAAACGACCACGTTGGGGCTTTTCATATCTAAAAAGATTGGGAATAGAATACCAGCGGATAGGCATCGGTAATTCTTGAATTCGAGCAGCGATCATACGAGCAGCGGTAGGGGTCATCTCAGGACGTAGAGCTACTTCGCGTCCGCCACGGTCTTTAAAAGAGTAAATCTGCTCATTAACAATTTCTTCGCTAGTCTTGGACTTATAAAGCTCCAAAGGCTCTAAAACAGAAGCGCCATATTCGTTATATCCCCAAGCTTCAGCTGTCTCTCTCATCACCTTAAAAATATAATTCTGAATAGTCTGATCTTCAGGATAAAAATCCCTGACTCCTTTGTAGCTTTCTGTAGATAATTTTTTCTTACTAATTCCAAACATATGTTTTTATTATAGCAAATTTTGTGGACCGTATCGGATTTGAACCGATGACCTCCACATTGCAAATGTGGCGCTCTACCAACTAAGCTAACGGCCCAAATGACCCTTAAGTTTTATTTATAACATAAAATTGTCTTAAAAACAAAAAATATTTCATGCTAAAATGCTTACATGAAAAAGATTTATTTAATACACGGGTGGCAGAGCTCGCCCGAAGACGGTTTTTTCCCTTGGTTGAAAAAAGAATTGGGGAGTAGGGGATTTGAAGTTATTGCACTTTCCATGCCCGACCCAAATTACCCTAAGATTGAAACTTGGGTGCCGTATCTACAAAAACAAATCAAAGACCCCGACGAAAATACTTTCATATTGGCTCACTCCATTGGTTGCCAAGCAATCCTTCGATATTTAGAAACCCTTAATAAAGATCAGAAAATTGGCGGGGTAGTGCTTCTGGCTGGATGGTTACATCTTAAAAATAAAGCCCGTGAAGTAGATGAGAATTTAAAAATCGCTCGACCTTGGCTAGATACACCGATTGATTGGGAAAAGATAAAATTACATTGTAATAAATTCGTAGCTATTGCTTCAGATAATGATCCGATTGTTCCACTCTCTGATTTGGAAATTTTTGCCGAAAAGCTCAGTGCTAAAACTCTGATTGAGAAAAATCAGAGTCATTTTGAAGACGCTTTAGAACTGCCTTCCGCTCTGGAAGCAATTTGGGAAATTGCTGATTAACCTTCCAAAACAAATCTGTATAATTTTTTGGACCAAACCTGTCCGGCATAATCAACTCCGGCGCGGGGCAACTTTTTAATTTTCCGATTGTCCATTTTTTCACGGCCGTGAATTTTTGGCCAATTACCAGCTTCAATCCAAAGGCCAATTTTTCGGCAAGACTCAAGACCATTAAAACCCCTATCTATACCAAGCGATTTAGTTAGTCGACCAGGACCTTTAAATCCTGTCACACCTCTTATCAAAACTGCCGCTGGGTGACCTTCTTTACCGCAAACAATATTGAGCATGTTATACATCCCATAAATGAAATAAACATACCAGATACCCGGTTTACCAAACATTACTTCATTGCGTGGTGTCCGACCGCGCGAAGCGTGACTTGCTAAATCATTCGGCCCTTCGTAAGCCTCGGTTTCTATGATTTTACTTTTATGAACCTTGCCGTTTTTTCTTACGCAAAGTAGGCAGCCTAAAAGATTTTTAGCTACCTCTACCGCGCTTCTTTCAAAAAATTCTGGTTTAAGCATGTGGACTTCGTTAGAGTCTATTGGAACCAAATTGTAGCAGATTTGCATGGTTGGAGCCAATTTATAGAGTTTGAGATGAGCTTTAAACAACCGGTTTCTGGCCATTTGACTGTATAGAACTTGTTATACTTACACATCTAAAAAGGAGACCTGAAATTATAAATGTTACAGCAAATATAGAATTGAGAATAAACACACCGATTACCCCTGCACCACCCCAAGAAACGTTTGGTGATATTATGAGTGCCGCTATGGGAATCAATAACTGAACAAGTGCTGCGACAAACAATGTATACGCCATTCCACCAGGTCTAAGCCGTGAGACAACGAGTCCAATAATCATTACAAGCGGTATTCCCCAATACATTAAATTAACAGGATTATTCTCGCTTCCAATAATACCAACAGCGCCACTGACCCAGCCAAGCAGAAGCAGACCCGCAGATCCAACACCAAAAGCAACACGATACATTTTACTGCGTGTTTTCAACCATTGTATTAATTCATACGCACCGCCAGCGACCAGAAGTATCATGGTGTAAGCGACAGCCTCATTCCACTGCACTTCAGTTTGTCCGAAGTCGGTAAACTGCGTCACCAAAAGTACCAGCAACACAAGTACTGTTACAGTAGCCCATACGATAATTCTTGAAGTTTTTTGCATATATATTTATATTTTCACCTTTTATTTAATATGCCCATATCCAAAAAGGTTCCAAAATTTACGATGTGGACTAAATCAATCTTTTGTTTCTAAGCCGTTTTTGTATCTTTCAACCAGTATTTCTTTTTTATCTCTTCGCCATTTTTTAATCTGAATCTCACGTTTCCGAGCGGCAGACATAGAGGGATATTCTTCGAGAAAAACGATTTTATAAGTTGGAATTCGGCTTGTATATTGAGCACTCCTTTTGGAATTATGCTCTTTCAATCGCTGTTGTGGATTATCTGTAACACCAACATACAATTTACCTACAGAATTTTTAATTATATACACAAAATACATAAATATATTATAGCCCATTCGACTCTAAACATGAATTTAGAGAAAGTGGCTTGCCACGAGCGAGTAAGAGAATTTTGGGCGTAGCGATAAATTAACTACGAATCGAGTGGACTTATCGGGAATCGAACCCGAGCCTCGGCAATGCGAATGCCGCGTAATACCACTTTACTATAAGCCCATAACTAAATAATACAATTAAAAAATAGGGCCGCAAACTGCGGCCCATAATAGATTTTACAAATTAATCCTATGGAATCCAACCGGGTAAATTCTTGGGCTGGTTCTTTTCGGACTTACTAATTTTGGGGTCTGAACTTTCATACTCACCACAGATACCGGGGAACTTTTTGTTTATTTCAAAATCAGCATTTGACCTTTCTTCATCTGTCATTGCATTCCCAAGTATGGAATTAGCTTCTCTATGCTGGCTTTCTAGAAAGCCACATTTCTTACAAAGATACCCGCTAGCCATAAAAACCTCCTTATATTTAGAATCACAAAATCTTATCTAGATATATTCTCTTTTGTCCTTTTTGTCAATCTATTTTTTCAAAGTCTTTTTGATGAGGTGAGAGAGAAATTCTTTAATATTAGAGCCAGCCGCTTCCAGAGCTTTCATAAATGCACCCCTGTGAGAAAGCTCCGGCAGAGTATTAACTTCCAGAACAAAAAGGCCACGGCGGGAATGATGTATAAAATCAGAGCGGGAATAGTGTCTAAGTCCCAAAGTTTGGTGTATTAATTTAGTAGCTTCACGGATTTGTTCTTTTTCTTCTGGGCTTAAACCATAGGGCAAATGATATTTCCCCAGATCTAAATACTTAGAATCATAATCATGAAATTTCCTTGCTTTATCTGGAATGACACTGATAGGTACTGTGGTATATAAATCTTGATCTCGGAAACCATCAATCACACCACAAGTCACTTCCTTGCCACTAATATATTCCTCAACTAAAGCTCGTGACGAATATTCAAAAGCTCTTTCCAAACCCCGTCGAATATCGAAGGCCTTATCAACAAATGAGGTACCCAAAGAAGATCCCTGATTATGGGGCTTTATTATAATAGGAAAGATGAGATTTTCGTTTATATGATTTACTGCGCCAGTCGGAATCTCTCCATCTTCTTTCATTTCTACGATCATATACATAGGAGTTTTGAGCCCTGCCTGGCTTAGAATTTTTTTAGTCAAAATTTTGTTCATCCCCAGCCTCGAACTCATTGCATCAGAGCCAGTGTAAGGAATACCGAAATGGTCAAGCATTTTTTGCACCGTACCATCTTCGCCATAAGTGCCGTGCAATGCATTAATCGCCATATCCAAACTTTTCAAAATCGTATAAGGATCGCGTTCTAAGCCCGAAACATGCCAGATTCCGTCTTTAGAAATAAAAATATCAATCGGCTCGCAATCTTCTGGCAGATTAGAAAGAACGGCACGGCCGGTGTTTAGCGACACGTCATATTCAGGCGAAGGCCCTCCGCGTAATACTCCTACTCTAGTTTTATGAGAAAATGCCATATATTTATTATACCACCAAAATAACTCATCTCCCAAACTTCTCTCTTGTAGTAAGAGAGGGTCGACGCGAAGCGCGAGGTAAGTTATATTAGATGAATGGAAATCGCTTTATACAGGAAATATCGGCCGCAAAATTTTGATGAAATCAAAGGGCAGGACCATATTGTCAAAATTTTGGATAACGAAGCCAAATTTGGCAAAGCAAGCCATGCTTATCTTTTTTCTGGTAGTCGCGGCACAGGCAAGACCAGCTTAGCTCGCATCTTTGCTAAATCATTAAAAGTAAATAATGAAGACATCTATGAAATGGACGCTGCTTCTAATCGCGGGATTGATGAAATCAGAAGTTTGCGTGATGCCGTACACACTTACCCTTATTCTTCAAAATATAAAATATATATCATAGATGAAGTTCATATGCTCACCAAAGAAGCTTGGAACGCCTTTTTAAAAACTTTAGAAGAACCGCCCGAGTATGTGATTTTTATCATGGCCACCACTGAAGCCCACAAACTGCCCAATACCGTCATCTCGCGTTGTGAGTGCTTCATTTTTAAAAAACCTACCCATAGACATTTAGTAGAAGTAATTTTGAAAGTTGCCAAAGCTGAAAAATACGAGATAGAAAAAAAGTCAGCTTCACTTATCGCAACATTAGCTGATAGTTCTTTTCGTGATGCTCTTTCCATTTTACAAAAAGCTATGCATTCCTCTTCCGATACTAAACTTTCTCATGAAGAAGTGGAAAGGGTTTTGAGCGCTCCTCGAACAGAATTAATAGTAGAAATTTTAGAAGGGCTAGCGGCGAGAAACACTGAGCAATCCATCGGAGCTGTTCGTAAAGCATCAGAAGAAAATGTTGATATGGATATTTTTCTCAAAATGATTCTGCGTTCTCTCCGCTTTATTCTTCTTTTGCGTTTTGCTAAAGAAATAAAAGATATGATCACAGATCAAACTGGGGAAGAAGAGTACGAAAGATTATTCCAACTAGCAAAAACTGCGAAAAATATTAATTCTAAAACTTTACTCTCATTTTTAGAAGCTCATTCGCGTCAAAACTATTCTACCATCCCCGAATTGCCAATAGAACTAGCTATTATTGAAGTTTGCAGTGAGAAATAACAATCAGACCACACTTTTTAAATTTTTTGGTAACAAAATTTGTTCAATAAAAGTCATATTAATTGAAAGGTCGACTCATTATTAATTATTAGAACATGTCGCAAATTCAATTAGTAGGCGAGCGAAATTTAGTAAATTATAAGAATAGTTGACAGAGTAAAACGTCTCCGAGCCAGTTGCCAAAGCAGCTAGAACGGCAGATAGTTTCTCAAAAAATTCAACTAGAGAGGTTCGTTAATCCCTGCAAAATAAAACAATAATGCGACATTAATTAAAAAATAATTGAGTGCCTTAAATCGCAAAAAAGGCTCCTTTGTGAGCCTTTTTTGTTTTTTTATTTTACTATTTAAGTTGAATAACGTCTCTAACTCGGCCACTTCTTTCTTCAAAAGTTATATTTTTATTTTCTAAAGCTTGAGCTACATTTTCTCCAATATTCCCTCCTATAATTTTATTAACTCCTTTTTCAAACATAATTTTTGCTACAGAAAGACCCGCGCCACCACCACCCATACTAAATACATTTTTCCAAACTTCTATAAGTTCACCCTCCTCAAATATTAGGAAGTATGGCGATCTGCCGGTTTGGGAACTTATCTCCGAATTAATATTTTTTTCTAAAGAAGCTACTGCGATTTTCATATTTTTTCTTTTAATTATTAATCTTTTACAAACACTGAAACTAACCAACCGTTAATTACTGAAAATAACATCATTAATAAGGCAGTTACTATCATAAATGGAACTCCAAAATAATATATGATTATTGGTATTAATGGAATTTTAACTGCTCTATTGTACAAAAAAACAGCAATTAGTGAATTTTTCAACCCTTTTTCTTTTAATTCACTCAATAAAGGATACCACATGTATATTGGTCCCATAGATACAATGCCTAAGATCATTGCGAATAAATAACCAGTAGGGCCAGATTGTTTTGCTAGTATTTTATCGGCTTTTTTATTTGTTAAAAACAAATTAGCTAAAAAAGTTAAGACAAATATCAAAATTAAAACAGGAACAATTTCTTCTAAAATTATTTTAGATTTGATCAATGATTTTAAGAAGAGTTCGATATTTAAAAAAACGGCAACAAGATACAAACAAAAAACAGCAAATAAAAATATCCAATTAAATCCAAAATTATTTATCAATTTTTTAATCATATTACACTTATTAGTAGAGTAGTTAAAAAAGCAATTAGTATTGCCGAAAAAAAACAGAGAATATTTCTAGTCAGCGCAAAATTTTTTCCCAAAAGCAATATTTCTGCTGGCAATTGCACTATTCCCACAGTTACCCAACTTATAATAAAAGCTGTTACAGCAGTTAAACTTACTCCCCAAGCAAGTAATTCTGAACTAATAATATAACTATTAATCGGATTCCCAGCTAAAATGCTTCCTATTACTGTAGCTATAAAAGTATCTGCTAATTTATTTCCAGTTAAAATTTTTTCCAAAAATTCTGATGATATCAGATTTACTAAAAGCGCAATCAAAAAAATTATACCTACTAAAAGAGGTAGTGAATTTTTAAAATTATTAAGAGTTTGTCTAAGCGCTAATTTACATTTAGGCATATTTTGTAAGAGAAGGGGACTGTTCCACAAAATTTATAGGGAATAATCATAAACATTACTCAATAATCTCTAGTTGTTCCACATTAACGCCACGCTCACTCATCTGACCATAGATAAAAACTTTTGTTGCTTCTGTAAATTGATCTGGTTTGCATACAGATTTACTTTCGTCTAAACTAGTGCACTGGCTTTCTGAATTAAAGAAAAGTGGCACTACATGACCAGGTGTATTATTTTCTTCAAATATCAAATGCCAATCTTTAGAATCGTAGGGGGAAGGGATTGAGTCTTTTAGTAAATAACCCTCTCTTTCAAAACTAAATTCTCGCTCGGGTGCAAATTCTCCAAGTGAACATTGAATATTGTCGATATACCAACCGTCGTTATATTTCACCAGCGTGACGATTGCTTGTTCAGTTACTGTTTTATCTTTTGATGTAACAAGTATTTCTGCTTCATCTGCTGTATTTGACACGGTTCTTGTGGAAATATTTTCCGGTATTACTGTTTGACATAAAACTGGATCAAGAGTTGTATTTGGTTGTTTTAACGCATCTACAAGTTGATTTCTTAATTCTTTACTCAAAATTGGTGACTTAGCCAAAGTTGCTCTGTTCGGTTCTGTGGTTAGTTGTTGCGCCGCCATAAGCCACCCATCATAAAAATTTTTGACAGTATCTGTAGCATCCAATTTTGATACTTGTTGTTCATTTGAACCTTTAATAAATAAAATAAATACTACAGCAAGAACTATAATTATTCCGATAATTACCGTTTTTTTCATCCCATTAGAAGTTTCCATATGTTTTTATTAAAAATATTAATCTTACTATTCTACAGATTTTAAACTATTTTTATCTTTATTTCAAATTGGCTGGCCACATATGTCTAGTACCTGTGTCGGTAGACCCTATAAGTTTATATTAACAAATTTTCCAGACATAATTTCGTTCTATGCAGGCTATAAAATTCATAGCCGTGAGCGGAGCGAGTGCAACGAGCGAAGTCGAACGGCTGCCGGACTTGGACTCGAACCAAGATACTCGCCTCCAAAGGGCGATGTCCTACCATTAGACGATCCGGCAATGCTAAAATATTACCATACTTTAAGCTCCCAGTAAAAACACTTAAAAATTTGAATTTGCCGAAAATCTACCTCAATTTTCGGCAAATAGTAGCTTTTTTCAAAAAATTTTAATAAAATAAGGTATGGGAAATTTTTGGAAATTAATTATTTCAATAGCTGTCGCTCAGGCAGCGGGAATTATCGGTTCCTTTTTTACTACTCCAGCCATACCAAACTGGTACGCTAATCTTGCCAGGCCAGAATTTACACCGCCCAGTTGGGTCTTCGCGCCAGTCTGGACTGCACTTTTTCTATTTATGGGTATCGCTTTGTTTTTAGTATGGAAAAAATATCCTGATTCTATAACTGAAAAAATTGGCTCTTTTTTTAATCATTCTAAAAGAAAAATAAAAATCGCCATAATTATATTTGCGGTTCAGCTTATCTTAAATATTCTCTGGTCAATCATATTTTTCGGACTACAATCACCCGGTTGGGCTTTCATTGAAATAATCTTTTTGTGGCTCACTATAATTATCACCATCTTTACCTTTGCTAAAATTTCTAAGACAGCCGCTTGGCTCTTGGTGCCTTATCTACTCTGGGTTAGTTTCGCTGCTTTTTTAAATTACTCAATCTACGCTCTTAATTAAATATGAAAAAGAAAGTAGTAGTAAATGACCGAATGCAGCGCGGTTATAAATATGAAATTACTGAACCGGCGGGTAAGAATTTTGATCCAGCCTTTAAGCCAGATCTTTCGCCTAAAGAAATGCTTCAATTGGGAGTCTTCGGTGGAGTTTATATGAGAGATTGCACTAGAGAATTTCCCAAATTGTGGTTTGCTAGAAGCAAGTTCGCTCCTCCCAAAATAAAAGAGCATTTAGCTGGACTTAATTACTTCAAGGTTAACGCTTCACAATCGCTTTCGATCTGGCGAAAAAAGGGCTGGATTTATAGAGAAGATCCTCGCGGCTGGTTCCAGTGGTATTGCCGTTATTATATGGGTCGGCGATTACCAGAGGAAGACCAGAGACAAATTAAACGTTGGAAAGCTATCCGCCGGCATATCGCCCAAATAAAAAAACACTGCCCTTCGACTTCGCTCAGGACAAGCCGCAATCAAAAATGGTGCAGGCCAACTCAGCGTCAAGCTCTGCTCCACTGGGCTTATGATTCGCGAAAAATGTAAAATATTGAAAAATATTAAAAAATGTGTATACTTAATTTAGATAAGAGGCCAAAAAGCACCACAATTGGAATTTGAGATCTTAAAAATATTCTATTTGTGCTCGATTAAAAACAACTTTTTAAATTGAGAATCTGTTTTCCTATAGGACCATAAAGACCAGGTTTTAAGATTCTCAGGTAAAGCTTTGGGTAAAAAATATCTGATTATACCTTCAAGCTAAGGTTGATTACGAGGTTGTATCGCCTCACACCTCCTCTTATCTCCAAACACCCTGCATTTTAAAATGCAGGGATTTTTTTATTTTATATTATCAAAAGGGCGCTTTAATAAGCGCCCTATATCAAAACCAGTTGATTATTCAAATAGACTTAAAATTTTTTGAAGCAGGTGTTCAGGATTATAATCCACTGGAGTAAAAAACAGAGGAGCTTTATGCAGTCCGTTTTTTTGGTGAAATCTGCGCAAAGAAGTAGTAACCCCAAAAGAACGTTTAAAAAGAGTCCCATTTTTCCTGAGATAAACGGAAATGTCTCTGCCTCGTAAATCATCAGTACTAAACTGCTCATGATGTATTACTCGCTCAAAAATAGGATTACCTTCATTATCTTTTACTTCCTGTAAAAAATTTGCAATTTTGGACTCTATTTCCAAACCGATCTTCCCATATCTCTCCATTCTGCGGATATTGATTTCATCCCATTTTTGCTTAGGTCTAGACAAATGATCACCTCCTTTCCTCCATTCTTTATATCATATATTTATAAAAATACAAGTATATATTACTTAAACTGAAAATTTAAGTATTATCAGAATTTCTGGGCAACCAGTCTATAAGTTTCTTCCTATGGTGATCGAGTGACCATGAATTATCTTTTCGAAAAAGAGATTCGTGCTCTTTTCTAAATTTCAACAAAAGTTCTTTGGTCGCCTGCATAAAATTCGGCGGCATATTTTTATTAAATGATTCTAAAAATTGAATGAGAGATAAAGGTCTTTCATTCGATTTAATTTCGTGAGAGTTATATTTCATACTTTATATGATATCACAATTTCGCGAAAAAGCAAAGAGTTTGAAAAATATCTGGAGAGATGCTAGCTTTGGGGGCAGGAGGAGTTATTTATGGAAAATAAAGATCTTATTCGTATGACTCAGTTTTTGTTTGAAGTTGGTACTATGCGCAAATTGGCGCGTATGCACCGCCAAGCTCTTTTTACAGATGACATGTCAGATAATATTGCCACCCATACTTTTAGAGTTATGGTTATCGGCTTTTTCTTGGCAAAAATGGAAAAAGTCGATCCGATAAAAGTTTTGATGATGTGCCTTTTGCATGACATGCCCGAATCCAGAACCAATGATCACAACTGGATTCATAAGCGTTATGTAAAAGAATTTGAAAATGAGGCCATCAAAGAACAATTGAGTACCCTGCCTTTTCAAGACTTTTATGAAATCGCTTTAGAATACGAAAAGCGGGAAAGCTTGGAGGCTATTGTAGCTAAAGATGCTGATGTGTTAGATCAAATCCTTTTGCTCCGTGAATACGCATGGCAGGGAAACAGGGAGGCTCAGATGTGGCTAGATGGGAAGAGAGAGAAAATTGAATACAATTATCTCAAATATGTCAAAACCAAATCAGCTAAAGCACTCGGTCGGGTAATTTACGACGAAGAACCTTCCAGTTGGTGGAAAAATCTCTACCAAAATAACAAAAGAGATTAGATCGCTTTTTGTTAATTAAGCCAAGCACTTTGCTCGCAAAGTGCTTGGCAGTTTTTTTTATTGACTTTTTTGTTAGAATATGCTATCCTTTAAGCTAGAAAATTACGATCTGTTGGGGCTATCAGGGTCGTAATAAAGCTTCTTGTCCTTTGCCCCTGCCGCAAAGCAGAAAGCGGATAAGCTCCAATTTGTTGGCTTCTAAAACCATCAAAAAGGAGAAAGGCTATGAGTGAAGTGTGCAAGTATTGCGGAAAAGAAAACGAAAAATATCTAACGAGTCTGAAAAAGGATGACGACGATCCCGAATATTTTGAGGGTCCCATATGCTTTCACTGTTCAATGAAGATAGTAGCCGGGTTTGATCCGACTGCTTCTCCATTATTAATATACTTTGATCGCACGAAGTGGATGTTTTATGAGATAATTTGGAGACTCTCAGATCATCTCATGTTTTGGAAAAGAAAAAATAAGTAGTGAAAGGGCGGTTCTCAGAACCGCCCTTTTAAATTCCAAAAACCCGAGAAAAAGCTTGATCTGAGCATCTTGAAATTGTGTCGGAGAGATGATAGCTTTGGGAGCAGAAAGGATAAAAATGATGCTAGAGAGAGAAGTTGGTATAATTTTGGATTTTCTCATTGATGCTGTGCCAGAAAAAAAACTTCCAAAAGCAGACGGGGTTTTTGGTTTTGGCCATGTTGATAGTAGGGTAGCCGAGCAGATAGTAAAAATCTTTTTAGCCGGCAAAGCAGAAAAGATTATAATTTCTGGCGGCAAAAGGGAAACAAATCGGGTACCAAACGGATTTTCATCAGAGGCCGAGTATCTCAATTCCATAATAATGAAATATGGGGTGTTGGGCAATATTTTAGAAGAAATGGCCTCAAACACTTTGGAAAATGTTTTATTCGGGATGGAAGCCGCTTATCAAGTCGGTTTTTACCCAAGATCTCTCATTTTGGTGGCAATGCCGCCGCTACTTCGCCGTTCTCGAGCAACCTTTGCCAAACAATTTCCGAAAATTACGACTTTTGGCAGCGCTTTCCCGTTTGAAAAAAGCGAGTGGCAAAGCCAGCGTCGCATTCGCAGGATACTAGCAGAAATTGATCGTTTGAAAATGTACGCAGACAAAGGAGATATAGCGGCTGTTCCGATTCCAATGCAAGTTATGTCTGCTTATCATTTTGTCTCTGCTCGTTTGAGCAAATATTACTAGCCCTGCACCGTCTGGTGCAGGGCTTTTTTATTTGAAAAAATTAAATAAAAGCCTGTTCCGTTAAGATTTGTTAAATCTGATTCGGGATGGTATTATTTGGGCATAATAGACCCTATTAAAAACCTTACTGAAAAATTAACCACAAAAATAATCTGATATATCTAAAATAAAAACCAGTTCTTTCGAACTGGTTGTGGTGAGCGGGCAGTCTGGGTCACGCCAGCACCGTTTGAAGCTTGCCCTGCCGTTTAGGCCAATCGCGATATCTAATTGCTTTCGCCTTGATATCACCGTCCTATTATAGGAGAAACGGCTGGTAGTACAGAACTCCATTCATGGTAAAAAGCCATGCCGCTGCCCGCAAACCATTTTATTTTTATCAAGATTGATGTTTTTTGTAAAGGTGGATATGATAAATCTATGAAATAAAAAAGCGGCGAAGTCCTCAGGACTTCGCCGCATGGCCAATAAATAGACAAAATCTAGCGAGTGATCAAAAGTCGAATCGTCCCGTCTTCTGCCGGTTTCAATCGAGTAATCATGGTTCGGCGTTTTTTCCGGTTGTCCTCATCTTTGACAATAACAGCCGTATCACCGGGTTCAGGAACAAACTGCGCAAGACGAAATATGAGCATCGCTTGAAACTCGACGGGCATATGGGTTATTGTTTCAAACATATTGCTCGCTGTTGTCTCTACATGCAGTCTTTTGGGCCCCTGTACGAAAAGAAAAAAACAGCTATCAGAATCATTTTCTTCCGCGATTTCAAGCTTTTTTCGCAATGGTTCAAAATCTTTAAAGATTTTGTCTACATCTAACAAATTTTTCATTGTGCATTCTCCTTGTTCAATCCGAGATTCGCAGAGGTTGTGCCAGGCCTCCTCTCGGCATTAGGATTTCTAGGCACCCGCTTATATTATACACAATAAATATAATCTGTCAAGCAAGGATAGGTGAAATTGAACCTATTGGTCTATTGACTTATAAGTTAACAATTGTTAACATTATCAAGTGATTAAGGTTAACGATCTAAATATATAAATATGGAAAATAGAGACAAAAAGACGATGTATATATCTGTCGCTGAGCTTGCAAAAATGCTAGGTATCAGCCGTATAGCTGTATTCAATAAAATAAAGAAAGGGCAAATTCCGGCTGAAAAAATCGGGCGTGCTTATGCTATTTCTATGGAAGATGTTTCTGAATTTGTAAGCGGCAACCGGTCAAATATTTTAACTGATGAAAAAAAGAAGAAATCAAGAAAGCTGTGGAAAAAGTCGTAAAGGAATACGGGGAAACTTTAAAGCTCCTGGGTAAAGAATAGGCATTATGAGATTGAAACCTCTTACAATTTCGCCGTCTGGGTAGCTGAAAGCAACGCAAAAATTAAAAATGATACCGTAAGAGCAATCGAAACATTTCTTTCTAGCTATATAATTGATATTAAATAATTTTTTCGCTCTTGCAGAGCTACGGCGAGACAAGTAAAATAAAAATATGTCTAAAACCAACGAAGACCATATAAGAGAATTTCACGAGGCGTTTATCCGAGTGCACAAGTCCAATATGAGCAAGCTGGGCGAGGACGGCAAACCGATAATGCGCGAGGACGGTAAAGTCCTCAAAGGCCCAAATTATAAGGCGCCCGACTTGAGCGATTTGGTGTAAAATATAACTATTATGCTTAATTTTTTATTTTTCATAGCGGGGATTGCCTTGGGGTATTATTTGAAAGATCGAATGGGACGGAAATTTACACCCAAAGAAGAAAAAGAACTTAAAGAAATAAGAAAAGAAGCCATAGAAGCGCTCAGTGAAAGGACTGAGGACCGCAAAGAAAAGATTTTAGAATTTATAAAGCACGAGACCGCCTATCGCGAAGAACTCAAAGCTTGTCGCCCTGGCGATTATGAGACAGGAATAACTTCAGCTGAAATTGAAAAATTGGTCGGCGTATCAAACGACACAGCCAGAAAATATTTAAACGAATTAGAAAAAGAAGGGGAAATTACTCAAGTCGGAACAAGAGGCAAGGGCGTGCATTATGTCTTAAATAGACCCAATTTGCCTAAAATCTAGGCAGGTTTTCGGCAAATTCACCCAAATTACACCTTTACAAGGGCGCCCCTTGTAAAGGTGTAAACTTTATAAGCTTGTGAATTTCAAAAAGAGAAGGGGAACTCCTCTCTCTGTTGTTGTATTTGTATAAATTTGTAATATAATTTGGATAGATTAGTCTTCATAATAAGGAGGTAGTTATGGTTAGAATCTACCAGTTTTCTCCCAAAAACGCAGATGCTCTAAATTTTAGAGCAGATAGCGACAAGCTTCTCGATGATTTTTTTAAAAGTGTCATGGAAAATCCGGGGGCTGACATATTTTTCACAATCTGGTTTTACCTTATTTATCAAGACATTAAAGGCGATAGGAGTATGATTAAAAAATGGAGAAAGAAGCTAAAAAATTTAAATTTTGATCAGCTTGTAGTAATAGCCCAACTTAGCACTATTGAAGAGTGGAAAAACACACCCAGTTATTTTTTAGCTTTAGTTGAAGAAGCTTACTCCAGAAATCCGTAAAGCCCGCTTTGAAAATTTGAATTTCCAAAGCGGGCAATTTTTTGACAATTTTTGGAAAGCGAGTATTATTATTTAAAGAAATCAAACACTCAAAAGGAGACCTGATGAAAAAAAAGTGGAACGAAACTCCGCAACACCGCAGAAGAAGAAATTGGATACTCAGGCATAATATGAGGGAATCAGAACACAAAGGGGATATTCCGCCAAAAAACAACGGCGCCAGCCCCACAGACAAGACCTTTAATACTTCCCATAGGGAATGAGTAGATCTGAGGCGGCGCGAGCATACGCGCCGCCTTTTTGAATATATGCTATAACTAACAATAATGGAGAAAAAATCTACAAAAAAAATATTTTTGGCATTTATATCACTAATTTTGATCATAATTTTTACAATCTTCTTTTTGATAATGCCAAAAATCAGAGAAAATCAAGAAGAGCAACTTCCAGAGCCAGAAAAATCCGATTTAATCTACTTAGAGACCCCAAGACCTAACGCAGTTATAAAAAATCCACTCATTATAAAAGGTAAAGCTCGTGGTATTTGGTTTTTTGAAGCTTCATTTCCAATAATTTTAGTTAACTGGGACGGTCTAATAATAGCTGAAAGTTACGCTAACGCTCAAAGTGATTGGATGACTGAAGAATTTGTGCCTTTTGAAGCTACTTTGGAATTTGAAAGCCCATATAAAGCGGGCGACCCAGATTTTATGAAAAGAGGTGCTTTAGTTTTAAAGAAAGACAATCCATCCGGTCTGCCACAATATGATGACGCTTTGGAAATTCCGATAATGTTTGAAATCGATTATCCACACAAAATATAGGTTAAAATAAAGATATTTTCAAATTAGAATTTGACTTTGTATTTCAGAAAGTTATTATTTATATATAGCTATTTTTGCCGAAAAATAGCTGATTGTTAGTTAATTAAAAATTATGAGAATTTTAATCAATAAAAAACCAAAGTTAGTTGTAATCAGCGTTTTGTCTGTAGCAATGCTTTTTGGATTTGCTTCGACCGCTGGAGCTGTAAGTGCGGTAAACAATGACGTCAGTAGTTTAATCAATCAAGTACAGAATTTATTAGAACAGGTAAAAAACTTACAAGTCCAACTCGCTGAAATGCAAAAACAACAAGGTCAAATAATGACACAGCTTCGAGAAACTCTACGCCTTACTAAAAGTTTAAGTTTGGGTATGAGCAATGAAGAAGTGGAGGAGTTGCAAAAAGTTTTGGCTTCTGATCCAACAATTTATCCGGAAGGATTGGTAACTGGATATTTCGGTCCCTTAACTGAAAAAGCTGTTAAAAAATTCCAACAAAAATATGGTATTGAACAAATAGGTATAGTCGGCCCCCAAACTAGATCAGCATTGCATGCTTTTTGGAACACTGGTAGCACTACCACTTCAATTTCTATGCCACCGGGTTTAGCCAAGCAAGCTCAGAATAATTGGGGAGTTGGCTCCACTACAGAGTTGACAACCACCGGCCATAAGGTGTTGATCTGTCACAACGGTCATACTATATCTGTGGCTTTGCCAGCTTTGAGTGCTCATTTAGCTCATGGTGATTCACCAGTCCCTTGTGGACCAGTAGTTGATGATGGAGATGATGGAGATGATACAGACACAACTGCTCCAACTATAGATACTATTGAAATTACTAACATTGCCACCACTACTGCTACCGTTTCTTGGAGCACTAATGAAGAAGCTACTGGTATTCTTTGGTATAGCACTTCTACTCCAGTTGATATAGAAGCTCAGAATACTGAAAAATTAGAAAATTCCTCTTTAATGCCTTCTCACAGTTTTGGACTTTCAGGATTAGCAACTTCTACTGCTTATTATCTAATAATCACCGCTAAAGATGCTGCTGGTAATATTGGTACCAGTACAGAAGAAACATTTATCACCACTAACTAAACTATAAAATCAGTTATAAAAAACCCCGCTATAGCGGGGTTTTTTAATGAACTCAATTGTCACTCATTATTTTTTTGGCGACAGACAAACTTGAATATAAGCCAAGTAGCAACAAAAAAACAAAATATGGGCAACAAGTTTAAAACAAGATTCGTCATATTTTGAGACACTATGATCCTCCTTTTAAAAACTATTGCATTTGGTCCATTAACGCTTCAACACTGTCCCAAAGACCATTACCGTTGGTATCGCGAGCCACCGGTGAAGTTTTTACGCAATTTGTTCTATCTAAAATATTAAGGCATTCCTCCTCATAGTCAAGTTTGCCATCTTCATCATTATCTTCAGTATATTTGATGAGTCGGTCGTTGATTTCCTCCTGACTGGCGGCGCCTTTAGTAACGGCTCCGCCTTGGGTTGGGCTAAAGGAAAGAAGTTTCCAATAATCATCAATCTTTATAAAAAATATAATGCTTCTAAATCTACCATATTGGTCCAATTCTTCCGAAATTTCGGTCCAATAATTTGTAGCTAGAATAACTTGATTGTCATCACTCCAGACATTAGTAAAATCTTTTTTATTGAGAGCCATACCATATTGATGAGCTAAACCCATACGAATATCACAATCTACTCGAGTCGCAGAGTCAGCACAAACCGGAGAAATTTTATAAACTACCGACTCCACACCTTTCAAATCACGATTTTTATTAAAAGTAAGATAGTTTTCAAAAACTTCCCAAACTTCATCTTTAACGCTTTTTTCGGAAAAAGGTAAATCTAAACTTGGAAGATCTATATCACCAATAATCGGCAAGCTTTTGTTGTTATCGGGACTGTTTGCGGATTCTTTAGTTTTGGGAAGAGTAATTATTAAAGTTCCCAAAACTACCAACAATACGATTAAAATTATTTTTTTCATGAGTGGTATAATATCACAAATATGATAAAAATCATCAAAAAACTAAATGATCCTAAAAAGATCCAAGATTTTTTGGATAAAATACCTTTTAATTTTGAAGAAAGGAGAGAAACATATTATTCGCCAGTTCAAATGCTTAAAAAAAATAAAGCTCATTGTTTTGAAGGGGCGGTTTTTGCTTGCCTCTGTTTCCAAAAAAACAAAATAGAAAATTATTTAATGGACTTGAAAGTGAAAAATTTAAAAAAAGATAGTGACCACACCCTTTGTATTTTCAAAATAAATAAACATTGGGGAGCGATAAGCAAAACCAATCATTCAGTTCTCCGATTCCGCGATCCAATTTACAAAAGTTATAGGGAATTAGCGATGTCTTTTTATCACGAATATTTTTTGGACTCGGGTGAAAAAACTTTAAAATCATTTTCCAAACCACTTAATATTTGGCAAAAATTTGGAGTAAAATGGGTAGAAAGTGAAAAAGATTTAGATGAAATAGCCAAAGCTTTGGATAAATCGCCCCATATTGATTTTGTGCCCAAAGTAAACGCGAAATTAATAAGGAGGGCGGGAAAAACAGAAATAAAAGGCGCAGCCATAACTGAGTGGAAAGAGAATAAAAAAGTGGTAAAATAATAACATATTTAAAATATGGATAACAAATTTCAAAGCGCCAGATTTATATTCGTAACAGGTATTGGTGGAGCTGATCTAGCCTCAAAAGCAGTCTGGAACGCCATGACAATGCATAAGCCTAATGTGGCAAAGCGAATATTTTTTTTAGAATCTCCAGACAACAGAGAATATGAAGAGATACGTGAAATAACCAATAACAAAATAAACGGTTTAGAAGAAATAGCCCTTATTGCGGTGAGCAAATCTGGTAAAACACGAGAGACTTTAGAATCATTCCGAAAAACTTTTAATATTTTATCCGAAAAATTCGGCGAACTTGTTACTAAAAGAACTTTAGTGATTTCCACTGAAGATTCTCCGCTTTGGGATTTAGCCGAAGAAAAAAATATAGATCGTAGAGCTTGGGAAGGTATGATAGGCGGTCGCTTCAGTGCTTTTACCGTAGCTCACACCACTGTTTTGGAAATAGCCGGATTAGATGTAGAAGCTTTTAAAAAAGGTCAAAAAATAATGGATGAGAAGTGCAGTTTTGAAGATTTAGATAACCCTGCTAAACACTTAGCTCAAAATATTTTTGAATATTATAAAAAAGATTTTGATATTTTAAATTTCTTTACTTTTAATACAGAACTTGAAGATTTGGGCAAATGGTGCCGTCAGTTAGTAGCTGAAAGTTTAGCTTCAATTACTCCTACAGTGTCAGTAGGTCCAGCTGATCTACATTCTATGCTTGAACTTTATTTGGGTGGGCCGAAGAACCGCTTTACTATTTTTATAAAGTCAGCTCGTGAAATTCAAAACAATATAAACAACACCGCTTATGATGAAGTAACCCGATCTTATCGTGAAGAAGGACTACCTTTTATAAAATATGAGATGGAAGAAATAAATGAGCAAGAAATCGGTAGCTTTATGGAATTTATGATAAAAACTATTATTGAACTAGCTAACCTCCTAGAAGTTGATCCTTATGATCAACCAGCTGTTGATAATTATAAAAAATCTTTGCATAATTCATAATTCATGATTTTTAATTCAATCCTTTTTGATGTGGGTGCAACAAAAACGAGAATAGCTTATTCCGAAAACGGAGAGTTTTTTGAAGATCCTAAAGTTTATGAGACCTCTAAAGATAAAGAGACCTTTTTGGATATTTTTAAAAAAACAGCCGAAGAGTTGGCTAAAAATAGAGAAATAAAAATTGTTGCTGGGGGTATGACCAGGGCTTTAGATTTCAAGCCAGAAGAGATCAAAGAAAAATTGACAGAAATTTTTGGCGTAAAAATTTTAATGGATAATGATTCAGCAGTAGTTGGATTGGGTGAAGCTAATTGGGGAGCTGGCCGAGGTTTTCAAATTATGGCTTATATCACCGTTTCCACTGGTGTGGGCGGAGTAAGAATTGTTGATGGCAAAATTGATGAGCGTTCTGTGAATTTTGAGCCAGGTAAACAAATTATGGATATTGATTCTGGAAAAACTCTGGAAGATATGATTTCCGGTAAAAATTTAGAAAAGAGAGAAGGTAGATCGCCAAAAGAAATAAGCAACCCAGAAATTTGGGAGGATTTAGCTGAAAAACTTGCTATGGGACTTAATAATATCGCGGTAGAATGGTCTCCTGATTGTATTGTACTGGGTGGCTCTATGATTATTGGAAATCCGGCCATATCTATAGAGAAAGCGGAAAATCACTTCAAAGAAATTTTAAAAATATTCCCTAAATTACCAGAAATCAGGAAAGCTGAACTTGGTGACTTTGGTGGACTTTACGGGGCTTTGGTCTTAATAAAACAAAAGCCGAATTAATATTTGACAAATCTTTTTAAATAAATTATTTTCAAACAGGGGGTGGAAAATGAAAATAACTGGCTTTTTGTTGTTTTTGTTTTTTCGCTGTTATTTGACGCTAGTAGTTTTAATTATATACATCTTAGTAATTTTCACCTATGGATCTCTTGATCTGATTGAAAATACAGCCAAAAGACAAAACATTCTAGAAGTTTAACAAACCGAGGAGAAAATTTATGAATCACTCCTAATGCCCAGATCAAGTTATTGATCTGGGCTTTTTGTTGAAAAATGATTTCAAATATTTTATGATAAGTATATAAATAAAATAATGGAAGAAATTGTAAAATCAACTAAAAAATTTAGAGGAGTATTGCAAGAATTCAAACAGTTTTTACTTCGAGGTAATGTGGTAGATTTAGCCGTCGGTATTGTTATCGGCGCCGCTTTTAGTACTGTGACAACCGCTTTAGTTTCAGATATTCTCACTCCATTTATAGGAGCTATCGCCAAAGTGCCAGATTTCGGAGGATTATCTTTTATGATAAATGGCAGTCAATTCACTTATGGACATTTTTTAAATACTGTAATTTCTTTCGTGTTAGTAGCTGCAGCTGTATTTTTCTTTGTTATCAAACCAATAAATCTTCTGATTTCCCGCTCACATAAAGAGCCGCCGGCTGATCCATCCACTAAAAAGTGTCCTGAATGTCTAAGTGAAATTCCTATTGACGCTAAACGCTGTTCCCATTGTGCTCAATTGATCGTTCATGATTCAAAATAAAATTAAAAAAATAAACAAGTATTAATAAATAATTTAATTTTTATGTATATATATTTAATTATTTTAGTTTTGCTTTTTTTGGCAAGCTTGCGCCAAGTAAACCAATACGAAAACGGGGTGATGTTTACCATGGGTAGATACACCGGCACAAAGTTTGCCGGCTGGCGACTAGTGATTCCTATTTTTCAGCGGATGCAAAAGGTAGACTTACGTGTTAAAGCAGTGGATGTGCCAGACCAAAATGCGATTACCCGCGATAACGTTTCGGTCAAAGTTAACGCGGTTATTTATTATAAAGTTTCTTCGGCCGAAAAAGCTATTATTGAAGTTGAGGATTTTCGTTATGCTATTTCCCAATATGCTCAAACGACTATGCGTAATATTGTCGGCGAAGCCACCCTTGACGAACTCCTTGCTAATCGCGAAAAAATCGCTGAGAGGATTAGAGATATTGTAGATAAAGAAACTGACGCTTGGGGCCTTAAAGTTAGCAATGTGGAATTAAAAGATGTTTCTCTGCCACCGGATATGGAACGCACTATTGCCAAACAAGCTGAGGCTGAAAGAGAAAAGAGAGCAGTCATCATCACTTCTGAAGGTGAGTTGGCCGCCTCTAAAAATATGGCGGCCGCCGCTGAAACTTTAAGCCGCTCTCCCGGCGCTCTGCATCTGCGCACTTTACAGTCTATAAATGACCTATCTTCCGATCAATCTAACACTGTTGTTTTTGCTGTACCAATTGAAGCTTTGCGAGCTCTTGAAGGCTTAAGTGAATTTGTAAAAATCAAAAAGAATCCACAGAAAAATATTGAAGAAGAACACCTAGCATGAGAAAATTAGAATGAGTCGAATTACTAACTAATTTTATTATTATGGATATCCTAGTTTTGACCTCTAAAATACTCGGTGTTTACCTGGTAATTAGCGGTTTATTTCTTGTTATTAAAACTAAAACCGTTCACGATGTTCTTAAGGATTTCTTCAAACATCCAGCCACTACATATCTCACTGGTATTATTTTGATTTTCTTATCTACAATGTATCTTATCCAATACAATCTTTGGGTTAAAGATTGGATAACTGTAGTCACCGTGTTTGCTTGGCTGGTACTTCTCAAGGGCTTGACCTATGTTTTCATTCCGGGAACACTAAAGAATATGGTTGTTAAAAACAAGAGCTGGTTTAAATTTTGGGGTCTTTTGTCTATCATCATCGGTATTTATCTGTTCTTCTTTATAGTGTAAATTCCACCTTCATAAAGTTTAAAGGTTCAAGGATTTCCTTGAGCCTTTGCTTTTATATTAAATATTGTATGTCTAATACTCAGAAAATTATTTAATTTTTTGATACAATTAATTTATGGAATATAGATGGATAGAAAAATATAGTGTAGGTATTAAAGAAATAGACAAACAACATCAGCATTATTTCGAAATCGTCAACAAGATTATAAAAATGACCGGACAATCGAGTATTTCTGCCGAAGAAATTACTCTGAAAATCAAAGAGTTGAATGATTACGCAATTTATCATTTTACGACCGAAGAAAAACTTTTCAAAGAATATGACTATAACGAAGCTATAGAACACAATGCGCAACATAGAATTTATGAGGACAAAATGGATGAATTTATAAATCAAATCAGTCAAGAAAATGCTGACAACAAAAAAGTCGCTACTAAAATTGCCAGTTTCGCCGGCTCATGGCTCCTTAATCACATCATGAATATGGACCAAAAATACTCTGGTTTTATGCGCAAACATGGAGTAAAATAAGCATCTTATGAAGCTTTCAATCGGCATCGTAGGTCTGCCTAACGTAGGGAAATCAACGCTTTTTAATGCATTGACCAAGAAGAGCGTGCCGGCGGAGAATTATCCTTTTTGTACGATTGATCCGAGCGTAGGAATAATAGCAGTACCAGATGAACGACTCGACAAGCTCGCCGCGTTTTCTGCTTCGCAAAAACGAATTCCAGCCGTAGTAGAGTTTGTAGACATCGCCGGGCTTGTAAAAGGCGCTTCCAAAGGTGAAGGAAAAGGTAATGATTTTTTGCAACACATAAAAGAGTGCGATGCTATTGCCGAAGTAGTGCGTATTTTTGACGATAAAGAAATTTTGCACATAGAAGGCAAAGTAGATCCGCTTTCTGATATTGAAACCATCAATCTTGAACTCATCTTGAAAGATATGGAAACTGTGGCCAAGCGGCTCGGCAGTTTACAGAAAGAATTAAAATCTGGAACCTCCTCCGTTAAAGCTTTGGCGGTCAATGAAAAATCAAGTTTAGAAAAAGTTTTGAAAATTTTGGAAGCAGGGAAATTTGCTTCAAATATTTTTGAAACTTTAGATAGAAAAGTTACCTCTCTGGCGACTTGTCGAGGAGGCGAGAAAAATGAATATGAAATTATAAAACAACTCCAACTTCTCACCATGAAGCCAGTTTTGTATGTTCTCAATATGTCGGAAGCAGCGGAAAATAAAAATGTTGAAAACCTGATGCCTGGACCATTTGTAAAAATAGATCCGATTTTTGAAAAAGGTTTGAATGACTTAATCAAAAAAGCTTATGAGACTTTGGATTTGATTACTTATTTCACTACTGGTGAAGACGAAACTCGAGGTTGGACGATCAAGAGAAATTCCACTGCACCATTGGCAGGTATGGCTATCCACACCGACTTTCGCGATAAATTTATCCGAGCTGAAGTTATAGAGTGGAATAAACTCCTTTCAGCCGGCTCATACAGCGCCGCCCGCGAAAGAGGCCTCCTTCGCACCGAAGGTAAAGATTATGTCGTCCAAGACGGAGATGTGATAGAGTTTAAAATCTAGACAAAGAAAAAGTGGTATAATGTTACATATGTCATTAGGATTAGTGTCTATATTAATATTAGTAATTTTAATAATCATAATCTCAAAAAATATGAACGATAGTAAAGCATCAGCCAAAGATTTCTTTTTGCACTTAGGAGCAATTGTGGCTTTGTATGCCTCAGTTATAAGCTTTCTTAATCTGGTTTTTAAAATCATCAACAACGCTTGGCCGGAAGTCGGCAGAAATATTTATGATTGGGGCAACAGCCCGGAAATTAGTATGCCGGTAGCAACTTTGATTGTAGTTTTCCCGATTTTTATAATTCTTTCTCGCATGGTCCGCAAAATTTACATGATAAGTCCAGAAAAGAAAGAGCTTGGCATCCGCAAGTGGCTCACTTATATTACGCTTTTTGTGGCCGGCATTATTCTAGCCAGCGACTTGGTTTATGTAATTTTTAAATTTTTAGACGGGCAAGATTTAACTGGCGCTTTTCTTCTTAAAGCTCTTTCGGTGCTCATTGTAGCCGCCGGCATTTTCTGGTATTACCTTCAAGATATTCGCGATAAAATTTCATCAAAATGCATGCGAACTTGGGTAATTTCATCTATCGTTTTGGTTATCTTAGCTATAATTTTGGGCTTTGCCGTCATTGGCTCTCCTAAAAAGCAAAGGATGATAAGGGAAGACGCACAAAAAATTACTGACCTGCAAAATTTGCAATGGCAAGTTATAAGTTATTGGCAAACCAATGGCATGATACCAGAAACCAGTGAAGTTTTGAAAAATTATTGCGCCAGAAATTACTGTTTACCTAATGACAACTTCCAAGATTATGAGTACCATAAAACCGGAATTTTAGAGTTTGAATTATGTACAGATTTTAATTACGGAATAACTGAAGATCAAAATATAAAACCAATCATCGGTCCCAAAACCAGCATTATCCAAAACGAAAATTGGAACCACGGACCAGGTAACCAATGCTTCGAGCGAGTTATTGATTCGATCGCTTACCCGACAAATATAAGAGGCTAAAGAATTACTGAATTAATCCAGTAGCAAAGAAAAACAGCCTATTGTATATTTTACTTATGCAAGAATCGTATAATCATAGAAAAATTGAAGAAAAGTGGAGGAAAAACTGGCAGAAAATGGAACTTTATAAAACTTCTGGTCCTTCGACAAGCTCAGGACAAGCTGATTTAAAAGGTGAAAAGGAGTATGTTTTGGATATGTTCCCATACCCATCAGGTGACGGATTGCATGTTGGACATCCAAAGGGTTATATCGCTACTGATATCTATTCGCGAATGAAAAAGATGCAGGGTAAAAATATTTTGCACCCAATGGGCTTTGATGCGTTTGGTCTGCCGGCAGAAAATTACGCAATTAAAAACAAGGTTCACCCAAAAATTGCGGTGGATAAAAATGTTAAAAAATTTAAAGAACAGCTTGAAAAAATTGGTTTCAATTATGACTGGGATAGGGAAATCAATACCACTAACCCGGAATATTACAGGTGGACCCAGTGGATATTTTTAAAACTTTTGGAAAAAGGATTGGCCTATGAATCGGAGGAGCCGATCAATTGGTGTCCCTCATGTCAAACCGGTCTCGCTAATGAAGATTTGGATGGGGGTAAGTGCGAGAGATGCGGTTCGGTGATAGAGCAAAAAAAAATGAGACAATGGGTCCTCAAAATTACTGATTATGCAGATAAATTGCTTGAAGACCTTGAAGATTTGGACTGGCCAGAATATATAAAAGAGAGCCAGCGCAATTGGATAGGGAAATCAGAAGGTGCCCTTCTGCAGTTTAAAATTTTAAATGATAAATCTCAAAAAATAGAAGTGTTCACAACAAGAGCCGATACTTTATTCGGAGTTACTTATTTAGTAGTAGCACCAGAACATGAGTTAATTAAAAAAATACTGAATCATGAATTAAGAATTATGAATTATGAAGAAGTAAGAGAATATTCAGAAAAAACAAAAAATAAGACGGAAATCGAAAGAACCGCAGAGGGAAAAAATCCTTCGATAGGCTCAGGACAAGCAAAAACTGGGGTAAAAATTGAAGGCATAACCGTTATAAATCCAGCAACTGGTGATGAAGTGCCAGTTTTCGTGGCTGATTACGTGCTTGGTAATTATGGCACCGGCGCCGTGATGGCCGTTCCGGCCCATGACGAACGTGATTTTGAGTTTGCTAAAAAATACAATTTGGCGAGAAAGTGCGTAATTAGACCACTAAGTTTTCCAAAAGAAAAAGTTTGGTTTAAAAATTGGCAAAAAAAGGAGGAAAGTTATGGGATGGTAGATTTTGATAAAGTTTTAGAAAAAGATAAGGATAAAATTTTGTCTGGCCATGAATGGCACACCAGGGAAGGAATTCTAATAAATTCTGGAGAATTTGACGGTATGGAGAGCGAAGAAGCTAGAAGAAAAATCACAAAAAAATTCGGCAAAAAGCAGGTGAAATATAAATTGCGAGACTGGGTGTTTAGCAGGCAGAGATATTGGGGCGAGCCGATACCAGTGGTGCATTGTGAAAAGTGTGGCGTAGTAGCTGTACCGGGAAAAGATTTGCCGGTAACTTTGCCAAAAGTCGAAAGATACGAGCCAACCGGCACAGGTGAATCACCACTCGCTAATATAAAAGATTGGGTGAATACTAAATGTCCAAAGTGTGGCGGGGAGGCTAGACGCGAAACCAACACTATGCCCCAATGGGCTGGTTCTTCTTGGTACTATTTACGATATATTGATCCAAAAAACTCCAAAAAATTAGTAGAAAAAGAGAAAGAGAAATATTGGTCGCCAGTTGATGTCTATGTCGGTGGAGCAGAGCACGCTACCCGCCACCTTATTTACGCCCGCTTTTGGCACAAGTTTCTTTTTGATATTGGAATTGTAAACTACAAAGAGCCATTTAAAAAACTTTATAATGTCGGTTTGATTTTAGCTGAAGATGGTAAAAAGATGAGCAAGCGTTATAACAATGTAGTTAATCCAGATGATATTGTAGAAACTTGGGGTGCCGATACTTTGCGACTTTATGAAATGTTTATGGGTCCCTTCAATCAGGAAATCGCCTGGAATACCGATAATATGATCGGCCCAAGAAGATTTTTGGAGAAGATTTGGAAACTCACCCTAAAGTTAAAAGCTAAAAGCTTAGAGAAAAAAAATAAAAGCTTCAAGCTCTCAGCTTCAAGCTCTCAGCTTGATAGTTTACTACACAAAACTGTCAAAAAAGTAGGTGAGGATATTGAAGATTTTAAATTTAACACCGCAATTTCTACCATGATGATTTTTGTAAATGAATTAGAAAAAATAGAAAAAATTACAACACATAAAAAAAGCCAAGGGGAACCCTTGACACAAGAAGTATTAGAAAAGTTTTTGAAAATTTTAGCGCCATTTGCGCCACATATCACAGAGGAACTGTGGGAAAGATTAGGAAACAAAAATTCAATCCACTTAGAAAAATGGCCCGAATATGACAAATCTAAAATAATTGAAGAAAAAGTAAATATAGTGGTACAAATAAACGGTAAAATCAGAGCACAATTTGAAGTAGAAATTGGTATTTCCGAAAATGAGGCTAAAGATAAAGCTCTCTCAATGCCCGAAATTCAAAAATGGCTCAGCTCTTCTGAAATCCGCAAAACTATTTTCGTCCCAAACAAAATCATCAATTTTGTAGTCTAATTTTTTGTATTGACAAAACAAAAATTATATTTATACTACAACTCAGTTGTTCTATTAAATATGTACAATCCATAAAGGAGGAGAGGGCTATGGCGTCAAGAGAAACAGCCTTGAAAATCATAGAAATTCTTGGGAAAAACAAAAAAGACCAAGTAGAAAAAGCTTTGAATTTAAATCTGGACAGTCTAGAATTTACAAAGACCGTTCTGAATGTTAAATCCGCGACCACTGTTGAGGAGTGTTGGAGAGTTTACAACAACGCTCCTTCGGGAAGCGAGATTGAGAGTGAGGCTTTGGCGAAAATCGAAAATTCGCTGAGAGCACAACTTAAATCCGCGACCACTGTTGAAGAATACGCAAGTATTTTTGGGAAAACAGAAATACATTCTCCAGAAGCTTACAACTGTATCCGCAAAATGGCAGATTTTTTAGAACAAAAATAATAACGGTCCAATATACAAAAAGTCTGATGACTGATTAGTATATCGGACCTTTTGTATTAAGTTTGACAAAAAACTCGTCTGTGATATTGTAGAGAGCATTAAAAATGGTATAATATTGTGGTGTAATATTTAATCAAAAATATGAAAAAAGAAATGAGCAAAAATAAAAATGTAATTTTATCTTTCAATCCTAAACAAGTTGTCAAGAGACTGCTCAATTCATTACCTGATAGAGCTCAAGATGTGATTGTTGGCAGATTCGGCCTTAATTCTGAAGGTAAGAGTATGACTTTAGAAGCTATCGGAAAAAAATACGGCATCACTAGGGAAAGAGTTAGACAGATAGAAAATTACGCCATAAATCACATCCAAAAATCAGAAAATTATGAAAAAGAACAGATGATTTTTGAAGAAATCAGAGATGTTATAAACAAATTAGGAGGAGTAATATCAGAAGATGATTTATTAAAATCCCTCGGTAAGGATAAAATTACCCAAAAATACATCCATTTTTTGCTTGTTATTGGAGATAGTTTCAATAAAATAAAAGAAGATGCTGAGTTTAAGCACCATTGGCATTTAGACATTAGTTTGGCCGATAAAATTCATGATGCTCTTCGCAATCTTTATGAAAAATTGGGGGACGATGAAATCATTCCAGAGTCAGAAATTATTACTTCTTTCTTGGAACATCTCAAAGATCTTTCAGATGAATATAAAAAAGACGAGATACTAACCCGCTGGCTCGCCATCTCCAAAAATATCGCCAAAAACCCGCTCGGTGATTGGGGCAAGGCCAAATCTTCAAACATTAAAACCAAAGGTGTACGTGATTATGCTTACCTGATTTTGCGCAAACATGGGAGCCCAATTCATTTCCGCGAAGTTGCCAAGCTTATAGGCGAAGTTTTCAATAAAAAAGCCCACATAGCCACTACCCACAATGAACTTATTAAAGATCCTCGTTTCGTTTTAGTAGGCCGCGGGCTTTATGCTCTCAAGGAATGGGGTTATTCGACTGGAGTAGTCAGAGATGTTATTAAAGAAATTCTTAAAAAAGAAAATCGACCCTTAACTAAAGAGGAAATTTTGGACAAAGTTTTGAAAGAAAGATATGTCAAAGCCAATACTGTAATGGTCAATCTCCAAAATCCAAAATATTTCAAGAAAAATAAACAGGGAATGTACACAATTATCTAAAAGGTTGTGATATAATTTAGATATGTTTGATGAACTTAATTTAGAAGTTTGGGATAATTTGCTGTTGGCTTTTGAATATATTTACGAATTCGCGCCTATTTGGCTGCCAATTTTCTTTATTTCTCTCGCATTCAAAGCCTGGCTAAACTACAAAAGAGCGGCATATTGGCAAGAAGAGAGTTCGGTTTTGCTGGAAATAAAACTACCTAGGGAAATCCATAAGTCACCTGCAGCTATGGAGGTGGTGCTTAATTCCTTGCATCAGACCGGCAAAGAAGGAACCTGGTGGGATAGAATAAGGAAAGGTCAGACTCGAGCACGATTTTCATTAGAGATAGTTTCTTTAGAAGGAAAAATAAGATTTTTTATTTGGACTCAACCTACACATAGAAATGCGATTGAAACCCACATATATTCGCAATATCCTGAAGTAGAAATTTATGAAGTTAAGGAAGATTACGCCAAATCTTTCGTTTACAACCCAGAAACAATCAGTATGTGGGTAGCCGAATTTGCTTTAACAGGACCAGATCCTTTGCCTATAAAAACTTACATTGATTATGGTTTAGATAAAGACCCAAAAGAAGAGTATAAGATTGATCCCATGACGCCTCTGTTAGAATTCTTAGGTTCAATAACTTCGGGACAGAATGTTTGGATTCAAATACTAATCCGAGCCCATAAAAAAAGAAGAATTCTTGATGTCTTCAAAGAAAAGGAAGATTCTTGGAAAAATGAAGCTGAAAATGAAGTCAAAAAAATATTAGATAAGCTAAAAGAAGAGGGGGGTGGTACTTTCCCAAGGGTTATGACTGACGAGGAAAAAAATAAAATGACCGCATTACAGAGAAGCGTTTCTAAATATCCTTTTGATTGCGGCATCAGAGCTATATACATAACGGAAAAAGATAAATTTGTCCCATCAAATATAGGAGGAACTTTGGGCGCAGTTAAACAGTTTGGTTCGCCTGGTTCAAACGGTTTCAAACCAAAAGGTTGGATGATAGATTTTGATTACCCGTGGCAGGAATGGTTTAATTCTAAAGACAAACTAAAAGCCAAAGCTCTGGAAGAATACAAGCTTCGCCGATATTTTTACTCGCCATATCTGGGTAAGAAGTATCACAGTGCCAAACCTTTCGTCTTAAATACTGAAGAATTGGCCACTATATTTCATTTTCCAGGTGAAGTGGCTGCTACACCAACACTGGAAAAAATTCCTTCACTTAAATCTCAAGCTCCATCTAATTTGCCGATATAATGTTAAAAAATAAATTACTGGAAAAATACAATAGATGGAAAGAGTTTTTTCTGGAGGAAATAAAAGAAACTCATTTTAAAATATCCAACCATCCTAGGATAATAGTTTGGCGTTTTAGGTTTTTTAAGATTCATCCGATTTTGGGCAGAAATTTTTTAAAAATAATTTATGTTCTGGGACTAGCTTTAATTTTGTTTTTAAGTTTCCATTTAACTAGTTGGCGAGCGCCTCTGTTTTTTCCTAAACAGACTCTAGTAACTATTGAAAGAGGGGAATCACTTTCCCAAATCGCCAAATCTTTCAAGAAAAAAAATATTGTCATATCGGATTTTTGGCTTAAGGTTTTTATTTTTATATCAGGTGGAGAAAAAAGAATAGTTGCCGGTGATTATTATTTTCCGCAATCCGTTAATATCTTTAAAGTAGTCAAGATAATCCGTAATGGTCAATTTGGTCTGGTAAATCTTAAAGTGACTATTCCGGAAGGTCTTTGTTCTTACGAAATTGCAGATATCTTAGCAAAAGAGTTACCAAACTTTGATAAAAATAGATTTGTAAGCGAAGTTACGGATGGTAATTATGAAGGTTTTTTATTTCCAGACACTTATTTTTTTACGCCTAATGTCAAAATTAACGATATCATTCACATCATGGTAGAAAATTTCGCCAGACAAGTTCAACCTTACGAAGAAGACATAAAAAAATTGAATAAGCCACTCCGAGAAATAATTATTATAGCTTCAATTATTGAAGATGAAGCCAATGGTAGCTTAAAATCAAAAAGGATAGTTTCCGGTATTTTGTGGAAAAGGTTAAGTATGGATATGCTACTACAAGTAGATGCTCCTTTTCAATACTATAATGGCAAGAACTCGTATACTTTAACTAAAGAGGATTTAGCCGAAGATCATGAATATAATACTTATACTAACAAAGGTTTACCACCAACTGCTATTACTAATCCCGGCCTTGATTCTATTCGTGCTGCTATCGCACCCACTCAGACTGATTATTTGTATTTCTTGTCGGACAAAAAAGGTAATTTATATTACGCCGAAGATTTTGACAGTCACCAATCAAATCGAGAGCGTTATTTGAGATAAAGTTCAAAAAATTGTAAAGTAGCCGCATGAAAAACAAATTCAAAGTTTTTGTCGGTCTTTCCGGTGGAGTAGATTCTGCTGTAAGCGCCGCTTTGTTAAAAAAACAAGATTATGATGTAACTGGAGTTTTTATCAAAGCCTGGCAGCCCTTCGACTCCGCTCAGGGCACCCGCAGGTTCCCATGCGGGTGGAAAGAAGATAGACGAAGTGCCATGAGGGTAGCGGCGGTTTTAGATATTCCTTTTTTAACTCTTGATTTAGAGAAAGAATATAAAAAGAAAGTAGTAGATTATATGATTACCGAGTATAAAGCTGGACGAACCCCCAATCCGGATGTAATGTGTAATAAAGAAATTAAGTTTGGACACTTTTTGAAATTTGCTTTAAAAAATGGTGCCGATTTTATAGCTACTGGACATTATGCGATAAAAAATGAATTAAGAATGATGAATTATGAATTATGCGAGGGAAGAGATAAAAATAAAGATCAATCATACTTTCTCTGGACCTTAACTCAAGACCAATTAAAACATATTCTATTTCCAATAGGAAATTTACAAAAACAAGAGGTTAGGCGATTAGCAAAAAAATTTGGTTTACCTCAGGCTACAAGAAAAGACAGTCAAGGACTCTGTTTTTTGGGCGAGATAAATGTAAAAGAATTTTTATCTCACTATATTCCACAAAGGCGGGGAGAGGTTCTAAACGAAAATGGAGAAGTGATTGGCCATCATAATGGTGCCTTGTTTTTTACCATTGGCGAAAGACATGGTTTTAATGTTATTAAAAAATCAAACGAGGAAAAACCGCTGTATGTGATTTCAAAAGATATAAAAAATAATACCATTACAGTCGCATCCAAAATTACACCACATAAAAAAAGCCAAAGGGCATCTTTGACACTAAGAGGTGTGAATATAATCAACGAATTACCTAATAATAACCTAACTTGCCGCATCAGATACCGTGGAGAAAAAATTCCATGTCAATTAAATAAAAATAAAGTTACCTTGTCTAAGCTTCAAACCGATATCTCAGCAGGCCAGTCTCTCGTGATTTACCTGCCTGTGCCCCGCCTACGCGGGCAGGAGGCAGGTCAAGATGAAATTTGCTTAGGAGGCGGTATCATTCAGTAGTTAGTAGCTAGTAGTCAATATCTAGGATAAAATAAAAACATGGCAAATAAATACATCATAAAAGCTACTGGCGAAAGAGAAGAGTTTAATTCGGAGAAGCTGCGTAATTCTTTAGATAGAGCCGGGGCTGAAGATGATCAGATAGAAAAGATAATAAGTAAAATTGAATCAGAGCTTAAAGATAATACCACCACCAAAGAAATCTATCATCATGCCTTTGAACTTCTAGCGAGCATAGAGAGTCCGGCTGCTGGGAGGTATTCATTGCGTCAGGCTATAATGGATCTTGGACCTACCGGTTTTCCTTTTGAACAATTCGTGGCTGAAATATTTAAGCTCAAGGGTTTTAAAGTAAAAAACAATTTTATTGCAGAGGGTAAGTGTGCTGAACATGAGATAGATATAGTAATCTGGAACAATGAAAAACTCATTATGATAGAAACTAAGTTCCATAACGAGCCTGGAGTAAAATCAGATCTCAAAGTGGCTCTTTATGTTAAAGCTAGGTGGGAAGATTTAGCAGATAAAAATTTTGATTTTGATAGTCAGCGAAAAATAGATGAGGGCTGGCTTATTACTAATACTAAGTTTTCTGAATCTGCTATCAAATATGCTGAGTGCCAGAAAATGAAAATTATTGGCTGGAATTATCCGGCTAAAGGTAATTTGCAAGACTTAGTCGAAGAGTCAAAATTACATCCAATCACTTCCTTAAAATCAATAAAACCCAGTGATAAAAGACGACTTATAGAAGCCGGGGTGATACTTTGCCGTCAAGCGCGAGAAAATCAAGATATATTGAAGCAATGTGGTTTATCTAACACTGAAATCACAGAAATAATGATAGAAATTAATTCTTTTCATATATAAATTATAAATGGCAAATTTTTATAGAAAAAAATTATATAATCCCGAAGTGAAAGAAGCTTTTAAAATTAGTCGATCAAAAATCGATCTTTTTGTAGAATGTCCGCGCTGTTTTTATCTTGATCGGCGATTGGGAGTTTCTAGGCCAGCGGGTTTTCCATTTAATTTAAATAGTGCTGTAGATTTACTTCTCAAAAAAGAATTTGATATTCATCGCGCCCAAAAAACTCCACACCCTTTAATGGAAAGTTATGGTATAGAAGCAGTACCTTTTCAACATGAAAAAATGAACGAATGGCGCCAAAATTTTATTGGAGTAGAAGCTTTTTTTGAGCCAGCTAATCTGGTGGTTTCTGGGGCTATCGACGATATTTGGCAAAATTCTGAAAAAGAACTTCTGGTTGTAGATTATAAAGCCACCAGTAAAGATAGTGAGGTTAATTTAGATGCCGAATGGCAAGAAGGTTATAAAAGACAGATGGAAATTTATCAATGGCTCCTTAGACAAAATGGTTTTAAAGTTTCAGATACCGGTTATTTTGTTTACGCTAACGGCCGCCGAGACAAAGAAGCTTTTGATGGTAAATTAGAATTTAATATAACTCTTATTCCTTATGTAGGTTCTGATGATTGGATAGAAGATACTTTATTTAAAATAAAAGAATGTTTGAACTCAAACGAAATACCAAAACCTTCAGCAAAATGCGAGTATTGTAAATATGTCGGAGAGTATAATAAAGCGATGAAATGAATATGAAGATTGAAGAACGAACAGAACTCATGAGAAAGATAAAAGATGAGGTGGTAGCTCTAAAGAAGTCGCCACTTTATGGATACCGCAGAGAGAGCGGTAATTTGCCGGTTATAGGTGAGGGCAACCACAGCGCCAAAATCATGTTTATCGGAGAAGCACCAGGTCGTAACGAGGCCAAATATGGCCGGCCATTTTGCGGCGCAGCTGGTAAAATTTTAGACCAATTATTGGAATCAATAGGTATAGATCGTAAAGAGGTTTACGTTACTAATATTGTTAAAGACCGACCCCCACAAAACCGTGATCCAAACCCCGAAGAGATTAAAATTTACGGACCGTTTTTGGATCGGCAGATTAAAATTATCCAGCCAAAAATTATCGTCACCCTCGGACGTTATGCTATGAACTATATTATGCCTAAATTCGGCTTGGAGTTTGAAGTAGAGCCCATTAGTGTTAATCATGGCAAAGTTTTTACTGTGCCCAGTCAAGCTCTAGTAGAATGGGGATGGAAAGATCATGAAATTAAAGTTATTCCTCTCTATCATCCCGCTGTCGCTGTCTATAATTCCCATACTTTAGACCAACTAAAAAAGGATTTTGAAGTTTTGAAAAATATTTGACAAATATAAGTATTAATGTATAATGCAATAAGAAAAAGTTTTCAGTGATAATTTCTAGAGAAAGGAGATCTATGAAAGATTTGAGCCCATCAGGCCGAATTTTGATTGTAGGCGGCAGGATAGGTAATATTGAAGCTCAATTCAAGGATAATCAGAGGCTAATTTTTTGGAATTGCAACGATGGCCACGGTATCAGCAGTAAAAAATTTCCAGCTTTTGTTGAAGTGGTTATTTTTACTCGCTTCATTAAGCACAAAATAAAGGAACAAGTCCAAAGAATGGCCAGGGGGACTGGCGCAAATTTTTTTCGGATTTGTCAGAATACCGGCGAAATAAAACGGATCCTTGAAGAATTATTGCCGAAATTGGCACCATTACCGCTTACAAAAGATTTATCATCAAAAATACCGATGGAGAAGGAGGAAAAATTGGATACAAAAACACAAGAAACCGAGATGCGAGCTTCTAAAGGTGCTGTGTCTGGATTTATCACAGTTAATGCTGATTTCACAATAGAACCTAAAAAAGAAATTGAGCGTCTTAGTGATTTGGCAATCTCACAAGGAATCACGAAATCTCGGAGATCAATCGAGATAGCATATTACCGATGCAAAAGAAGGACCGCTTTCGAACCAAGGAAACAGGACTCGATTAATCTTTTGGAAGAATTTTTATCTTCTCTTTCAAAAGTAGATTTGGTTCATGTAGCCTTTAAAGAAATTGTAGAGGAAAACAAAAGATTAACTACTGAAAACAACCAACTTCGCAAAGAACTCGAGGGTTACAAAGAGCTCAAGAAGATGGTTAATAAAATGAATAAAATGGAAGTATGAATAATGGCCGTAGTTTTACTAAGTAGAACTACGGCCAGATTTATTTGTAAAAGAAAAATCCCACAAAGAAATCGAGATTTTTCTTTGTGAGATTAACATTTAGAAAAGATTACTTTTGAGCGACATTTCTTTAATCATTTCATTTCCATCTATTTGGACCCTGATTGAAAAAACGAGCCAAAAACAGAGAAAATGAAACAAAAAAAGAATACAACCAGTGTAGAAATTTGGTATTTTCAACAAGATCGGCGGCTCGGAAGAGGCTAAAAAAAACAAAAAACCCGTGATTAGAAGTTTTGTCCCTTTGGCAATCAAAAAGCCGCACAATATTTTCATTTTCAGAGACATACCATCAAAAAAGTGCTTGAACATTATCCTATCCTTTTTAAATGTTGAATAAGAACCAAGTCTGAAATTATTTATAACAAATTGAGATAATTTTATCTAGACTTTTAAGATATTTTCAAATGGTTGGGGATCTTCGTAGCAACCAACAATTGCCAGATTAAGTTTATTGTTAGTTATAACTTCTTTAGCTACTTCTTGAATATCTGTATTAGTAATTTTTTCAATTTCTTTTTCAATATCTTTAGGAGTTTTAATTTTTTCTTTAAGAATTTCTTGGAATCCATAAAAATTGGCCATAGCATCTGATGATTCAAGTCCCAGATACATATTACCTATAAGATAATCTTTGGCTTTACGCAATTCTCCCGCCGGTACTTTTTCATCTCGAATTTTTATCATTTCTTCCAATATCCCATTTATACCTTGGTCTACTCTTGAAGAATCCACCCCAGCAGCAATGGCTAAGACGCCGTGGTCAGTGAGCTCATCGGTTATAGACTTCACATAATAACAAATGCCAAGCTCCTCGCGCATCTTTTGAAAAAGACGCGAGCTCATGCCACCACCAAGTATCGCTGAAAGTAATCTCAGAGCAGAAATTTTTTCGTCGTAAATACTGAAAGCTCGAAGCCCGATCATTAGATGGGTCTGGTCAGTTTCTTTGTGTTTGATTTTTATCTCTGGCTTGTTTTGTCTTTCTAGAATTTTTTCTTTAGTAGCCTTTTTAGTCTCTG
>JAFGCQ010000007.1 GCA_016932555.1 Candidatus Zambryskiibacteriota bacterium
AACCTTTATATCTTCAGCTTTAACATGTTCAGTACCAACCACCTTAAAATTTTTAATTTGCAAAAAATCAACCCTCATTAAGAGAATAAAACCTATAATTAAAGCCAAAGGTGAGATTATCTGAAAAAATAATTTTATCTTTTTTCTTACTCTGTTTCTTTGGCTTATCCTAGAAGACGCTTTTTTATATCTTCTTTGTGGAGTCATATTTTAATTTTTGGAGATTTTTTCTCTACCACCTATATAAGGCCTTAGCACTTCTGGTATGATGATAGAACCATCAATTTGTTGGAAATTTTCAATAAGAGAAACCAATATGCGCGGCGTCGGGATGGCAGTCGAATTTAATGAATGGGCAAACTTCATTTTACCTTGTCCTGAGCTTGCCGAAGGATCTTCATCTTTATAACGAATACCCAACCGGCGGGTTTGAAAATCGTGGAAATAAGAAGTCGAGCCAATTTCCCTATATTTTTTTTCAAGTGGTACCCAAAGTTCAATATCATATTTTTTGACCTGTCCTAGTCCTAAATCACCAGCACAATTTATGACAGTTCGATAGGGAATTTTTAAACTTTCAATAAATTCTTCAGTATTGCGATGTAAAAATTCATGCTGCTTTACTGACTCTTCGTGACTAGCTTCACATAAGATAACCTGCTCCAATTTATAAAACTCATGAACCCGTATTAAGCCTTTGACATCTTTACCATGAGCACCAGCTTCTCTTCTAAAACATGGCGAAAATGATAAAAACTTTTTGGGTAAATCTTTTTTATCTAAAATTTCATCCATATAATAAGCCATGGTTGCTACTTCCGCAGTACCCGAAAGATATTCACCATCTTGAGTCCTATATAAATCTTCCTCGCCTTGGGGTAGATAACCTGAGCCAATCAGAGACTCTCGGCGAATTAATGAGGGTACGATCATTGGCGTAAAATCTTTGGCTAAAAAATGGTTTAGAGCATGCTGCCAAATAGCGTAAGAAAGAAGAGCTCCATCATTTTTCAGAAAATAACCACGAAAACCAGCTACTTTGGTGCCCCGATCAAAATCAGCCATGTCTAAATCTAACATGAGTTCGGTGTGGTTCTTGGGAGTAAAACTAAATTTAGTTTTTTCTCCCCCGCTTGCACTTACAGGCCAACTTTTTATTTCCAAATTAGTGCTATCATCTTCACCTTCAGGCACCGACATATCTGGAATATTAGGCACTGCCACCATAAGTTTTTGCCACTCGATTATAACCTCTTTTAGTTGTTCTTCTAATTTTTGCATTTCTTCTTTTAGGAGCTGCATTTCCTTTATTAGTTGGGTTCTTTTATCTGAATCGACTTTGGGTACTTCTGTGTTAACTTGATTCTGTTTGGCTCTTTTTTCTTCAAGTTGTTGACTCAGGGCCTTTCTTTTATCATCTACCTCTAATAACTTTTTAATATCAAAATCTATATGCTTTTTCTTGGCACCTTCCTGTACTAATTCAGCGTTATCTCGAATAAATTTAATATCCAACATAAAAAAATGAATTAAGAATAATGAATCATGAATTATGCATAATTCGTAATTCATACTTCATGATTCAAATGATATCAGATGTTATAATGAATGTTAATACCTCAAAATAATGAAAAATTACGAAATAAAGACTTTAAAAAGATCTGATTGGCCACCGCTTTTAAAAGAGATCAATGATCCGCCAGAAAAATTATATTTTGCGGGTCAGATACCCGACTATAAGAGAAAGTTGCTTTGTGTAGTTGGTAGCCGCAAATATACGAATTATGGTAGGGAAGCTGTTGAATTTTTGATTCGAGAGTTGGCAAATTATCCTATAACTATTGTTTCGGGGCTGGCTTTAGGTATTGATTCTATCGCTCACCGGGCCGCTCTCAAAAATAATCTGCCCACTATCGCCATACCCGGTTCAGGACTTGATCCGAAAGCTCTACATCCGCAAAGTCATGTAAATTTGGCTGAAGAAATAGTTCAAAATGACGGAACTTTAATTTCAGAAATGGAACCGGAGCAAAAAGCTTCTCTCTTAATGCACGACACCGCAGCCAAAAAAGTTTTTTTCAGTTTCCCCCGCCGCAATCGCATTATGGCTGGCATGAGTCACGCTATTTTGGTAGTAGAAGCGGAAATGAAGTCTGGTACCCTTATCACTTCCAAATTAGCCACTGAATACAATAGGGAAGTTTTAACAATTCCTGGTAGTATTTTTTCTCCTCATTCAGATGGACCTCATATGTTGTTGCGTCTGGGAGCTACACCGATAAGAAGTGCCGAAGATATATTGGAAGCTTTGGGAGTAGGTGAATTGGACTTGAATTATGAATCAGGAATTATGAATCATAAAAATGAAAAAGGTAGAGAAGGAAATCCAAAAAAATATTCCAATTGTTCAGCAAACGAACTTATAATAATCGAGATACTTAAAGAGCCATTAGAGCGTGACGAGATCCTCCGCCGCGCTCGGGAAAAGCATCAAATCCCCATCTCCGAAACCCAAACTCTCCTCACTCTCCTTGAACTCAAAGGCTTGATTAATGAACACTTAGGCCAAATCCACCTCACTTGACAAAATCTACTTAAATATGCTATAATTGAAAGTAGGCGGTCGAATTGCAGTTCTTCATGGGGAAGACATAGACAAACGCGACAAAATAAGGAGAAAAGAGATGTTGGATAAAAACGCTTTGCTTGATAACGCAAAAGATGCTTTTGGAAACAGTCTTAAGAGAGAATTGCAATGGATATCTGAAAAACGTTATCCGGATAATCTCCCAATCACGCTTCAAAAATTAAACTCTGTTCTTGAGGCCGGTGCATTACTTGGTGTTACTAAAGCCAAACCAATGAGTACAGAGTTGCTTTCCGAAATAAACAAAGATCTTTATCCGTTACGCATACTCGATATGGGACAGGATATATATGAGTATTTAGTAGAGATCCTGGAAAAACAAGGGGTTGAGACTGAAGAATATCTCGATATTCCCCCACTTGAAAAATACTAGAGTTTGATAGTAAGTATTTAGCTGCCCCTGAGATTTTGCAGAAGTTTTGCAAAGTCTCAGGGCAGTTTTTTTATGTTAAATTTTGCATTTTTTGTTTTTTTAAATTATTCTGTGTAGATATGAGTAAAAAATTATTGATTGTAGAGTCGCCGGCTAAGGCTAAAACTATTGGAAAATATATTGGGGATAATTATAAAGTAGTCGCCTCCGTCGGACACGTGCGCGACTTACCCAAATCAAATAAAAAAGCTATCGATATCGAGAGCGGTTTTATTCCCCATTATGAAATTTCCAAAAGTAAAGAAAAAGTAGTTAAAAATATAAAAGAGTTAGCGCAAGATGCAGATGAAATAATTCTAGCTACCGACCCTGATCGTGAAGGTGAGTCTATTGCTTGGCACCTCGCAGAACTCATCAAAAATGAGTTTGCAAATTCAAAAGTCAAAAATCAAAAGTCAAAACCGGAAATCAAAAGAGTGACTTATAACGAGATTACTAAGGAAGCTATTCAAGAAGCTTTGGAACACCCTAGGGATATCGATCAAAATCTTCGCAAAGCTCAGGAGGCTAGAAGAGTTTTAGATAGACTTGTTGGTTATGATCTTTCCGGTCTTATCTGGAAAAAAGTCAGGTACGGCCTTTCAGCCGGTCGAGTACAATCCCCCGCCTTACGAATCCTCATGGAACGCGAACGAGAGATCCGAGCTTTTGTGCCAGAAACTTTTTATGTAATAAATGCTGAATTACAAAAAACAAAAGAAGGAACTTCGTTTGAAGGGTCCTTCACTGCTTTTTACGAGAAAGAACCCAAGACTAAAGAAGAAGCTGATAAAGTTTATAATACCGCTAAAGCAGGAAACTGGTCTGTTAAAGATGTAGTTGAAACGGAAGTTAAAAGAGCACCATATCCGCCGTTCACTACTTCTACCTTACAGCAAGCTGCCTCAACCCGACTTAGCTTTTCGCCAAAACGCACCATGATGATTGCTCAAAAACTTTATGAGTCTGGACACATTACTTACATGCGTACTGACAGCTCTCACATAGCAAATGAAGCTCTTAATTACATAAAAGAAGTGGTGATTAAAAAATTTGGAGCAGAATTCCACCAGGTTCGCCATTACAAAACTAAATCTCAGAATGCTCAAGAAGCCCATGAAGCTATCAGACCAACTCATTTTAATAAAGAAATTGTTGGATATAGTGAAGATCAGAAAAAACTCTATAAACTTATTTGGCAAAGAACAGTAGCCAGCCAAATGCAAGACGCTTTAATGATGAGAACTAAAATAATTGCTGAAGTTGATAATTGTAATTTTTATGCAAATGGTTCTAGGGTCATAAGAGGAAGCTGGCTTTTAGCAGATCCAAGAGCTAAGGGAGAAGATATTATTTTGCCACAAGTTAAACTTGGAGATCCTTTATCTTTAATCAACCTAAAATCTGAAGAAAAACAAACCGAACCGCCCAAGCGTTATAGTGAAGCCGGTCTAATTAAAGAATTGGAGAAACGCGGCATCGGCCGACCTTCTACTTACGCTTCTATAATAACCACTATAATAGACAGGGGTTATGTAGAAAAAGAAGGACGAATACTTAAACCAACCGATACTGGTGATGTGGTCTCAACATTTTTGGAAAATAATTTCAAAAAATATATAAGTGATACTTTCACAGCAGAAATGGAAACTAAACTGGATCAGATAGCTGAAGGTGAGAGAGAATATGGGCCAACACTCAAAGATTTCTATAAACCTTTTTCAAAAGAAATAAAAGAAAAAGAAGAAACTGCTAAAATTACCACTTTGGGAGAAGCTGATCCTAAAATTAAATGTCCTGAATGCGGAAATAAAATGGTAATTAAGCTCGGAAAAAGTGGCAAGTTTTTAAGCTGTGAAAAATTCCCAAAATGCAAAGGTATAAGAAATTTGGATGGTAGTGAAATTGAAAAAGCAAAAAAATTAGGCATTGAACTCGAAACTGGTTTACCAATACTTGTTTTAGAGGGTCGTTATGGACCATATGTACAGTTAGGTGAAAAAAATGAGACAAATAAAAAACCACGACGTGCTTCTATTCCTAAAGATAAAGACCCTAGTACAGTTACTTTTGAAGAAGCTGTTAAATATCTTTCCTTACCAAGAGAATTAGGCAAACATCCAAAAACCGGAGAAACGATAAGTGCCAACATCGGTCGTTTTGGTCCTTATATCGTACATCAAAAAGATTTTCGTTCTCTAAAAAAAGATGATGTTTATACTATAAAACTTCCCCGCGCTTTAGAAATTTTTGCCGAGCCCAAAAAGCAACGCGGTTTTAAAAAGAAAAGTTAAATACTAAAATTTTTGATTGAATAAAGATCTTCTTCTACCGGAGTCTCATTATCTTCTTTAATTTCCTCTTTAGACCTATCGTCTAGTCCGGCTTCCGTGTTTGTTTTTGTTTCTTCTTCAGGCTCTACAGTTCTGTTTTTGTTAAAAGAATCTAATAAATCTTGTAAATCTTCGTTGGAGAAAAAATCAATAGTGAGTTTGCCGCCATTCTCTTTCTTTTCGATCTTTACTCGCGTACCCAATCTCTCAGTAAACTTCTCTTCCAAGGCCAAGATTTCCGGATCAAGATTGGCGTCAATTTTCCTAACTCTTTCAATAGCAATTTTACGAGCTGCTTGTTCAGTATCTCTGACGCTCATTTTACGCAAAATAATGTCTTGAAATAAAACTTTCTGCTCTTCTGGTCGATCTATAAGCATAAGTAAAGGTCTGGTGTGCCCTTCATTAATTTTACCTTCAGAAAGAGCATTGAGCATTTCTTCAGGTAAATCTAAAATACGCATTGTATTAGTTACATAAACCCGACTTTTGCCTACCTTTTGAGCAATTTGATGATGCTTAAAGCCAAATTGGTCGGCTAATTTTTTAAAGGCATGGGCTCTCTCAACTGGATTTAAATCTTCCCTTTGGACATTTTCAATAATAGCCAACTCTAATTTCATTAAATCATCTTCAAGTTTTTCACCTTCGCTAACCCTAATAATAACTGGCACCTGAGAAAGACCGGCCATTTTTGAGGCTCTGAGACGTCTTTCTCCAGCTATGAGTTCATATTCTACGGCCAAACCATCATCTTTAGGAATTTCTTTCCTAGTAACCACTAATGCTTGTAAAACTCCGTATTGCTTTATAGAATCAGCTAAAGCTCTCATTGAATCTCCGTCAAATTCTCGTCTAGGTTGTAAGGGGTTGGGTTTGATTTTATCTACTTCCACCCAAAATATAGAATCATTATAAAAATTAGACATAAGATTATTTTACCTCACAAAGTCTTAAAATTAAAGTGGAAATGTGATAATATTCTCCTTAAGATGCCGGAGTGGATGAAAAGCAAACTGCTTTGCTTTTCATCCGAACAAAACGAGGTGGCCGACACTCCGGCATAGAAAGAGAAGACTCGCAGTATATCTTCTCTCGTTGCCGGAGTGGCGGAATTGGTAGACGCGCACGACTCAAAATCGTGTCTCGCAAGAGGTGGAGGTTCAAGTCCTCTCTCCGGCACAACTTTTTTCTTTATGTCAGAAAAATCTAAAATAATTTTAATTTTGGGACCAACAGCCAGTGGTAAGAGCGATATTGCAGTTAAACTTGCTCTTCAACTTTGCTCAGGACAAGCTAAAAAATTAGGAATAGAAGGAGCTGAAATAATTTCAGTTGATTCTAGACAAGTCTATAAGGGATTAGATATTGGTACCGGCAAAATTACTAAGAGTGAGATGCGGGGTATATCGCATCATCTTCTAGATGTCGCTTCCCCCATTCTTCGACTTCGCTCAGGACAAGAAAACAGATTTACTGCTTCTGACTTCAAAAAACAAGCTACAAAAGCCATAGAAAAAATTTTGAGCAAAAATAAAATCCCGATAATCTGTGGCGGTACCGGTTTTTATATTGATGCACTTTTGGGAAATAAAAATATTCCTGAGGTACCTCTTAATATAAAATTGCGGAAAAGGCTGGAGAAAAAATCCACAGCAGAACTTTTTGAAATCTTAAGAAAACTGGACAAAAACCGCGCAAAAACCATTGATAAAAATAATCCGAGGAGATTAATTCGAGCTATTGAGATATGTCGTGCCCTAGGAAGCGTACCCTTCCACTTCGCTAAAGCTTCGCGGGACAAAACGTATGATGTCTTGAAAATAGGAATTCGAATTCCGGATGAGAAATTAAAGGAAAGAATTTATAAAAGATTAATTGCAAGAATAAAACAGGGCATGATAAAGGAAGCAGAAAATTTGCATAAAAAAGGCCTGAGTTGGAAAAGGATGATAGAGCTCGGTTTGGAATATAAGTATTTAGCTTGGTTATGTCAGAAAAAAATATCAAAGAGAGAACTCATTGGAAACCTTAATAAAGCTATCTGGCAATATGCCAAGCGGCAAAAAACCTGGTTTAAAAAAGATAAAAAAATAAAATGGTTCGCTCCTGAAGAAATTAAAGATATTGAAAAATCAGTGAAGAATTTTTTATAGCGGGCCTATCCGCCAAAGTTTCAGCTAGGGCGGGTGATGGAGGAATCGAACCCTAGTTATACAGAGCAATCCGGAAACAAAGCAGATAATCGCTGAAATTCAGAAGGTTTGTGAATTAAATAAAAGTTTATATTGGAGTTAATCTCTCTGCAGAAAGTCTTTTTATAATCTCTTCCGTATAATCACTCAGTGCGGATTGATTTTCTATTAGTGGAAGAATTTTTTCCAATTCTTTCTTCTCAGTTTCTAAATCAAAAACCCTCATGATATATATTAATGCATCCATGACCGCTCTGCGGCTTTCCAACGGTGCTGTTGTTAGCAAATTTTTAAGTGGGGTGATTACTTTTTCTCTTTGTCCTGGTTGCCATAAGTAAGTTGTTGCTTTTATAGCGTAGATAAGATTAGGGTCATTAGGATTATTTAACGTACTAAGAATAATTGATTCCATGTTGACAAGACTATTACATTCTCCTGTTTTCTCACAATTTTTAAAAGCATAAACCATCTCTTCTACTGAAATTATTTGTTTTCCTTCAGCGACTAATGAAAAGCAGGTATCCATACCTCTTACTCCCTCATCCATACCAATTTTACATATCTCGGCATCATCACTAGCAGTGGCCACTCTAATATAACAAGCTCCTCGATGATTATATTCAACTTTCTTGCAAATTAATGCGTCTTTTTTGATTCTTGCTATTTCGGTAAAACATAAATCATTAGTGCTTTTGTGAAAGACAAGGGATTTGTCGGTGAAAGATAAAGTAAAAGAACAAAGATTTTCACTTTTTAAACTTCTTGATAACCAAAGAATTGAAGTGTTGTAGAAAAGTATAATTATTATGATTAAAAACGATACAACGCTGTATAAAATGATCGATTTTGTATTGTAATCGTAATCCCAAACATTTCTTCTTTTGATAGACAGGATAATACTCACCATTAAATTAATAACGAACCCCGCTGCACATGCTATAGAGATGAAAAAGAGACCCAAACCAAACGTATCATCTAAAAATAACTGGCCAGTCACATAGAAAAATATTATTGAGGAAAAGATCAAAAGACTAAATACGGTACTGGAAAATATTTTTAATCTAAAAGAATTTTTTGATTTAGTAATTTTAATTGTCTTGAACAAACTAATTATTAAACCGATAAT